>JAZSII010000054.1:0-11069 GCA_045533725.1 Acetatifactor sp. | reverse complement strand
ATTCGCAATGTGCAGAAAATGAACTTTTCTGACAACTCACCTCTTTCTTTCAAATACATTATAAATATTTTTAAATTTGCAAAAAAGAAGTACAATTATACTGTTGACAAATACATAAAAATCATGTATATTATTCCTTGTTGATATGACATGCGTGAGTGGCTCAGCGGTGGAGCACCTCCTTGCCAAGGAGGGGGTCGCGGGTTCGATCCCCGTCTCGCGCTTATTTTTTTACCAAAAAAGGATATCCGACCGGATATCCTTTTTTGTAAGCATTGATCCGACTCCCCGTCTCGCCTCTATCACTGCGATTTATCATGCTCCAAAATATCCTGTACTTCACAGTCTAAAATAAAGCACAGCGTATCAAGGGTTTCTGTCGTAATCGGAAGCCCTTTTTTAATACGATGAATTGTATTCGCAGAAAGTCCCTGCTTAAATATCAAATTGTACTCAGTAATATTTTTGCATTTCATGGTTTCAAATAATGGTTTATACGAAATCAAATAAATCACCTCATACAAACACCTTACCATGCTTAATTTGTTGACTATGCTCAATATTTTGAGTATAATTTAAAATAACTAAAAAAAGTAGTATCAAAACGAAAGAGAGGATTTCATTATGATTTGTAGCAAATGCGGTAGTGATGTACCCAACGATTGTAAATTCTGTTTTAATTGTGGTTCTAAGGTTGAGGCTTCGGACTCTTCCTCAGCCGTTTCTTCAAAGGAAGTCACCCCAGCAATTCAAACACCTTCTTCACAATCTACACTTCCATCTGCATCCGTAACACCAACTTCCTATGGCAATGTGTTTATAGAACCGGACGAACAACTTCTAAGCACTCTCGGAAACGGATATGTAGAGAATATTCTTAACAAGAAAGTCAAAAAGTGTCATGCCTTATTAACTGACAAAAGAGTTTATTTCCAAGGAACCTTTTTTAGCGGAAGCGGAAAATCCTTTATAAAAGAAAAGTATGAAAAAATCGTGGATTTGGAGGATATCACAGGCACGGGATTCCGTTATAGCAACCCCTTTGGACTCCTTGCACCAATTGTTACAATAGTAGTTTCATGGTTCTTGGCATTATTATATTTTGCATTTGATTTGGACTTATTCTTTCCGGCCGACAATGCACCCATAATAGGTCTGACCGGTACTGCTATTGCAATATTAATCCTAATTGTCAACTACCTAAAAAGTCGCGGAACCGATTTTATAATAGAATACGCAGGTGGTCACATCCGGTTCAACGCAAGTATTATTGGCTTGTCTAAGGTCCAAGATTTCCAGAAACAAATCCGTCGTGCCAAGGACAAAGTAAAGGGGAATATATAAATGTCATCACAGAATTTGACAACCACGCCCCTTTATCAGCTTTCTCCTACGAGCAAGCGTAAATATGGCCTTACGGTTATGTCCGATAGAATGATTATATCAGGGAAATATCTTTACTTAAAAGACAGCGAATTTCAAAGAAACCAAGAAGCGACGGACACTGCTTTTCTTGCAAATTACTTGGGAATGGGGTATTTAAGCCAGCGTTCTCACAAGAAAACCCTTTTGTTTCTAATCGCCGGAACAGTATTAGAAATTGTAAAAGTCATTATAGATAAATTAAGTTCCCTTATTGATAAAGCGAACGATTCTCTTCAGTGGTTCAATTGTTCTATCAGTTTACCGGAATGGATAAACCATACCATGAATATTTTGGCAATTTTATGTTTGCTGTTTGGCGTCATACTCTTTTTCTCCAGGAAAAAGGTAATCGAAATATCCTTTACCAATAAACGCATCTGTGTACCGCAAAAGAGCATGACCCAAAGCGAATATGCCATGCTTTATCAAAGCATTAAAACTGCGAGAACTACATACAAACCTTAAAAAGCTTGGTGGTCCGTCCACCAAGCTTTTTCTTATTTCACAAAAAACACCTGCAACGCATGATACAAATGCAACTGCCATGCCTTCATATCATGTACTCCACCCGGAATCACAAAGAAATCATAATTTTCACCGGGTCTCAAAATTTCGCAGTTCTTCACAGCATTCTCCATAATCTCCACATGTTCTGCATAAGCAATGTCCTGATCACCGTTTGCACAGAACATATAATCCAATACCAACCCCTTTTCCGCTCCCTTTTCCAAGGTTTCTTTTATACGGGCCGCCTCATACGCTCTGTCGCCCTTGGGACCGCCACAACCGGAAAAAGGTCCATACCAGGAAAACAAATCAAAATTATTGTAAAAACCTGCGCGATAGGTAGTCATAGAACCCAAAGACAATCCCGCGATTCCGCGATGATCTCTTGTAGCCACCAGATTCTCCTCCGAAACATCCTCACCCGCATAAGTAGCATATTTTGTCTCCACTGCCGGGACTAAATCTTTACGTAACTCCTGCCAGAAATGTTCTGTAATAAACTCTCCGTTTTTATCCGCTTCCGTGCCGCGATAATAGGTAGGCGCCACAATAATGCACGGTTCACAAACATTCTGCGCCACCATGTTGTCCAAAATGGTAACCGTCTCCGGAAACATTTTAAACCACCAGTCCTCATTTACGCCACCACCATGAAGCAAATAGAGCACATTATATTTCTTCGTTGCATCATATCCGTAGGGCAGATATATCCAGGCCCCCTTATGCATGGGCTGTGAATCTCCCTCATCATACGTCTGCGTGTCATAGCAAAATCTTTCTACAGTTCCTTTTTTATCGGTTTCCTGAAGCATTCCTTCAGGCATCTCATATACAAACTCCATAATACTCATCCCTTCTCAAATCAACTTGTCCGACACAAACTCTATCTAAACAACCTTAGCCATTAAACCCTTCCGCATACTTTATTCTATAAATTCTTCTCAAAGAATCATTAATTCTCTCTTCCGAAATCACACCGTCCTTTACGGCATTCAGAATACCGGCATATGCCTGGAAGAAATTCTCCGGCATTAAAATCATATCGCATCCTGCTTTTAACGCCATAACCGCCGCCTGTTCCGAGCTGTAGTAATCCGAAATTGCTGACATATTCATGGCATCCGTAATAATCACACCCTGATATCCTAGTTCATTTCTTAAATAGCCTGTAATGATAGTAGGAGACATGGATGCGGGCAAAGGACTGCCGCCTCCATCCTGTCCGTTTGTCAATTTCTCAGCTGTCACATGACCTACCATAATCATTTGTGCTCCGGCATCAATTCCTGCCTGAAAAACTTTAAATTCCTCACTTCTGAATTCTTCTGCTGTTCGGTCCGTATAGGCAAATCCGTTATGAGTATCCGCCGTAGTACTACCGATTCCGGGAAAATGCTTCAAACACCCCATAACACCTTGTTCCTGCAAACCGGTAACCATAGCCGACACATAAGGCGATGCTGCTTCTGCCGTAGAACCATATGCTCTGTCCTTCATCACACTTCCGGAAATATTGCTCAAATCTGCAACCGGAGCAAAATCCAGATTAAATCCCAGTTCTGCCAGATACGTACCGATAGTACTTCCCGCCAGATAAGCATTATTAGGATCTCCTGTAGCACCGATAGCCGCTGCGGAGGACTGCTTTTCTCCTAACCCTGCAGAAGCTATTCTGTTAACACTTCCGCCTTCTTCATCAATAGCGATGAAAATAGGGTATCTGCAATACTCTTTGGTATTGGTAATCATCTGTGTCAATTGCTCTCTTGACTGTATATTTTTTGAAAAATAAATCAAACCACCCACCGGATAATCTTCCAAGGCGCCTTTGGTTCCAGCACCTGCCTCCACCGCAGTCCCCACACCTGTAAGAGCCTCCGGAGTAATAATAAATAAACCGGCAACCTTCTCTACAATCGTCATTTCTGCAATTATGGCATCAATTTCCTGTTCAAAAAGTTCCTCCGGTGACATAGTCGCAACAGGTTCTGCTGTAGTCATGGGTGGGGGTGTCAGCTCCACCTCCGATGCAAAAGCATCTTCTGCTCCTCCCGGATTCTGCCCCGGAACCCCCTCTCCGGAAGCACCTCTTTTTCCTTTAATCACAAAAAACACTGCAATTATGACAATCGTTAACAACACTCCCGTCATAACAGAATATGCCACTCTTTGATTTCTTTGTCTGATTAATCTGCGTTGCTCTCTCCGCTCCTCAGATGAATATTTCTCTTTCATAACTCGCCTCAATTATCATTATTGTGGTTCCACATCTTACAATATCATATATTACCATACCTTCTGCCTCTTTTGCCATAGAAAAAAATTTTTTTCACAAAATCAATGAGAGCGTATCAGTTAAATCAAAACCAATACGCTCTCCTAAACTATACTATCCAATGGCTCTACCTCCGTCAGTAAGATGTTTACAGTTCCCTATTCAGTTATCTTCCATTTTCTCTTTCGTGCCTCATCCACTCTTCTTTTGTACCGGAGTACTGTAACGTTCTAAATCTCTTTTGTATTTCGTTACTTTTTCTTCTGCGTCCAAAACACGTATCCTTGGTTCTTCGTTCCTTGGTACCTTAATGGAAGTTGTCCGGATTCACTTAAGAATCATTACTTAATATTTAGGTGGTCCGTACCTCTCTTTCTGCATATTTGAACGGGTCCGCCGTCCAGATGATCTATGTTTATGTCCTTTCTTTATTGTAACTTCATTATAATAAACGAATCGACATTTGTCAACACATTTTTGAAAATATTTTTATATTTTCTCAAAAAGATTTTAATGCCGATTCGTTTTCTGTAAAATTTTGTCGAATAATGTAATTTTCTGTAAATTTACTTCTTTTCTTCGTACAATACAGGGAAAATATCTTTCTTTACCACATATACATCATGCAGATCATTTGCACTATAACACAGCATATCGCCCTTCTCACCATACATATATGTCTCATAATTCCATCGACTGAATACCTTTGTGTATTTCTCCATTGGTCGGGCCAAAATACTGGCACCGGGCTGTGATGTACATACCTTTATGTAAGGCATTAAATCAAATGCTTCATTGGTCTCCATATTGATTACGGTAGGCGAATATTCGAACTCTCTTTCAAACTTACCTTCTGCCACATTGTATTTGCTCTCAAATGCACTTTTCTTTATAGGATATGTTTCTCCGAAATAGCCCACCATAATATAAACATCATCTTCACAATGTATCCGGACATCTCCTTCCAAGGTTCTGACCTTGCACTCTGTTCCGGCTTTAAATAAATCCGTCGACTTGACATAACCATAAAATCCGGCTTTTTTCTGATACATTTTCAGCGACTCTTTGTCCTTCACTTCGTCATTATAATGTACCACTTCATAATTATCAAAATATTCGTCCATCCTTGTGTAGAAGAAGGATTCTATACTCTGACCGGAATATTCTCTTAAGAAACTTTGCTCAGATATAAACCCACCTGCCTTATCAATATGACCTCCACCGTTTCCGATTCCGGTCGTCAAAAAGCCGGCCAGTTCATTTGCTGCCACTGCCAAAGCACAGCTTCTGACAGACAGTTTATAGCCTCCGGGATATTCACAATAAACAATACAAACATCGATACTGTCCACCTGCAATGCCAAATCGCCGATCAATCCCAAAATATTAGGGTCACATTCTTTTGAATTAATCAGTGCAAAGCGATTTCTCTCCACATAAGTATGACGAATAATCGCAATTCCTGCAGTTTCAAAGTCTGCGATGCTCAGATTTGCAAATTTCAATCTGTTGATCAGTGCCTTATCATATTGCAGAAAATCAATCATATCTCTGTCAAAGGGATGACTGATTTCATTCAACTGATTACTGTCCATGTACAAACCATAATACAATGCACTTGCAATACTTTTATCAGCATTGACATCATATCCGGCCCCTTTTAAGAGTGCGTAACAAACCGTTGCACAGCTTACCAAATGACTTCTGATTTCCGCCATTTCATCAGACTCTTTTCCGGTACTGTGATGGTCAATCATAGCAACATTCTGTGCCTCAAAATACTGCACATTGCCCTGACCATACTGACAATCCACTGTAATCAACAATTCCGGATTATCGAGACTCTGCACATACTCAATAGGAATCTTCAATTCATCCACCAGCAAAATCATATTACTCTTGCCCATGGCATAACGGCCGCCATAGACCAGCCGCACATCCTTTCCCTTTTCCAAGAAATATCTGTAAATAGCATAACCGGAGCCCACTGCATCCGCATCCGGATTGTCATGCACCTGTATTACAATCTGATTGTATTTCTCCAAACTCGCTAAAACCATATCTGCATCCTCCTACTTTATCGTTATGCACTCTGTCGATAAATCTATGGTCATTGCCGGACGAATACCATACCCTTCCAAACCTACATTCTCCGACTGAACTTCACATCCGCTATAACTGCTTCCTACCAAATAAGCCTCACACGAAAGCCCTTCCGGATTACAATCTCTAAGCCACCAGCAATAATCTTCTATTCCATAAGTCGAAACATTTACCTCGCACCAATTAGAATCATCCTGCTGAAGTGCTGCTTCCGTAGGGATTGCAAGTAAAGATACATTTGCCTCTTCAAACCACGCAAGCTCCTTGGTGGACAACAGATATACCTTATCCCGGGTTATAGTACCGTTTGTATTCACTTCTGTGGTCAAAATCGCTTCCCGCTCTTCTTTTGTAAAATAGCTCAAAAATCCCGGCTCCATGTCATATCCGTTTTTATATTCAGACATACTCATTTGGGTGGGTGCCTGATCTTCATAACTTACTGTTTCATTTTCCGAATTTAACCAAGTACGAATATTGGAACACTCCCATGCATTATTCCCTCTCAATAATCGCAAAAGTTCCGCATCCTCCGACACAAGGTCCTCTCCCCAATAACTCTTGTCATTATAATAATTATACTTGCCGCCTTCTGCCGCATCAAAAGCCTTCATCGTCAGAATATTTTTGGCCACAATCACCGCACTGCTTCCATCCTCTGAAACACTCAACACACGCCACTCTATGGGCTCCTCCAAATAATTGCCAAACACAAGGGTATCGCCCACTTCCACGTCAGCAAATGTTTCCTGTACATTGGGCTTATTCTCACCCTGTTCTTCTTCATCACCCTTGGTTCCCAAAAGTAAAAACAATCCTACCACCAAAGCCACGGCAATCAACACAAGCAAAATTACAATACCTGTATATGATTTTTTAGAGGCATGACTTTGCGGTTCTACCATCGTGCGCGAAGCCTTATCCTTGGACGCAAACTCTGCCACACAGTTCAACACTTCCTCCGATGTTGCACCGGTCTTGCCGCTGACCCACTGATGACTCATGAGAAAATATTCCATGGACTTATTCAATTCCACATCTTCCAGCTTATATACAATAATCGGTATGCTCTTACTAACCGCTCGCTCCACTTCTCGCATAACATGCGGGGACCTATTTGCCTTTTCAGACAAAAACAAAAGCATCAGCTCCGAAGACTCTATACCATTCATTATTTCTTCCGCATATTCATAACCCGAACGAATATCTCTCGGTGCCAAAAAACAGCGATGACCGCTTCTCTCCAAAAGTCCGCACACGTTCTCTGCTATAGCAAAATCATCAGATGAATGAGAAATAAAAATAATCATATTTCCTCCAACAAAACACAAAATTATACAAATACCATCTTATCACAAAGTCCTGCGCTTTTCTACAAAAAGAATAAAAAACACCCCCTACATTTTCATGTAAGAGGTGCAAAAACATTCTATAACTGTGCCAATACAAAGATATCGTAAATTGCCTTAATGGCAGTTTCAAAATCATCATTTGCCACACCAATGATAATATTCAGCTCCGAAG
Source organism: Acetatifactor sp. (assembly GCA_045533725.1). Lineage (GTDB taxonomy): Bacteria > Bacillota > Clostridia > Lachnospirales > Lachnospiraceae > Acetatifactor. The sequence continues at coordinate 3,235 of JAZSII010000054.1, read as the reverse complement.
AACCCTGGTCAATCATCTTCACATTTACATTCTTGTGTGCCAATGCTGAGAAAATACGTCCTGCAGTACCTCTGGTGGACTTCATACCACGGCCTACTACTGCGATGAGTGCCAAATCAGACTCGATATCGATGGTATCCGGATTTGCCAGTCTGTGAAGGCCTGCAACCACCTTCTGCTCCTTGTGCATAAATTCATCCTGATGCACAAATACGGTCATGGTGTCGATACCAGAGGGTACATGTTCAAAGGAAATACCATTATCTTCAAAGGCCTGTAATACTTTACGACCAAAACCGATTTCGGAATTCATTTTATCCTTCTCTATGTTAACTGCACAGAAACCTTTTTTGCCCGCGATACCCGTGATTACATATTTGGACTTTTGGCAGGTACTGCCCACAATCCAAGTACCGTTGTCTTCCGGTGCATTAGTATTGCGAATATTGATAGGGATACCTTCCTGACGAACAGGTGATATAGCATCCTCATGAAAAACAGAAAAGCCCATATAGGACAATTCACGCAATTCACGGTAAGTAATGGTTTCAATTACCTCAGGATTATCAATGATTCGCGGATCCACTACCAGAATACCGGACACATCAGTCCAGTTCTCGTATACGTCAGCCTTAATCGCTCTTGCCACGATGGAACCGGTAATATCGGAACCTCCTCTTGAGAAGGTCCTTACCTTACCGTTTGCGTAAGCTCCATAGAAACCGGGCACAACAGCTGCCTCACACTTACCTAATTTAGCAGACAATACCTTATTGGTCTTTTCCGCATCAAATTCTCCGTTATCCTTAAAGAAAATAACAGTAGCAGCATCAATAAACTCAAACCCCAAATACTTCGCCATAATGATACCGTTTAAGTACTCACCTCGGGAAGCTGCATAATCGGAGCCTGCCTTTTCCTTGAAGTTTTTCTCAATGGTTTTGAATTCCTCATCCAAGGACAATTCCAACTTCAAGCCATCAATAATTTCCTGATAACGGGCTGCAATTGCTTTAAGCTCTGCATCAAAATCCTTGTCTGCTTCTGCCAATGCATAGCATCCGTAAAGCATATCGGTTACCTTGGTGTCCTTGGAATCTCTCTTTCCCGGAGCGGAAGGTACTACAAATTTTCTCTCCGCATCTGCATGAATAATATTTCCAACTTTTTCAAACTGTGCTGCACTTGCCAGTGAGCTACCGCCAAATTTTACTACTTTTCTCATAACAATGAGCTCCTCCTAAGATGTTAACTCCATAAAATATATTACAACTGCAATAACTTGTCAATCAGATTGTGACCTACAGCTTCCAAATTGCCGCTTGCCTTTGCTTCTTCCTCATTATAGTTCCATACATTATCCTGCTTATGTGTGCTGTCATAAAGCATATAGGGAACATTGTCGGAGGTATGGGTTCTCACACGAATAGGTGTGGGATGATCCGGAAGTACTAACATACGGAAATCCGCACCTGCCTCTTCCAGCTTATCTACCATAGGACCGATGACCTTTTCATCCAAATACTCAATGGCCTGCACCTTTCGTTCCACACTGCCCTGGTGTCCCATTTCATCCGGTGCCTCTACGTGAATATATACAAAATCATAATTCTCTTCCAAAAGGGCCTTGGCTGCCGCATCTACTTTACCTGCATAGTTGGTGTGAAGACCGCCGTTAGCCCCTTCTACTTCCACAGTATCCATTCCTGCACCTACTGCAATACCCTTTAACAAATCCACTGCAGAAACCATCATACCCTTTTTGCCGGTCTTTTCTTCAAAGCTATCCAGCATAGGTTTGGTACCAGCCCCCCAGAACCAACAACAGTTGGCGGGATTCAGCCCCTGCTTCTTACGCTCTATATTTATGGGGTGATTGACCAAAATATCATAACTTTTTTTCATCATTGCCTTTAAAGCTTCATCCTGGGGCAAATACTCACCGATGATGCGACCAAGCACATCGTGAGGGGGCGTTAATTCCACTACGCTTCCCTTATCCCAAATCAGACAATGACGATAGCTGGTACCCACATAAAACTGATAGGTCTCATTCGCCAATTCCTTCATCACTTCTTTAAGAAGCACCGCACAATCCTCCGTACTGATTTCAGAAGAACTGTGATCAATGATGGTCTTCTCTTCGAAAGGTACATCCTCTTCGGAAATGGTCACGATATTACAACGGATAGCCACGTCCGTGTCCTTCATGGGCACATCGATGCTCAGTGCTTCCAAGGGAGAACGACCGGAATAATATTTCTTGGGGTCATACCCCATAACGGAAAGATTCGCCGTATCAGAACCGGGCTTCATACCATCGGGAATGGTGTGTACCATACCGATTTCAGACATTTTACTTAATTTATCCATAACAGGAGTCTTAGCATAGGCCAAAGGCGTTTTGCCTCCCAGCGCCTCAATAGGCTCATCTGCCATGCCATCTCCCAGCACCACTACATATTTCATAAAATATAAACCTCCCGGACCGGAGTCCTCTTCTTAAGCTTCCATACGGATTCTGGTGATTACCTTATCTCCCAATGCTTCGTACTTTGCTGCAAAATCCTTTTCCTTCATTACAGAAGTTATCAACGCAAAATCATCACGGCCTGCAATTTCTACTACCTCTGCACCTGCAAATGCCGCCAAAACTTCAGCCTTATCCGCCGCTTTGGCACGTACAAAGAATGCTCTTTCTACTTCTGCAATATCTACCAGCTTCTCTTCCTCTGCCTTCCAGAAAATAGGAAGGGTAGTACCCATATTACGTGCACATTCTACCACGTCGGCAACCACTGCACTTGCGGTTGCAAGCTTTCCTGCACCCCTGCCGTAGAACATGGCATCTCCAAGCATATTACCGGTTACCAAAATTGCATTAAATACATCCTGCACCATGTACAAAGGATTGTTTGCGCCAATCATACAGGGAGAAACCATTGCTAAGGTACCGTTTTCCAAAGCCTTGCTCATCCCCAAAAGCTTAATGGTTTTGCCCATTGCCTTTGCATACGCAAAATCATCCACTGTAATCTTGGTAATACCTTCAGTGTAAATATCCTCGTAATTTACAGTCTTCCCAACCATCAGTGAAGAAAGGATGGCAATCTTACGGCAGGCATCAAAGCCTTCCACGTCTGCTTCCGGGTGCAACTCTGCATAGCCTAAATCCTGTGCCTGCTTCAGTACGTCATCAAAATTTGCGCCCTCATTCTGCATCTTGGTTAAGATG
>JAZSII010000058.1:0-11250 GCA_045533725.1 Acetatifactor sp. | reverse complement strand
GAGTGGGAGTGAGGATATTATGAGTCGGGCTAAGGATAAAAGAATCAAAAAGCTAAAGAAAAAACGAATTTGGGCATCTATAATAGGGGTAGTGGTTGTGTCTATATTGCTCACTGTGCTTATGGCAGGTGTGGTTTTGTTTCTGATTGTCGAAGTGTTAAAGAATAAGGTGGTAGAGGCCTATTATAATGTTGACGAGATGGTGAGTCTCGTCGGACAGATAGACTCCGCAGAAGGTATTGCGGAGATAGACGATAAATTAAAGTTTTATGTTGAGATAGAAACAGATGTTGAGAGTATTGTATTGATGGATGCGCAAGATGCTGTGTTATGGTCAAGCGGAAATGAATATCCGTCTCCGAATGAAGAGAAGCTGTTGCTTGAAGATGGTATCAATCTGATTGTCGTAGAACACCCGGACAATTTATTTATTATCCGCGACGATAATTTGGAGCTTAATAAAGAGGCAGATTTTCATGTTGATTTTGTGGAAATATTTAACCTTGATAGCTTGTCAAAAGCATCCAATACTGCGATTGCGCAAATGAAAGTTTGGATTGAAGTGCCGACAGATTTTGGTAATGCTTATATTCTTAAGAATTTGAAAGTTTATAATTCGGACTTATTTGTACTTGTGGTGTGTGGTTTGATCATGGCAGTAATGGCTGCAATATTCATTATTTACTATCTGATTTCTACTATAAGCTTGATTGTAAATTCTCGAAGAAGTGCAAAAATCATCTATACAGATGTGATAACCGGAGGAAATAACTGGTTGTATTTTGAGAAGGAGGGTGCAACCTTATTGAAAAAGGGATTGCGCCGCGAAAAGAACTATGCATTAATTCATCTGAAAATGCGGAAATACAGAAGTTATTGTACCTGCTTTGGTGTCAAAGAGGGTGAAGTGCTGATTGAGAAATGTTATGACATATTGAAGAGGAAGACTGCACGGAAAGAGCTTGTGGTGCATCGGGAAAATGCACAGTACGGGTTGCTGTTACTTTATGAAGACAGAGAACAGTTGACAAGGCGAATTGAAGAAATGGAAGATGCCTTAAATGCAGTATCGCCTAATATTAAATTGTATTTCGGAGTAGGTGTGTATTTGGCACAACAGGGTGATGAGGATATCGACCAGTTGTATAATAATGCGCTGCTTGCTTGCGATATATTGGGAGAAGAGTCAGAAAGTAAAATTGCATTCTTTGATATAGAGATGAATAATCAGAGAATTTGGGAGCGTAAGGTGGAAGATGATTTAGACCGTGCGCTTGTGAATAAAGAATTTCAGGTATATTTGCAACCCAAAATCAGTACTGCAGGGGAAGTTTTGGCAGGTGCAGAGGCATTGGTACGTTGGATTCATCCTCAGGATGGTTTCATTCCTCCTAACAAATTCATTCCTATTTTGGAGAAGAACGGTTTTATCACAAAGCTGGACGACTATATGTTGGAAGCGGTGGCAACTTTGCAGGCGAACTGGATTGCCCAGGGACATAAGATTGTACCTATTTCCGTCAATGTATCCAGAGCACACTTCACCAGAAATGATTTGGCGCAGCATATTTGCGCTATTGTAGATAAGTATTCGGTGTCTCATGATGTGATTGAACTGGAGCTTACGGAGAGTGCATTCTTTGATGACAAGAAGCTCTTGCTAGATACGGTAAAGCAGTTTAGAGAATACGGATTCAGTGTGTCTATGGATGATTTTGGCGCAGGATATTCTTCTTTGAATTCACTGAAAGAAATGCCGATTGACGTACTGAAAATTGATGCGGATTTCTTCCGTGGGGCAGATGTGGAAGAGCGTGGACTGCTTATTGTTTCGGAAGTGATTGACCTTGCCAAAAAGTTGAATATGAAGATTGTGGCGGAAGGCATCGAAAGCAGAGAACAGGTTGATTTCCTGACAGAGCAGGAATGTGATTTGATTCAGGGCTATTTCTTTGCAAAGCCTATGCCGGTAGCGGAGTTTGTGGAAAAGTATAAGGATGACATGATGCAAAATGATTTATTAGAGGAAGAATGTAACATGAATCAACAGACATGATTTGGAAGGCCGGAGATTTGTAAGATATTGTGGAGGAGCAGACAAATGCAAAAGAGAAAACATTTGTGTTTTATTATTTTATGTATGTTTCTGATGCTGGGCTTATGTGCCTGCGGTGTAGTGAAGGACGATGAAAAAGAAGACAAGAAGAGTAAGAAAGAACGTAAAGAGAAGGATATAGAGTACAGCGACAATATTTTGCTCTCTATCAATTACGGAGCCGCTGGCTTCGGAACAATAGCGGATTGTACGGATGCGGAAATGTACGTGTATACGGACGGAACCGTTCGTGTGACCATGTATATTAACGGGGAAGACACGGAGCTTGGTGCATTCCTTTTGACGGATGAAGATTTTGAGGCGATTCAGAAGCTCGCGGACAGAGATAAAATTTATGATTTAAAAGTAAAAGAGAATTTGGACGTTTGTGACGGAAACTCCACACATATCATTTTGTATGATGAGGATGATGAAAGACTGATTTACAAAGGCGGATATATGCCGGAGGGGAAGAAGTTTTGGGAGATTTATAACGGTATCCGGGAGATACTGGTAAGTTATGATGTGGCCCGTCTGGTAGAAGGCGGCCGCGCCATGGTGGATTTTTATGATGGCGGCGGAGTAGTTGATTTAGAGGCTTTTGCACAGGATAATGCATTGCTGCTTAATACATGGGTAATACATACGGCCTGCTGTTTTACACAGAACTTTGGTGATATAAACGAATCCAGTTATTGGGATATCTGTAATATGCTGCAGGCAATGTATACGTTGAACGGTGGGAATTGTTCTATGGACATGTCCATTCCCATGGATGAGGTAATGCGTTTGTTTGAGACCTATACATGCGGAAGCGGATATACGGAAGAAAATATTAAAGAGAAGCTGGACAACTGTGAATACGGCAGATACAATGCTGAAACGGATTCTATTGATTTTTATGCGGAGATTACGTCTATTTGGGGAGATTCGGAGTTTGAGTACAGTTTATCACCCAATGGAAATGTTACAATGATGGTGTATTGGACGGACAGCGATTGGGGAGATTTTAGTCAACGCCTTGTGTTTACTAATGAAAGCATTCCCCGACTGGTAGAATATGAATTGATTAAATAAACGTGGAATAAGAAGGGGTTATAGGATGAAACTGATTCATTGTGCGGATTTACATTTGGATGCAAAAATGAATGCGAACTTAGACAAAGAAAATGCCAAAATCAGACGCGGAGAGATTCTGCATACTTTTGAACGTATGGTGGAATATGCAGCGAAAAATCAAGTTGAGGCGATACTGATTGCGGGAGATATGTTTGATACCAAGAATATTTCTGCGACTGCCAGAAATACTGTGTTACACATGATTACAAGTCATCCGCAGATTCGGTTTTATTATCTGAGAGGAAATCATGATAACGACAATTTCCTGTCCGGATTGGAGAATGTACCGGCGAATTTGCTCATGTTTGGGACACAGTGGACAACTTATGAAGAAGCGGAAGGAAAAGTAACGATTTCCGGATTGGAATTATCTGCAGAAAATGTGGGAGCAGCGCATGTGTCTCTGGTGCCGGATGCAAGGAAGTTTAATATTGTCATGTTGCATGGACAGGAAGCTGACAGTGAGTCGAAAGACAAGGCGGAGATTGTTCCTATAAAGGCGTTTCGCAATAAAGGAATTGATTATTTGGCGCTTGGACATATTCACGGATACAAAAAGGTGCAATTGGATGCCAGGGGAATATATTGTTATCCGGGGTGTCTGGAAGGACGCGGCTTTGATGAGTGTGGGGAGCATGGCTTCGTGCTACTGGATGTGGATGTTGAGAATGGCAGCTTTACGCATACTTTTGTTCCCTTTGCGTGGCGTAAGCTGTATACGGCGGAAGTGGATGTGACGGATTGTAACACTACCGCACAGATGATGGAAAAAGCAAAGGATTCTTTAAAGGAGTTGGGCTGTGAGCCGACCGCAATGATCAAAATTGTTCTGGTAGGAACCGTTGATGTGGAATGCGAGAAGGACACGGCATACTTTTTGGCCGGATTTCAAACAGAGTATTTTTATGTAAAAGTGTATGATAAGACAAAATTAAAAGTAGATGTGGAAGAGTATTTGTTGGATACATCCCTGAAGGGGGAATATGTACGTCAGGTAATGAACGATTCCGGTTTGTCTGAAGAGGATAAAAAAATAATTATACGCTACGGGTTGCAGGCAATTGCCGGGGAGGAGGTTCAGTAAGAATGAAGATACTTTCTTGTCATATTGAGAATTTCGGAAAACTTCATGATTGTACCTTGGATTTCGCGGGCGGGCTGAATACTTTTTGTGCGGAAAACGGCTGGGGGAAAAGTACTTTTGCAGCATTCGTCAGAGCCATGTTTTATGGCTTGGAGGGTGACCGTAAAAAAAGTATAGAGGAAAATGAGCGAAAGCGTTACAAACCCTGGCAGGGTGGTGTGTTTGGCGGTCAGTTGGTATTTGAAACAGAAGGAAAAACATATCAGATATCACGTATTTTTGGAAGTAAGGATGCGGATGATGAATTTGAACTCAGGGATGCGAAGACCAATTTGATTTCTAAAGATTACAGCAATAAAATTGGTGAGGAATTGTTCAAAATCAATCGCGAATCTTTTATGCGGACGATTTTTATGGGACAAAATGATTTCGCAACCAATGCTACGGATGACATTAATGCAAAGATTGGTAATTTGACTGATAATTCCAATGATTTGAGTAATTTTGATAAGGCGCATGTCAGACTGACAGAGTTGTTAAACAGATTGACACCAAGACGTTCTACCGGCTCTTTGAGTAAGCGCAAAGAGGAAATAGCCGGATTGGAGCGTGTGGTGCAGGACGGAAGCGGTATTGCAGACAGTATAAACAAATATCAAAACATGCTCGAACAGGAAGAAAAGCTTTATGAATCACTGCGGGAAGATATGAACCGAACCGGTGAGTTACAGACGAAGGTGTCCAAACTGCAAACAATTATTGCAAGGAAAGAAGAGTGGAAACGTTTGCAGGAGAATGTGAACGGGAAAGAAGCATTGGTCAATGAAGCAAAGCTGGTATTTCCCGGAGAAGTAATCGATGCGGATGCCTTGAAAGGCATGCTGGAGGACTGTTCCCATATGGACCGTGCGGCAGAAAGAATGTATTCTTACGAACTGTCGGGGGACGAAAGAGATGAGCTTGATGATTTGAAGATTATATTCGCCGGTGGAGCACCGACGGATGAGGAAATTGAACAAAAGATTTCCAAAGCAGGAAGACTCGGAAAAGTCAGCCAACAGTTCAGTGAAGAAAAAATGAGTGAGGAAGAAGCTGAGCGTTTGGAAGAATTAGACGCTTACTATGCAGAAGACAATGGCAATGTCCATACCTACATGGGCAAGTGGAGTACCAGAATGGCAAAGAAGGCCGCACTGCCTTCCAGTCGGATGGCACTTGCATCCTTGCAAGCTACGGAAGAAAGTGCACAAAAGACAAAACCAAAGTGGTGGATTGTATTGTTGGTACTGAGTGTGCTTCTTTTGGTATGCGGGGCGGTAATGCTTCTGAACGGGGAACCGGCTGAACCTGCAGAAATGCAGATAGAGACACAGGTGCAGACACAAGCCGTAACACAGACCACAGATGCCAACTACGGATGGATATTGGGTGGTGTAGGCATAGTGCTCTTTATTTTGTCGCTTTTATGGAGAGGAAAATCAAGGAAAGCAGTCCGGTGGGAGCCTTCACCACAGTTACAAGCCATGATGCAATCCTTGGAGGAGGAAGAAAACTATATTGAAGAAGTAGACCGGGAAGTAGCAAATTACTTGGCGGACCATGGTCGGGAGTATGAAGAATACAGTGTGCAATCGGTATTGCAGGAGCTGGCAGCCGAAACTCTTGAGTATGCCAACTTAACTAAGAAAGCAAAGCGGGCTGCAGAAAGCACTGCGGGTGAGGAGATTGCAGCTTTGCAGGAAGAGTTATCTGCTTTTCTGAGGGGGTTCCATATTGTTGCCAATGAATTTACTTTTTTGGATGAACTGTATACCTTGAAAAATAAGGCAGAACGAATCCGGACATTGAAAGAGAAGCAGGAAAATTTCAGTAAAGCGGAAGGGATATACTTACCTCTTCGCAAAGGAATTCGTGGTTTCCTGGAGCAGCACGGTTATGTGATGGAAGGGGAAACCAGAGCGCAATTACAATCCATTAGTGAGCATGTAGATGCTTTCAGAGTGGCTTGCGGAACTCTTGCAGAAACAAGAAGGCAGTTGGAAGAATTTGAGGCGCAGACAGATGTGACCATGCTTGAAACCGCAGAAACAGAGCAGAATCTCCCGTCTTTGGAAGAAATGAATGAGAGGATTCTTTTGCTTACGGAAGATATGGAAAAGGTACACAGCACCATTCTCGGATATAACAAAACTTTGGATGACTTACAGGAACAATACGAAGAATGGGAAGAGAATCGTTTGCGGCTGGAACAATTGCGACAGACACAGGCTGAGGAAACCGAAAAGTATAATTATATAATGCAGGCGCGTATCAAACTGGAATTAGCAAAGGAAACCTTAACAGCAAAGTATGCGGAGCCAATTATGAGTCGTTTCTGCAGATACTTTTCTTTGATTACAAAGGATGTGGCTGACAAGTTCCATATGGATGCCAATACCAATGTTACAGTGGACGAATTAGGCAAGCAGAGAGAAATAGAAACCTTAAGTGCCGGATATAAGGATTTAATCAGTATATGTCTGCGAGTGGCATTGGTGGATGTTATGTATCCGGGAGAGGTGCCGGCTATTATTATGGATGATCCTTTTGTGAATCTGGATGACGCCAAATTAGAGGCTGGACAGGCGTTTCTGGAGGAGATTTCCAATAAGTATCAGGTGATTTATTTTACTTGCAGTGATGCGAGAAATTATTGCAGATAGTTTTTACAAATGTAGTAAAGTATGGTATAATTTATTTAATATTTTGACAGTCAAGGGGGTTATACTATGGAGCAGCAGATTTTTACAAATGAAGTGATTTTGTCGTGGTTACAGTATTATGCAAAGAATACTACTTTGGATTTGGAACATGTGAAGATGATTGACATTACCAAGAAGAATAAGAATATTATTCCCACAGTAGAAGCGCATAAGACTACCATGGTATTTACCAATGCCGGAATTGATGATATTTTTTATCGTCTTTGGAATGCCGGACTTGGTGAGTGTGAGGTATGGTACAACGAGGGTTCTGAGCCTACGGGAGAGATTCTTCACCAGCAGGTAAAGGATATGATTGACCGTGGTATTAACGCATCGGCAGGTATGTTGATTATTAATCCCAATGCCCGTAACACAGCCAAAATCGGTTTGAGCAATGAAAGATTTCAGCGTGGTTCCATCCAGTATGTAGGTAGTGAAATCCGTGCCATTATCCTGAACAAAATGATGGTGGATCCGCAGGATGATATTTGTGTTATCGGTGGAGAAAGTATTGCTATTGAAGCTGCACTTATGGCACCGGAAGGTTCTGTTATCGCTGTAGAGTACAGTAGCCGTGACCGTGCAACCTTGGAAGATAATGTAGTGCATTTCGACTTACATAATATCAAGATTATTGACCATATTGACGAGGAAAGTATGAAGGACTGCCCGGTACCTTCATTGGTATTTTTGGTGGCATCTGCCAGCACAGAGCAGGAGCTTTCTTATTTGGTAGGTTTGAATCCAAACATTAATGTAGTAATCTATACACTGGATTTCAAGGTGGCAGCAAATATTTCCAATACCTTGCAGGAACTGGGATTGACCGATATTGATACCATCCAGATTGCGATTTCCAAGCTGGGAAGCAACAATACCTTCAAGCAGGAGCCTGCGCCATGGATTATTACTGCTAAGACACGTACGAACGGGTAAGAAGTAACAGTAAGGAGGCAATATGTCGGCATTTAGTGAGGATATTCGGGCTAAGTTCAAAGCTTTTGATGATGTGAGAGATGCAGGGCTGACTACACCGGAAGAGATTGTACGCTATGATGATATCCTGTACGGAAACGACCCCATATGGCAGAAACTGGATGTGTATCGACGCAAGGATGCGAAGGGACAGAAGTTGCCTGTGATTGTCAGTGTGCATGGCGGCGGCTGGGTATACGGAGACAAGGAAAGGTACCAGTATTACTGCATGGACTTGGCAATGCGCGGGTTTGCAGTGGTGAACTTTACTTATCGACTGGCACCGGAGCATAAGTTCCCGGCACCTTTGGAAGATACCAATCTGGTAATGGAATGGATTCGGGAACATGCAGATGGATTTGATTTAGATACAGACCATATTTTTGCACTGGGTGATTCTGCAGGAGCGCATATATTGGCACAGTATGCATGTATCTGTACGAACTCGGAATATGCTGAAAACTTTTCCTTTATAGTACCGGAAAAGTTCTCTTTGAAAGCCATTGCTCTGAATTGCGGCGTATATCAGATGGAGCCCGGTTCCAAGAATATGGAAGAGTATATGCCCGAAAAAGGGACTGAGAAGGAATTGGAGCTATTGAATGTGGCAAAGCATGTGACACAGAGCTATCCGCCGGTATTTCTCATGACTTCCACGGGAGACTTTTTAAAGATGCAGGCACTTATTATGGCCAAGAAACTGACGGAGTGTAATGTACCGTTTTTCTATGGTTTCTATGGAGATGCACAGAACCAGTTAGGACATGTTTTTCATTGTGATATGCGTAGCGCGGATGGCAGGAAATGTAATGATGATGAGTGCGCGTTTTTTAAGAAATATTTATAAATGACACAAAAAAGCCTTTCGAACTGAATGGCTACCGCAATGGTAGCTCAGTCGAAAGGCATTTAATTACTTCAAAAGATTGAGCAAAGAGCTAAGTAAGCCGCCGCTTTCTTCCTTTTCCTCTTCTTTTTCTTCTTCTTTCTTTCCTTTTTTCTTCTTCTTTTTCTTCTTATCGTCTTCTGCGGGTTTTTCTTCTTCCTCTGAACTGCCGGAATTGCTTGTCAACAGTCCGGTGAGTAAGCTTCCCATATCCACATTACCCAGTAAAGAGCCAACCAGACCGCCCATAAGGGACTCGTCTTTTTCTTCTTCCTGAGCCTGCTGACCAAGTAAGCTCATCAGGAGAGGAGCAGCACTGGAAAGGATAGAAGAGGTCTTTGCCTTAGAAACGCCGGTATCCTTTGCAATGTCTTTTACAACATCATCTTTGCCGGAACCTAAAAGGTGGCCGATAATCTTTGCACCGTCTGCCATATCTACATTGCCCAAGAATTTGGTTAAATCGCTGGTATCAACCTTTGCATGGTCGGTAAGAGCAGTAACAAAGCTTGCAGAAGTGTTTTCGCCTTCTGCCTGATCCTTTGCGCCGCTTAACAAAGTGGGCAAAGCTTGGGTTAAAACGCTGGTAACATCCTTATCTGATGCACCGGTAAGACCGCTCAGACCGCTGATGGAATCAGAGCTTAATAAAGAACCTGCTATTTTTTTTAAGTCCATATGTATTTCTCCTATTCATTTTTTGAAAATATTGTCGATAAAATAATTATGGAACAAGCCCGGACATAAGTCAAGAAATTTGACTTTTTTGTCGCAAAGACTTGCCTTATGTCTATTTAGCAGTATAATAAAACTAGCTATTTAAAAATTAATATTGAGGAGGAAAATTAAATGGCAGCACCTAAGAAAAAGAAAATTGTTTCTGCTGAAACCGGTAAAGAGGTATCAGTCAAAAAAACAAAAAAGAAAATTGTAGAAGCAGCACCTGTGGGTAATGCAGGTGGCTTACGTGCCGGCGCAGTTATCTTTTGGATAGTAGCATTGGCCTTTGAAGTATTGGCACTCATGGTATTCCTTGGCAAGATGAACTTGAAGTTCATGCCTACCTTGTATCAGATTATTGCATTCCTGGTATTGGATTTGATTTGTGTTATCGTAGGTTCAAGCTTCTGGAAAAAGGCTAACCATATTAAACCCGCAAGCGAGAAGAATAAATTGAAGTTCTGGTTATGGAACAACATGGGTCTTATTGTTTGTGCAGTAGCATTTATTCCTTTTGTTATCATTGCATTGACAAACAAGGAAGCTGATAAGAAGACCAAAGCAATTGCAACCGTAGTTGCAGTAATTGCTTTGTTAATCGGTGGTTTGGCAAGCTACGAATGGAATCCTATTTCAGAAGAAGAAAAGGATGCCGCTATGGAAGCAATTACCGATACTGTTTATTGGACTCCATATGGTAAAGTATATCATCTTCCAACAGGTGAAGTAGATGAGGATGGTGAGGAGGTTTATTGTTCTGCCTTGAATCAAAGTGATACATTACATCCGGGTACTGTAGAAGAAGCGATTGCAGCAGGACGTACCCGTTTGTGTTCTTTCTGTGCAAAGCGTGAGGGCGTTGAAGGCGTTAAGACTGATGATAAGGCTGTAGAAGAGGTTGAAGAATCAACTGATGATGCAGAAGAATAATAAAGCATCGGCAGAAAAAGAAATACATAGTTTGCAACTGTAAATTCATGTGGCATAGTGCTTAGGCGTTATGCCACTTTTTCTTGTGTAAAAGCCTAAATTGGTATATGCTGAGTATAGTATGTTTTGGGAGGTTTGCCAGATGATTTGCATGGATTTAAGCGGAACTTGGGAATTGTTTTTGGACGAAAAAAAGGAGTATGTGAAACCGCCGAAGGGGAATGAAATCATTTTCCTTCCGGACAGTATTGCCCACGCAAAAAAGGGCAAGGAAAATAAGATGCCGAATACTTCGTATATGACTGAAAATTATCATTTTGAAGGATATGCCTGGTATTCTCGGGAGCTTGAAATCAGTCGGGAACAGGAGGAGAAAAATATAACATTATTTGTGGAGAGAACGCGTATTTCCACAGTATATATAGACGGAGTGGAGTTTGATACGCAGAATAGTCTGTGTGGTTTTCATAAACATGATTTAACGGGAAGTCTGACAGCAGGTACACATGTCTTGACCGTACGTGTAGACAATACCAATTATCCTACAAAGGGAGGGCATATGACTTCTCCGGATACCCAGACCAATTGGAATGGTATTTTAGGAAGACTGGAGCTGCAGTTTAGGGATAGGGTGTATCCGGATGATTTGCAGGTGTATGCAAGAAAGCCACAGGAGATAAAAGTAACTGCGATAGTG
>JAZSII010000037.1:0-8947 GCA_045533725.1 Acetatifactor sp. | reverse complement strand
AGCCAGTTTTTTGCATTCCGGTAAGTACCTCAGATGATGGCGGTTCGGGACATTATGTCGGATTAGGCTATTCGTTTGATATAGAAGGCAATTTTATGCCGGAAGATGAATTTCCGGGGGTTACTAAGTGGACATATTATTTATTCGGAATAGAAATACAGACAAGTATACGGGATTAGCTATCAACTTTTAAGTATTTTAAGGAGGTACAATATGGCACAACAAAATATATATGATAACGAGACTTTTTTTGCAGGATATAAGAAAATCAGAGATAACGAAGCAAATGCCAACAATCTGTTTGAAATACCGGCATTGTTTTCCATGATGCCCGATTTGAAGGGAAAAAGTGTGCTGGACTTAGGATGCGGCTTCGGAGAGCATTGTAAGAAATTTGTGGAGTGTGGTGCTGAGAGGGTTGTGGGAATTGATATTTCGGAGAAGATGTTGGAGGTTGCCAGAGCGGAGAATGCGGATCCGAAAATAACCTACATACATATGCCCATGGAAGAAATTGCCGGGTTGCAGGAGAAGTTTGATGTGGTTATCAGCTCGCTGGCTTTGCACTATGTGGAGGATTTCGCGGGGGTAGTAAGAAATATATATGACCTGTTGGAGGAAGAAGGAATATTTGTTTTCTCACAGGAAAATCCTTTGAATACATGTCACAGCGGCGGTGACAGATGGACCAGAGACACAAATGGTAATAAATTATACATGAATCTTGCAAATTATGGTGTGGAAGGGGAAAGAGAGTCCGTATGGTTTGTGGATAATGTAATGAAGTACCACAGAACCTTTTCTACCATTGCCAATACTTTGATAGATGCAGGTTTTATCATTGAAAAGATGATAGAACCAATGCCTACAGAAGAGCTGCTGGAACAATATCCGGATTATGGGGATTTGTTTCACAAGCCGGATTTCCTGCTGATGAGGGTGAGGAAATAATCAATAGAGAAAATAAGTATTGAAATAATATACAAAAGGTGATATACTGATTTCATAGAATTCCTCTGTTTATATATAGAGGGAATAAATGAGTAAGATAAAACCATTAGAAGAACTTACCATGAAAGATAATTTCATGTTTGGTGCAGTAATGTGCGATGAGGAGATATGCCGTAATTTTTTGGAGATGGTATTGGGATTTCCTATCGGACAGGTGACGGTGTGTAAAGAGAAGAGTATGGTATATCATCCCGAGTACAAAAGCATTCGTTTGGATGTAGTGGCTAGGGATGAAAACAACACCCATTATAATGTGGAGATGCAGGTGCAGAAAGAAAGAGATTTCCCAAAGAGGAACCGCTATTACCATAGTATGTTGGATGGGGAGTTGTTGGAAAAGGGGTGTCCATACAGTGCATTACCGGATACATATGTGATTTTTGTATGTGATTTCGATCCATTTGGAAAAGGAAAATACTGCTACACATTTGAAAACTGTTGTTTGGAAGAACATAGTTTGAAACTACAGGACGGCAGTGTGAGTATTTTCCTAAGTACTAAGGGAAAGAATGATACGGAGGTGTCGCAGAAACTGGTGAAGTTTCTTAAATACGTCGGCTCCGCTGCGGATAAATGTAACCGGGACTTTGAGGATTCGTACGTCGCCAAGCTACAGAGGTCAATACGACGCATCAAAGCAGATCGTGAGATAGGAGGACGTTATATGATTTTTCGGGAAATGATGGCTGCACAACGTGCAGAGGGTTATGCAGAAAGTTTGTTGTTAGTGCTGGAAAGCTTTGGCGAAGTGTCTGAAGAATTGCGTAACGAAATAATGTCTCAGAGTGATAGTGAGGTATTGAAGTGCTGGTTGAAACTGGCAGTACAGGAAAAGAACGTAGAATCATTTTGCTTAAAATTTAAAGAAGAAATCAAGTAAGTAAATCATGCCTTCAACAGGTATCTGAAACAGTTAGTTTGTCAATTTGTATTTTCATGCCGATTCCGGCAAGTTAATCACAGAACAGAGGAATTCTAATAAGTAAGATTGTTATATTATCAAGGAGGAAAATTATAGTTTATTACGAAAACCCATGCTAATATCGATTTATAGGATACGTTTTGTTATAGTATGGGAGAAGAAAAATGCATATTAAATGTGATGAATCAGAAATATTGCATTATGACAATCCGGACTTCCCGGTCTTTGTGCGAAAAAATTATATTTCAAAAAGCGAGGACCTATCAGAGGCTTTTGTTCACTGGCATGACGAGGTGGAATTTATTTATGTGCTGGAGGGAGCAATCGGCTATTTGGTAGATGGGGAGCGGGTCCTTGTGCAGGCGCAAGAAGGAATCTTTGTGAATTCCAGACATTTGCATCGCATTTTAAAGGAGACGGAGGAGTGTGTGCTGATATGTGTCATCTTTCCACCGGTGATTCTTTGTGCCACAAAATATATTTCCGGAGAATTTGTGCAACCATTTTTGGAGAATAAGCAACCGGCATATTTGAAGTTGCTTGGCAGTGTGGAATGGCAGCGGGAAATATTGCAGGAGATAGAATGTGTTTATGAACGCTCTTTAAAGGCTTCATGGCAGATGGGTGCTTTGGCAAAAATATACGAGGTTTGGAGTTTGTTGATTACGCATATGGAATGTAAGGACAAAGCCAAAGGGCGTATGACCGATGAGCTAATGACGGTAAAAACGATGATTGGCTATGTCAGGGACAATTTTGCAGAAAGGATTTCTCTGAAGGACATTTGCAAGAGTGGAAATATCGGAACAAATCTTTGTGCCACATTATTTAAAAAGTACACCAATATGTCTCCCGTGGATTATTTGCGTTGTTATCGGATTGAGAAGAGTTTGGAACTGCTACGGGATACTGATATGACAATAACAGAAATTGCTTATGCTACGGGATTTGCAGGTGCCAGCTATTATACGGAAACCTTTCGG
The DNA here is from genome assembly GCA_045533725.1 of Acetatifactor sp. Taxonomy (GTDB): domain Bacteria; phylum Bacillota; class Clostridia; order Lachnospirales; family Lachnospiraceae; genus Acetatifactor. The sequence continues at coordinate 6,031 of JAZSII010000037.1, read as the reverse complement.
AAGTATGCAGGCTGTACTCCGACGCAAATCAGAAAGCAAATGGAGGTGCAGGAATAATGAAATTTCGTGAAGATGCGTTTTCTCTGAAAAATACAAAGGCATTGCAGGGAATCACTGCCATTGCAATTATTTTGCATCATTTGGCGCAGGAAATTACGGAGTACGGTGCGGTTTGGAAGGGCCCCATAACGTATTTCAACGGTATGGGCATTTTATTTACGTCCATATTCTTCTTTTTCTCCGGATATGGTTTGTTAAAGAGCTTCCTGACGAAACCGGGCTATTTGGACGGGTTTTTGGAAAACAGATTACCGGCGGTATTGATTCCGTTTCTGGTATCGAATTTTATTTATTTGGTATTCATCGGTTTTTATACAGGGAAAGTAGTCAGAGTGACGGATACGTTAACCTGTCTGAGTGGTTTGACATTATTGAATACCAATAGCTGGTTTCTGGTTGAAATACTTATTTTTTATCTGGTATTTTACATGATTTATAAGAGGTGTGAAAATCAGAAGAAAGCATTTGGTCTGATGGCAGGTTTTGTACTGTGCCTAATGGTAATCAGTCTGTTTTTGGGACATGATAAATCGGACCTAAACGGTCACTGGTTTATGGGAGAGTGGTGGTACAATTCCACCATCACCTTTTTGTGCGGTATGCTGGTGGCAAAGCATGAAGATTCTATTGCAGCCTTTGCCCAAAAGAGCTATAAGTGGTTACTGCCTGTTGTGACGGTTGCCTTTGTGAGCTTGTACATCCTGGCGGAATATGTGGTAAAGAATGTTGGCTATTACCGGGAGTGGGAAGGACATCCGGGATATGGTGCAAAGGCCATTACTCTGGCGGTTCAAATACCTACATGTATTTTGTTTGTGGCAGTGATTTTTTTGCTGTGCATGAAAATAAGATGGCATAATCCTGTGACGGATTTTCTGGGAAAAATCAGTTTGGACTTATACATTATCCATGGTCTGATGATGGAAGTTGTGAGATATATGTTTCCGGAACTGCCGGACGGTGGATTCATTTTTATGGTATTCCTGTATTCCTTTGTGGCAGGAACCCTTCTTCATTTTTTTGTGAACGGGCAACTCATTGGTTTGTGGCGTTTGAGCAAAGAAAACAGCAGATTGGTGCCGGATACTCTGGAGGCAGGGCAGGAGCGTAAAAAAAGAGCAGAACGGAAAAAGAAATTAAAAAATACTTTTATTATCATAGGAATTGTATTGGCAGTATTTGTCGTGAAGGAAGCTTATGATAAATACATTGTGCCGGAATTAAATTATGAGGAAGAGGTAGAAAAACTGGAGACCATTCGGGTGGGAGAAATTATATGTTTCGGATACTATGATACTCATCCGGGGAATTTTGAGGAACGTATAGAATGGATTGTAGTGGACAGACAAGGGGATAGAGTATTGTTGGTGGCTTCATATGGTATGATTCCTGATTCCTATCAACAGGCTTATGAAGCAACCGAGTGGGAGCAATCCCATATCAGAACCATGCTTAATGAAACTTTTTATGAGGAAGCATTTACGGAAAAAGAGCAGGAGATGATTGTAACTACTTTGATTGTGACAGAAGATAATCCGGTATATGGAACCGACGGAGGTAATGATACCTATGATAAGGTATTCCTGCTGTCTGCAGAAGAGGCGGAAAAGTATTTTGCCGGTAATGAGGAACGTAAGCTGGTACCCACAGAAATGGCTATGCGAAAGGAAATCAATATAAACTCGAATGAACGGGGCAGTTGGTGGTGGCTGCGTGATATGGGAGCGGAATCCAATATGGCTGCGGTAGTGACTGTAAAGGGAGAAATCGATTGGAAGGGTGAAAGTGTGCAGAAAAAATCCGGAGCAGTCCGGCCGGCGATTTGGGTAAAATGTAAGTAGAGAGAAGGGTGTGACTTGTCGAAAGGTCACACCTTTTATTTGTTTGAGGGAATGGTCCATATGCACTCATTCATGTAATAGGTAATGATCAGGGTTTGTAAGGTCTCACCAAAGACAAGCTTACAACTGAATTCAATCTGGTTGGAAAAACTGCGCCGTACCCAGTAAGAATGCACCTTATAACGTTCACCGCCAATACCTACGTAAAGGGGCTTGATTTGTCCCTCTTCATTAAAAGAAGCGATGACCGGAATAATGTCAACCGGCATATAATCGTGGGAATTCAAAGAAACTATCTGTGCCATACGGTAAAATCACCCCTGTCTGAAAAACTGAACTTGAAAGTAGCTGCATTTTGTGTTATCATTATACCGAACAAATGTTCTGGATGCAACTACAAGATATAGTAGAATTGAAGGTAAATATTGTATGTCTGAGAGAACTTATATAGCTATAGATTTAAAATCTTTTTTTGCTTCCGTGGAGTGTGTGGAACGGGGGCTTGACCCGCTTACCACCAATCTGGTGGTGGCGGATGCGGGCAGAACGGAGAAGACCATATGTCTGGCAGTGACGCCGGCCCTAAAAAAATATGGAATACCCGGTCGTCCCAGACTGTTTGAGGTGGTTCAAAAAATCAAAGAGGTGAATATTCACAGAAAGACCAAGGCACCGGGAGGACGATTTGCAGGTTCTTCTTTTAATGAAATCGAACTGGCAGCATCTCCCCAGCTGGAACTTTCTTATATTGTGGCGGTGCCGCGTATGGCTTATTATATAGAGTACAGTACCAGAATTTTTGATATTTACCTGAAGTATATAGCACCGGAGGATATGCATGTTTATTCCATTGACGAGGTGTTTTTGGATGTGACAGCGTATCTGCAGACGTATCATATGACGGCGCATGAACTGGCACTGAAAATAATAAGAGAAGTGCTTGCCGAAACGGGGGTGACGGCTACCGCAGGTATCGGAAGTAATATGTATTTGTGCAAAGTGGCTATGGACATTGTGGCAAAGAAAATGCCTGCGGACAAAGATGGAGTACGTATTGCCCAGCTGGATGAAATCAGCTATCGGAAGCTTTTGTGGAATCATGTGCCCCTTACGGATTTCTGGCGTGTGGGACATGGTACGGCGAAGAAATTAATCCAAAACGGTCTGAATACCATGGGAGACATAGCAAGATGTTCCCTGGGAGGTCCCAACGAGTATCATAACGAAGCGCTGCTATATCGCTTGTTCGGTGTTAATGCGGAGCTTTTGATTGACCATGCATGGGGATGGGAACCCACTACCATTGCGCAGATTAAGGCGTATACACCGCAGAGAAATTCGCTGGGTTCAGGGCAGGTACTGCAGTCTGCTTACACGGTGGAAAAGGCAAGATTAATTGTGCGGGAAATGACGGATTTACTGGTACTTGATATGGTGGATAAGGGTGTAGTGACGGATCAAATGGTACTGACAATCGGATATGATGTGGAGAGCTTGACAAATCCGGACATACGAAAAAGCTATCAGGGGGAAGTTACCACCGATTACTATGGCAGAAAAGTACCCAAACATGCTCATGGCACGGTAAATCTTCCGTTCAGTACATCTTCCACAAAAATCATTATGGAGGCAGTGACGGAGTTGTATGACCGTATTGTGCATCCGGATTTGCTGGTTCGCAGGATAAATGTATGTGCAAGCAGGGTATTGGCAGAAGCGGCTGTTGAAACCGGCGAGAAATATGAGCAACTGGATTTGTTTACGGATTATGGTGCACTGGAGCAACAACAGAAGGACACGAAGCGGGAATTGGAGAAAGAAAAACGGATCCAGCATGCGGTTTTGGACATTCAAAAGAAATACGGTAAAAATGCTCTTTTAAAGGGAATGAATTTGGAGGAAGGCGCTATGACGAAAGCGCGTAACGGTCAGATAGGAGGACATAAGGCATGAGTGAATTTTATACAGATACACATCGGTATGATGATATTCTGTATTTACCCCATCATCAATCAAAGGAACGGTCACAGATGTCACTTCATGACAGGGCTGCTCAGTTTGCTCCTTTTGCAGCTCTTTCCGGACATGAGGAGGCGATTGAGGAGACCGTGCATATGGCAGAAGAAAGAGTTATGGCAAGGGAAGTTGAGACAGACTTCGGGTGTTGAGGAAAGCTCTTTACTTTAGTGTGATACTATGTTAAAATACAAAAACGAGCCCGATGCGAGTATATATCGGGAAGAAATGTAAGAAGAGGAGAAAAAATTATGAAAAAGAAAATTGCATTGATTTTGGCAACAGTAATGACCATGGGAATGGCTCTGGTTGGCTGTGGCGGTAGTGATGACGGTGCTAAGGTTTACGCAGTAGAAGCAGGTAGTGCCGGAGAAAAGGTGGCAACCACCAATGGTTATCAGATGAATTCAGTTGCTTCACAGGCAGATGCTTTGATGGAAGTAGCGGCAGGTACTTCAGATGCAGCAATCATCGACTTATTGATGGCAGGCGCTATGATTGGTGAAGGAACCAGCTATCCTGATTTGGTGACAGGTGAGAAGTTAACCACTGAAGAGTATGGTGTAGGATGCCGTAAGGGTTCTGACCTTGCTTCTTATATCAACGCTGTATTTGCAGAGACCTACGCAAGCGGTAAGATGAAAGAAGTTGCAACTACATATGGTGTGCATGAAGCATTGGTAGAACAGCCTGCAAGTGAGTACACTGCAGTGGCAGACGGTGATGTGGCTTATATTCAGGGTAAGGGTACTTTGATTGTAGGTATTACTGATTTTGCACCTATGGATTACAAGGATGCAAACGGTGAGTGGATTGGTTTTGATGCTGATATGGCACGTATCGTAGCAGAGAAGTTAGGTGTAGAAGTACAGTTTGTAGAAATCGACTGGGATAACAAGATTATGGAATTGGATTCTAAAAATATTGACGTAGTTTGGAATGGCATGACTCTTACTGATGAGGTAAAGGGCGCTATGGAATGTACAAATCCTTACTGCAACAATGCACAGGTAGTTATTACTAAGAAATAATCGGAGTATAAATATGTTCTGGAATGTTACACAATCATTATTAAATGGTCTTGCGACGACATTTGAAATCTTCATATTGACACTCGTATTTGCGTTGCCTTTAGGACTGATACTGGCATTTGGTTCCATGAGCAAGATAAAACCTTTGCGTTACTTGGTTCAGGTGCTTGTATGGATTGTCAGAGGTACCCCCTTAATGCTTCAGTTGATTATTATTTTCTATGGACCCGGGTTGTGGCTGGGACATAATATCTGGAGCGGAAATGAAGCCGGACGTGTTACGGCAACAGTAGTGGCATTTTCATTAAATTATGCCTGCTACTTCTCGGTAATTTTTCGTGGTGGTATTGAAGGCGTTCCGGCAGGCCAGAGAGAAGCCGGACAGGTACTGGGTATGACTAAATCACAAATCTTTTTCAAGGTAACCTTGTTGCAGATGGTGAAAAGAGTAATTCCACCCATGTCAAACGAAGTCATCACTTTGGTAAAGGATACTTCTTTGGCACGTATTATTGCGGCGTACGAACTGACCTTTGCAGGATATTCCTTTATGAAATCCGCAGGTCTTACATGGCCGTTGTTCTATACGGGTGTATTCTATTTGGCATTTGTAGGTTTGTTGACACTGCTTTTCAATTACATAGAGCGAAGACTCAACTACTTTAGATAGAGAGATTTGGAGTTAATATATGGCGATTTTGGAAGTTAAAAATATTGAAAAACTTTTCGGAAATACATATGTATTTCAGGATGATAGTGTGTCCTTGGAGGAAGGCACTGCTTTGGCGATTATCGGTTCCTCCGGCTCAGGTAAAACTACCTTGCTCAGATGTCTTAACTTTTTGGAAACACCTAATCGCGGAATGATTACCGTAAAGGGAGAAACATTGTTTGACTCAAGCAATCCGGAAACTTTAAAGGAAAAGAATTTACGGACCAAGAGATTACATTTTGGTATGGTATTCCAGTCCTTCAATTTATTTCCTCAGTATACAGCTCTTGAAAATGTCACATTGGCAGAGAAACTGTTAGCGAAGGAGAGGTCGGATTTCAAACAGAACAAGAAAGAGATATATGCGGAAA
>JAZSII010000008.1:0-5493 GCA_045533725.1 Acetatifactor sp. | reverse complement strand
AGTATTACAGATTGGTAATGAAGATTTTTCAATATCCTATTTTTTGACAGACGGATTAGTAGACAATATTTATATAAAGGTGGAGGGAGATCTTTTCCAAGATACCGGGGATGAAGACGAATCGTCCATTTACGATTTAGACCGGTTTGATTATTATGTATATGGTGCTGATATCGCTACCATGTCTTTACAGGATTGGTTGGATTTGTACGATTTTGATGACCGTAAATTAACAGAAGCAGAGTTCAAGGAACTGTGGATGAACATATTGGACTTTTCGAAAAGGCAAATAAGTCAGGATAACGTGGTGGTATATTGTGATGAAACGTTATTGGCCGGAGGGGAAGCAGAGGCGCATATAAGTTATACTGAGACAGACGAATACAAGCATTGGAGCATGGGGTTGTATCCCGTAGCGGGACAGGAAGAATGGTATAGTTCAATTTCCATTGAAATAATCAAGGGTGGATTTATTACCATTTATTTAGATATTTGGTCGGAATGTCCTTTGATAACAAGTAATTTTATTATGCCCGGGGAAAATATCAGGACCCTGTTGAATTCTTATGAAGATGGATTGTTTGAGACAATTCTGTCGCTGGATGCCGACGATATATATTGCATAGGACCTTATGAGTTTACAGGCTTTAATGGCCCTGAAGCATCGGAGGGTTCGATTAGCATCAGAAAGAAAGATGATGGGTATATAGAACCTGTAATAATTTATTTTGAGAATGAAATCGTGACAAGGGTTTGGCGTGCTTATCATGGAGTAATATATGACTTTGATGAGAAGCCTTCTTTGCAATAAAAACCTATACGGCGGGGAATCACCCCGCCGTAATCTATTTACTCCACCTTCTCCAGTGCCTGTTCCAAATCCGCAATCAAATCCTCCACGTCTTCGATTCCCACAGACAATCGAATCAGATCCGGCGTAATGCCCGCTTCAATTAATTGTTCTTCCGTCAGCTGGCGGTGTGTGTGACTTGCCGGATGCAACAGACAAGATTTTGCGTCCGCTACATGTGTTGATATAGACACAAACTTCAGGCTGTCCATGAATTTGATAGAAGCCTCGCGGCCGCCCTTGACACCAAAGGCCAATACCCCACAGGTTCCCTTTGGCAGATATTTCTTTGCATGGTCATGGTAGGCATCCCCCTCTAAGTCGGCATAATGTACCCACGCCACCTTGTCGTGGCCTTTCAGGAAGCTTGCTACGGCAAGTGCATTCTGACAGTGCTGTCTCATACGAAGATGCAGGGTTTCTAAGCCGAGATTCAAATAGAACGCATTCTGGGGAGCCTGGATGGCACCGAAATCTCTCATAAGCTGTGCAGTTGCTTTGGTAATATAGGCACCCTTGCCGAATTTTTCCGCATAAACGATACCGTGGTAAGATTCATCCGATGTGGTGAGACCGGGGAATTTGTCCGCATGTGCCAGCCAGTCGAAATTACCGCTGTCTACGATACAGCCGCCTACACCCACACCGTGACCATCCATGTACTTGGTGGTGGAGTGTGTTACGATGTCCGCACCCCATTCAAAGGGCCTGCAGTTTACGGGTGTGGCAAAGGTGTTGTCTACAATCAAAGGCACCCCATGTGAATGCGCAAGCGTTGCGAATTTCTCAAAATCAAATACGGTTACAGTCGGGTTGGTAATGGTTTCGCCGAATACAGCCTTCGTATTTGGTTTGAAGTACTTTTCCAATTCCTCTATGGGCAGGGACTGGTCCACGAAGGTACACTCAATGCCCATTTTCTTCATAGTCACACCAAACAAATTGTAGGTTCCTCCGTAAATAGAGGAAGATGCGATAAAGTGGTCGCCGGTTTCGCAGATGTTGAAAATAGCATAAAAGTTTGCTGCCTGACCGGAGGAGGTAAGCATTGCAGCCACACCGCCCTCTAATGCACAGATTTTTGCAGCGACCGCATCATTGGTCGGATTCTGCAAACGGGTGTAAAAATACCCCTCTCTTTCCAAATCAAATAACTGTCCCATGGTATTGCTGGTGTCATATTTAAATGTAGTACTCTGATAAAGGGGAAGCTGTCTTGGCTCTCCCTCAGCAGGTTTCCATCCTTCGTGAATGCACTTTGTGCCTGTGTTACTTGTCATAATTTTGTCCTCACTTTCCTGAATGTTTTGCTTGTATTTGCGTGATAGAAAATTGTGCGAGTATAGTGGCGGAAACAAAATTGTCGCTGCCGGGTCACAATTTAGTATGTGGTAAGTGTATACCGATTTCTCCCGGTTGAAAATTATGAAAAATAAGTTGCTAGCTATAGGCAAAAACTATAACAAAGACTTGTTGAAAACATTTGACTATATTATAATTGTCAAAAGAGTGAGAAAAACATTGAGACAAAATGTTGAGCAAAGAACGATTAAGGGAGAAGCAATATGACACTTACCCAGCTAAGATATGTAATTGCAGTAGCGAATGCGGACTCCATGAGCGAGGCGGCAAGGAGTCTCTTTATTGCGCAGCCAAGTCTTTCGGCTGCCATCAGGGAATTGGAAACAGAGATAGGGATGGTATTATTCCACAGAACCAACCGGGGGATATCGCTGACTCCGGAGGGGGAGGAATTCATAGGATATGCCAGACAGGTTGTGGAACAGTATGAATTGATGGAATCAAAATACATCAATCAAACAGCAGTTAAGAAAAAGTTCAGTGTTTCCATGCAACACTATACCTTTGCGGTAAACGCATTTATGGAGATGGTGAAGCAGTTCGGTATGGATGAGTATGAGTTTGCAGTGCGGGAGTCCCGAACCTATGATGTGATTGAGGATGTCAGTAGCTTCAAAAGCGAAATCGGGATTTTGTATGTCAATGATTATAACCGGAAGGTCTTGGAGAAGATATTCAGGGAAAAAGAACTGGAATTTCATGAGATTTTGAACTGTAATATTTATGTGTATATTGCAAAGAGTCATCCCCTGGGAAAGAAAAATCTGATTACCTTGCAGGAGCTGCAGGACTATCCCTGCCTTTCCTTTGATCAGGGCAATAACAATTCCTTTTATTTTGCGGAAGAGGTGTTAAGTACCTATGAGTATAAGCAGTTAATCAAGGCAAACGACAGAGCCACCATGCTGAATCTCATGGTGGGGCTCAACGGTTACACCTTATGCTCCGGTATTATTTGTGAGGAATTAAACGGAGACGACTATTGCGCGATTAAGCTGGATTCTGAAGAGGTTATGACCATCGGATATATTGTCAGAAAGGGTGTGGCCATCAGCCCACTTGGCCGCAAGTATCTGGAAGAGATAGAGAAGTATAAGGGGAGCATACAAAGTATGCCCCTTCCTACATCTCCCTCGTAATATTCTTCACCCATTTATATTTCATATAATGCCAATACACGGCGGGAATTTTCACTATTTCATCCAGTGTGAGAATAAAGGCAACCACAAGCACGGGCGCTTCTATCCAAAAAGCAAAGATCAGTCCCAGAGGTACCACCACGCACCATAAGGTAATGGTGTCGCAGTACATACCGAACTTTGTGTCGCCGCCTGCCGGGAAAATACCGGCGATAATGGTGGAGTTTAAGGAACCACCAACAACATAATAAGTTGACATAAGTAACATTCCTTTCAGATACCCGGTTGCTGTAGCGGAAAGGCTGATTGCGCTCATGATAAGCGGCATCAGGCAAAGGATTACCAAGCCGGAAGCAATTCCAATCCATATGGACAGTCTGACATACTTGCCGCCCAGTCTTTTGGCTTTGTCAAGCTCGCCGTTGCCTAAAAGTCCGCCGATGACAATACCCACGGCTGCGGCAATGCCCCAGCAGAAGCTGGAAACCATGGTTCGTACAATGCTTGCGATGGAATTGGCGGCCACGGCATCGGTTCCCAGATGTCCCATAATAACGGAATACATGGTTACGCCTAGGCCCCAGCCCAGCTGGTTGATGAGAAGAGGAAGAGAATATTTCCAATAATCCTTTACCAACAGGGCATTGCTTTTGCCAAGGAGAGCACGGATGCTCGTACTCGGACATTTGTATTTTTGTACCACAATAAGGGCGAAAATCACTTCAAAAACTCTGGCACAGACTGTTGCAAGGGCAGCTCCTACCACCCCCATTTCAGGAATGGGGCCAATGCCGAAGATGAACAGTGCATTCAGTCCGATATTTACTACTACGGCCAGAGAACCGATTAAGGAACTGAGGCCTGCTCTGTCGCATACCTTGAGTACCCCGAAATAAATCTGTGAAATTCCGGTAAGGAAATAGGACGCAGATACTACCCGCAGGTACCGGGCACCGGTGGTAATCAGGGCGGTATCGGAAGTAAAGATGCGCATTACCGCTTCCGGAATGATTAGTGTAACCAAGGAGAAGAGAATGCCCACAAATAAAGTATATTTCAGTGTAATTGTGATTACCCTTCTGACGCTGGCTTCATCCTTTTTGCCCCAATATTGGGCACCTAATACATTAAAGCCAAACACAAAGGCGTAGTAGAAGAGGCTGAAAACAAAGGCAACCTGTGCGGCCAGTGAGACGGCAGACAGGGAGGTCTGGTCCAAAAATCCCAGCATAAAGGCATCCGATGCACTGACAAGGGAGGTCATCAGATACTGAAAGGAAATGGGCCAGACTAATTTTAATAGTTGTGAATGATTATCCTTTTGGTTCATGCTAGAACTTAATCCTTCCTTTTAAAACCCTCTCTCGCTGATGGGCTTCAAATGCTTTTCACATAATATGGGCGGTCTGGCTGCCGGTTCGGTAATGGAATCCCGAAGGGCAAGTGCGGATTTGAGCCATGCATCGCCGAATTCCTTTTTGTCCGTGCAGGTTAACGGACTGCCAAAAACGATTCTTGTGGGATGTTCCGTAGAAACCTGCTCCATATATACCGGAATAATCTTAGCATCGGTCTTTTGAGCAATTAAGAGAGCGCCGGAAGCAATATCCTCGGGTGTAGTCATATCGATATCTGCAATGGTCTGTTGCACAAAAATAGTTACTGCGCTGTTCTCGGCTTTCTTTAAGTGCTCCATACATTTTTTCATAGCATTCATGCCGCTTAAATTATCTTTTCTCACAATACCCACGATGGAGAACAGCTTTTCAATGAAGCCGTTCAGGTGCGGATTAGAAACCCAATCACTCTTGGCAACTACCAGCATCTGCGGAAGAATGGTACCGAATAAAATACCGTCAAACTCGCTGACATGATTGGGAACAAAGATATATTTTCCCTGCTCATAGTTCTCCATGTTGATAAATTCAAAATTGAAAATTTGACAAACTCCCTTAAAGAAATCTGCCCTGCACTGCGGATTCAAGCCAAGCTTCCCTACCATTGTGCATATTAGTTTAAAAAGCGTAACAGCCTGTGTGGTTGTATAGCTGTCAACACCACCGTATTCTTTGATAAGCGCATTAAGGCGCGCAAGGTCATTCTGATATGTTTCATTCATGATTTATCCCTCATTATAGTTCT
>JAZSII010000126.1:0-3512 GCA_045533725.1 Acetatifactor sp. | reverse complement strand
GTAAACTGGTTTGGCTACAATACCGGTTCCAATATCTTTGACGGTATTTGGAACTCCGACCTAAATACTTCTATCCAAAGCATCGCTGACCACGGATTTAATCTGATCCGCATCCCTATGTCAGCAGAGCTTATTTTGAAGTGGAAAAATGGTGAATATCCCACAGCCAATTACAATCATGCCACCAATTACTATTTAGAAAGCATGAACAGCCTGGAAATCTTTGACTACATTATCGGTCAGTGCCGCGCTAACGGTCTGAAGATTATGATTGATATTCACAGTGCCAAAACCGACGCTATGGGCCATATGTCCAACATGTGGTATAACGGTGACATTACCACCGAAAAGTATCAGGAAGCTTTGGTTTGGATGGCCGAAAGATATGCCAAGGACGACACTATCATCGCTTACGATTTAAAGAATGAACCCCACGGTAAGCCTTACGAAACGGACAAGGCTATCTGGAATGACTCAAAGGACAAGAATAACTGGAAATATGTAGCAGAACAGACTGCTTTGATGGTTTTGGAAAAGAACCCCAATGTACTGATTATGGTAGAGGGTATTGAGATTTACCCCATTGATATTCAGGCAAACGGTGACTTCTCGTCCACCAATGACGCAGATTACTACTTTAACTGGTGGGGCGGCAACCTGAGAGGTGTAGCAGATTACCCCATTGATTTGGGCGAGTATCAGGATCAGCTGGTATATTCTCCTCACGATTACGGTCCTACCGTCTATGAACAGCCCTGGTTTAAAGGAAACTACAATTACGATACCCTGTATGCCGATTGCTGGCATGATAACTGGCTGTACATCCACGAGGACGGCACTGCGCCTTTGCTCATCGGTGAGTGGGGCGGCTTTATGAGAGAGCCAAAACTTACCTGGATGACCCATATGCGTACCTTAATTAAAAATTATAATCTTCACCACACCTTCTGGTGCTTCAATGCCAACTCCGGTGATACCGGCGGATTGGTATTGGATGATTTCAAAACCTGGGACGAAGAAAAATATGCCTTTGTCAAGGAAGTACTGTGGCAGGAAAACGGCAAGTTCGTAGGCCTCGACCATGAAATTCCTTTGGGAACCGCCGGCAACGGAATTACCTTAAGCGAGGCGAAAGGGTTGAATCAGTAAGAACTGCAAATTTGAACACAACTACAAATCGGAGATATACTGTCCTACCGCAGAACGCTCACGCGAGGTCTTGCTTGTAGGACAATATAGCTCGGTTTTTCATGCTTCTTTTCACATTCTATTTATTATCTGTTTAAACCACATCAAATTCGTGATACCCTAATTCCGGGCGAAATGTCTTGGACTGAATAAATCCTAACTGTTCCAGCCATTTTATTCTTTCAGGTACATTTGCCGTCTTTATTTTTATACTTCCAATACCGAAATCTCTTGCAAATGTACTGATTGCAAGCTTACCAATTTCAATAATACTATTCTCGCATTCGTATTCCTTTACCAGATCAATCCGGAGAATGCCGTCTTTGCCTCCAAATATTTCTACAGTACCTACCGCTTGTTCTTCTGACTTAGGAACAACAGCAAAACGAACATAGTATTGATTTTTATATTCTTCCAACCAATATCTAATACACTGCTCCATTTCCGCTTTTGTTCTGTAATAAAAATTGCTTGTACAATTATCAGCATTCAATTTTGATATGATTTCTTTATCGGAATAACACCTAAGCAAAGCTTTTGCATCTTCTACTTTAACCAATCGCAAAATAAATGACTCCGTTTCGTAAGTTGGACAGTTCTCATACACATTTATCAAAATATTGTTCCTCCTGCTCTATCTATATGTACACTCCGTTCACATAATTTGATATTTACGGTAGCTTGGCAGATTGAGTTGCCAGCTTTTTTTCTTGAGCCTTCACACGACGCTCCAGCTTTTTTATATCTTCTGATGCCGGTAAATCTTCTGGTCTGATTCCTCTCTGGCCCAACATAACACGGACCGTCACATTATTTTGCACATGCTCTACAGTAATGGAAGCTTCTCCCTGTAAATCTTTTTCTTCTACATTATAATTTGTCATTTCTGTAGCAAGATTCTTTGCTGCAATTGTAAGTGTGGGCAGGAAATCTGCTAACGGTCGATTATCACTCACACCTAATCTCTTTTTCATATCCTGTGTAGATCTGCCTCCAAATAATGCTGTATCACCCTTTGAACGAATTCGTCCAAATCCGGCATCATCTACGCCTCGCTCATATATATTTTGTGATAAACGCTTTTCGGATTCTCGCAGTCTGCCTCTGGCTTCTGTACGTTCAATATAAGCAATTCGTTCTTCTATTAATTCCTGCTTTCTTGTTTGAACCGCAAAATAACTTTGAGCAAAAGCAATTTCTTCTTTCTTGGGATCACCGTTTTGTGCAATCAAATAACATGCATACCTTGTAAGCATATAATCTTTGATATTTCTTTTTGAACCACTTCCTAAGGAAACCATTTTCGTGACCTCACGAAAATGGTCAGACATATTAATGCCAAATGTTTCACAGGAATCCATTGCCCGATTGACTGCCTTTTCAAAATTTTCCCATCGCTCATATCCTAAAAGTGTCATCAACTCTCTTGCATACCAAAATTCAATATTATCTTCATCTATTTTGTGAACAATCGCTTCATATTGTCCCATGATTACACTTATACGTAATTTATCCATTTGCAATATTTCTCCTTTCAAAACCGAACTTGTGTTCTGTTTTGATTATACTGCACATTTGCATATAGATCAAGTATATCAATAAAATTTTTTATTAAAAAAAGAGAAATCTTAACGATTTCCCTTTTTCTTACACTTATTAGTTTTTACCCTAAAATCCTGCCTTCTGAATCTCCAATACCAGATTGCGGCCGTACATCTCACATCCCAAACAGTTGGGGTGCAGGTTGTCCAAAAAGTACTCCGGTAAATGAGGCACCAGTTTGAAACCGTCCACGATGGTCACGTTAGGATACTTTTCTGCGATTTCCTTGGTCTTTTTGCAGAATTTGATTAATGTAGGCTCGCCGTCCGGCACATCTCCGCGCCAAATGGGCAGAATGCAAAGTACCGGTGTACTTCCGTAGATTTCCATCAATTTCTCATAATACTGCTCAATATCATCCATGGTTTCCGTACCGAACTGGTTGGTACCCAAGGACACAATAATCTTGTCGGGCGCATAGCCTTCCATCTTCATCAGTACGTTTTTGTCGTACACATATCCGCCGATACCCTGATTCAAAACATCATAGTTAAGCAAACGGTTTGCCACACTTACATAGGTATGTGCAGAGCGAAATGGTCCAAATCCTTGCGTAATCGAATCTCCAAGCCATAAAACCTTCTCACCCTTCTGTACCTCAGTTAATTCTGCATCTGTTTCAAAACTGCGAATCAACATCGTCGCATCTGCCGGCAAATAGATTGTCACCTGCTTTTTTCCTTCCGGTAATTCAAATCGTATCCTGCCTTCTTTTTTCATAT
>JAZSII010000066.1:0-5417 GCA_045533725.1 Acetatifactor sp. | reverse complement strand
ATCAATTTTTATAATGTAAATGATGCAATTTACTATGTGGACTTGCCGGGTTACGGATATGCCCAAGCCAATGAAAAGGTAAAGGCGCAGTGGGGCAAGATGATAGAGGATTACTTGCACAAATCCAAGCAATTAAAAGAAGTGTTTTTGTTGATTGATATCCGACACAAGCCTTCCGAGAATGACTGCATTATGTATGACTGGATTTTAAATCATGGCTACAAGCCCATTATCATCGCTACCAAATTGGATAAAATCAACCGCAGTCAGGTGCAGAAACAATTGAAGTTAATCCGTGAAACCTTGCAGGTAGAGAAGGGGACGGTAATGATTCCTTTTTCAGCCACAACCAAGCAGGGACGCGAAGAAATCTATGAGATTATAGATGGTATTATTGAAGAAAATTCTACAGAAGAAATGTAAGAAACAGACCGGGGAGGCTGTTTCGATGAAATAAAAGGAGGGTTATAAAATGAATTATCGTAAATTTGGTAACACAGGAGAAGAGATTTCTGCTTTGGGTTTTGGATGTATGAGATTCCCGGAACTGGAGGTTGAGGGAAAGAAAATTGTCGACCTTGATAAAACCGATGAGATGCTGGCAAAAGCCTATGAGCAGGGTGTGAATTATTTTGATACAGCACCATACTACTGTAACAGCAATTCAGAAGCGGCATTGGGTCATGGTGTGAAGGCATTTCGTGAGAAGGTTTTGCTTTCCTCAAAGTTTCCTACAGAAGTGGCAAAGAAACCCGGAGATTTCCGCAGACAACTGGAAAGTACGTTAAAGAATCTGGATACCGAGTACTTGGATTTTTATCATTTCTGGGGAATCAATAAAGGTTCTTTTGACAATATTATTATGGCGCAGGAACTTTTGAAGGATGCACAGGCAGCAAAGGAAGAGGGATTGCTTCGACATATTTCTTTTTCGTTCCATGATGCACCCGAAGTAATTAAATATATAATTGATACGTCAGAAAGCTACGGAGTACCTATGGAAAGTATGTTGGTACAGTATAATCTTTTGGATAGAAGCAACGAGGAAATGCTTGCCTACGCACAGTCAAAAGGTTTGGGAACCGTAGCAATGGGTCCGGTAGGCGGCGGAAGATTGGCTGCACCTACAGAGTTATATGCAAAACTTACCGGCGGAAAGTCCGTGCCCACATATGAGTTGGCATTTAAGTTTGTATTGGGTAATCCGGATTTGAATTGTGCATTATCAGGTATGCAAGATTTAGATATGGTTATGAAAAATACAGCATTGGCATCCGGTTCTACCACTTTTTCAGAAGAAGAATGGAAGAAACTGGGTGACGCCATGGAGTCCCTGAAGAAATTTAGTGAGTTATATTGTACTGGTTGTAAATATTGTCAGCCGTGTCCGGCAGGCATTGAAATTCCCAGAATCTTCAATATGTTTACATACCATAATGTGTACGGACTGACAGATCATGCAAAGCATATGTTTAAGGAGTATGTAGAAAAAGGCGGAAAGTTGAAGGACGCATGTTTGAATTGT
Source organism: Acetatifactor sp. (assembly GCA_045533725.1). Taxonomy (GTDB): domain Bacteria; phylum Bacillota; class Clostridia; order Lachnospirales; family Lachnospiraceae; genus Acetatifactor. The sequence continues at coordinate 3,892 of JAZSII010000066.1, read as the reverse complement.
GGATTTTGTGAAAGAAAGTGTCCTCAGCATTTAAAGATTCGCGAAGAATTGGAGAAGGTAGAAGCAATTTTCCGTTAATTGATGTGAGTATCTAGAGAGGGTAATGGAGGATGAGAAATATTCGACTCAAGGTATCTTATGAGGGTACCCGCTATCAGGGCTGGCAGAAGCAGGAGACCTCAGATAACACTATACAGGGCAAATTAGAGAAGTTAATCAGCCGTATGTGTGGAGAAGAGATTGCTGTGCAGGGAAGCGGCAGAACCGATGCCGGTGTCCATGCAATGGGACAAATTGTGAATTTCCACACCTCTTGTGAAATGTCTTTGCAGGATATGCTTCAGTATATGAATCAGTATTTGCCGGAAGATATTGCGGTTACTGAGATTGATGAAGTGGCGGAGCGCTTTCACAGCAGACTGAACGCGGCCGGCAAGAAATACTGCTACAGAGTGTGGAACAGCAGTATTCCCAATGTGTTTTGGAGACGTTATGCCTATACAGTGGAAGAATCACTGGACGTGGATGCCATGAAGCAGGCGGCAGCGTTTTTTCTGGGAGAGCATGATTTTAAAGCTTTTACCTCTGCAAAGAAAGGAAAGAAGTCTACAGTTCGCCGCATCGATGCCATAGAAATAGTAAAGGAAGGGGATTTGCTTACCTTTACGTTTCGAGGAAACGGATTTTTGTATCATATGATACGCATCCTCATGGGAACTCTTTTAGAAGTGGGCCGGGGAGAGCGTTCGGCAGATTCTATACCGGAGATTTTAGCATCTAAGGATAGGGAAAAAGCCGGAGCACTGGTGCCGGGAAAAGGCCTGATGCTGGAAGAGGTGTTTTATTAAAATTTGATATTTTGCAACCAAAGAACCTTTTTTGCTGTCTAATAGTATGAAAGGTTCTTTTTTAGTGCTTAAGAATATCTTTCAAAAGTCTTAAAAGAAATGATGCAAGTTGTATGCAAAATATATGCGAATTTGATGAGCCCGTGGTGCATGATACTTATATAGTAAGATACAGACCATGGAGTATTGTAGGATAGGTCGTAACAGACAGTCCCAAGAAAGGTAGGTTGTAAGATGAAGGCAAAAATGATTGTTTATAATAACCATACAGGAATTGTGAATTTGATGAATCCCTTATTTGAGAACGAAGAGATTCAGGTGATTGTGGCAAGGGATTATACACATTTAGTGAATTTGTTAAAGCAGGATGCGGCACAGCTTTTGCTTTTGGATGTAGTAATCGGCAGCAGAAGTATTGATACCGGCGTAGAATGCATTAAGAGTATCCGTGGCTACAGTAATATGCCCATGATTGTGGTATCGGACAAAAAGGATGATGAATCCAAGGTGAAGGTGCTGAATGCAGGAGCGGACGATTACTGTACTACAGAGTGCAGTCCGTTGGAACTTTTGGCAAGAATCAAATCACAGCTTCGTCGCTATATGATGCTTGTGAATATCTGTGAGAATCTGGAACATATTTATCGAATTGATGATTTAGAGATTAATGACAGTACACGAAAGGTAACCGTAGGTGGCAGAGAAGTTAAATTAACACCCATCGAGTACAATATTTTGAAGCTTTTGGTCATGGAAAAGGGAAAGGTACTTTCTGTGGACGCTATTTATGAGAATATCTGGAAGATGGCACCTATTGGTGTGGATAATACCATTGCGGTGCATATTCGTCATATTAGGGAGAAGATCGAAGATAACCCGAAGCAGCCTAAGTATTTAAAGGTGGTTTGGGGTACCGGTTATAAGGTGGGATAGAATAATTTTGAAGTTTGACCAAAATGGTCAATGGCGTATTCGCTTCTGAGGATGCGGACGGAAAATGGTTTGCAAGGCATTACAAGCATGTTATAATATGGATATGGTACAGGGGAAGGCTGTGGCCTTCCCCTTTTGCGCTGCACCGGGAGCTTTTAAAAATAGAGCCCGGCAATTTAATGAGGAAGAGGCATTGAGAACATGAATGAGAAAAAGTTTGGTATATCAGGCAGTACCTTAAAATGGATTGCCATTATTACGATGCTGATAGACCATATAGGAGCCAGTATCCTGACGAAGCGGTTGCTTTTCATGGTGGATTATCCGGAGGAGTTCGGAGGAATCACACAGGGATTCATAGACAGATATAATGAGTTGCTGGAAATTATGAAATTGACCAGAAGTATCGGAAGAATCGCCTTCCCCATTTTTTGCTTTCTGCTGGTAGAAGGATTCTTGCGTACTAAGAATTTGAAGAAATATATGTTGCGAATGACTTTGTTTGCACTACTTTCCGAGGTACCCTTTGATTTGGTCTTTGCCGGACAACCGGTGTACTGGGGCTACCAGAATGTAATGGTTACCCTGTTGCTTGCGTTACTTACCATGTGCGGTTGTAAATTGCTTGTTGAGTTTGTAGGTAAAAAGATAGGACAGACGGAAAAAGGCAAGGCGTGGCTTTTCCCTGCAATCATTGCTATCTATGCAGTATGTACCGTGTTGGGAGCCTGGGTGGCAGATATGCTACAGACCGATTATGGCGCAAAAGGTATTGTTCCTATCATGATTATTTATTTCTTACGTTTTGAGAAGACTGCACAGGTGATAGGAGGTGCTTGTAGTTTTTATTGGGAGTTGCCCGCACCTTTGGCTTTCTTACCCGTTTGGCTCTATAACGGTGAACGAGGAATGAAGATGAAGTACTTCTTCTATTTGTTCTACCCGGTGCATCTGTTTTTGTTATATTTGATTTGTTTGTATATGGGACTTGGATCGATTCCGGTCATATAGTTCCTAAATGGTATGGGAGTATATGCGGCGACACGAATTGGCGGAGAAAGCAAAAATATTGGTAGTCCGGGGGGACGTATTATGAGCGAAAAAGTTCACGTATCGGTGATTGTACCGGCACATAATGAAGAGAAATATGTGAAGCGCTGTATTGATTCCATAAAGGAGTCTGCAAGTGCTTTTAAAGGGAATGTAGAGATTATCGTGGTATGTAACCGTTGTACGGATGCCACAGAGTGTATTGCAAGAGAGAACGGTGCCAGAGTTCTTATTAATGAAGACCGTTGTATTGCGAAGGTGCGTAACACAGGTATTGAGGCTGCAAAAGGGCAGATGATTATGACCATTGACTGTGACAACCGCATGACTAGGGGAACCATTGCGGAAGCTTACAAGCTTTTGCGGAGCGGAAAATATATCGGTGGCGGTGCGCCCATTCGCTTCGAAAGATATTCCTTTCCTTTATGGTGCAATGACTTGATGTGTCGTTTGGGATTTGCTTTAACAGGCTTGTACAGCGGTATCTTTTGGGCCAAGAAGTCGACCTTCCGGGCCATTGGTGGCTTTGTGGAGAAAAAGGCCATGGAGGATGTGGCGACTGCTAAATCGTTGAAAAAATATGGTAAGGAAAAAGGGCAGAAATATACGACTCTGCGAAAGAATCATTTAATCAATTCCACCAGAAAGTATGATGATTTAGGGGACTGGCTGTATTTTAAGCTCATGTTTCAAAATGCAGGAACTATGATAAAGGCGGCGTTGGGAGATTCCACAGGTATGGATAAGCTGCTGGATGAAATGTTTTATGATTATAATGATATGCATTAGGGACTATTTGTTAAGAAAGACGGAAGGAAGAGTGGCATGAAATATGCAATCATATCGGATGTTCACGGTAACTTGCCGGCATTAAATGCGGTATTAAGGGATGCAGAAAAAAAGAATGTGGAGGGATATATTTTTGTGGGGGATTATTGCCTTAGTAACCCCTATCCTAATGAGTGCATTACCAGAATTCGAGAATTGAAAAATACGTATGTGATTCGTGGAAATGAAGAAAGATATTTGGAGAATTTGGTTGGCAAAGATCAGAGTACATG
>JAZSII010000232.1:0-5288 GCA_045533725.1 Acetatifactor sp. | reverse complement strand
GGTCGGAATTCCCATATTTTCCGGGCCAAAACCCACATCCTCTTCTACTACCTGACCGATAATCTGGTTATCCGGATTCTGAAAAACCATACCCGAAGTCTGTCTGACCTCCCAGACATGCTCTTCCTCCTTGGTATCCATACCATCAACCCATACCGTTCCTTCTGTCGGATAAAGAATGGCATTGAAATGTTTTGCCAAGGTAGACTTTCCGGAACCGTTATGTCCCAAAATAGCAATAAAGTCTCCCTGTTCAATGTCCAGGTTTACCTTATCCACTGCTGTGGTAATACCTTCTACATTGCCCTCTTCGTCTCGCCTTATATATTCAAATGTAACATCCTTGGTTTTGATAATACTCATGTTACCCTCCTGCCATGCCCTCCCGGCATACGCCATGCCAGCTCGCCTTCACTTCGTTTCGGCTCGGCATGGCTACTTCTACATGCCCTCCCGGCATACGCCATGCCAGCTCGCCTTCACTTCGTTTCGGCTCGCTGCGGCTGAACGCCGTATACACAAATAAGCATATAAGCTCACGCAAGCAAGCTTGCATCGCTTCCATGCTTATTTGTGTGCATGGCTATACAGGTTACATTGTACTAAAACCTAGAAATAATTACAACTCCCATAGGGCGTTTATTTACAAAAAGTTTGGTACATGCTATTATTTATGTATTATATATAGAAGGAATTGAATATTATGAATGATATGAAAAAAACTTTGCTGAAAGGTTTAGTGGCGTTGGCTGCTGTCATAGTTATCTTTGCCAGTCTCAGTAAATTGCTTTGGGGGAATTCAGAAACCTTATCTGAATATGCTGATAAAAATAATTTATCACAGGCGGAAGCCGTTCCAACCGACACACCTGCACCGGCTCCTACCGCAACCGAGCCTCCCCTGATTACACCGACTCCCGAGCCTACTGCAACACCCGTACCGACTCCGACACCCACACCTGTGCTCTTAGAAGAAGAACACTTTTACTACGCGCCTCTTACAGATGCCCAAAAAGAGTACATTACAGGTTGTTCTTACCCGGATACGACAGAAAAACTTGCAATTTCATATGATGATTTGGTGTATTTGAATGTTTTACACTATGATTTTGACGGAAATCTTGCAGAAGGAGAGCTTATTTGCAATATTTATATTGCCGAAGACCTAAAAGAAATCTTTTATGAGCTGTATTTGAACAAATATCCCATCGAGCGCATGAAATTAATAGAAGAATACGGTGGTGATGATACCAAATCCATGGAAGACAACAATACTTCCTGCTTTAATTACCGCGTGGTAGACGGCAGTACCAATCTTTCCAAGCATGCTTATGGTGTAGCGATTGATATCAATCCTTTCTATAACCCATATGTAGTTTATAAATCAGATGGTTCCGTCTATATCTCACCTCAAGGTAGTGAAATCTACACGGACAGAAGCGAAGAATTCCCCTATAAAATCGATGAAGATGATTTGTGCTACAAACTCTTCAAAGCACATGGCTTTACCTGGGGCGGAAGCTGGAAATCCAGCAAAGATTATCAACACTTTCAGAAACCTTTACCATAAACAAAACCTCCCACGTACCGGGGAGGTTTTGCTATTTCTTTTGTGGTTGATTACTTCTTCTCTTCAGCAATTTTCAACAATTCATCTAACGTATAAACAGGTGTCACATAACTGTTAGAACCATACTCCAGGTATATCTTCTGCTCTTCCACGTCTACACTTACCGCATTTGCCACCCAAGCGATAGGACTCATATCCTGATTTAGGATATAGCATCCATGTGTTCCTATCAGATAGCTTCTGCCTGCTGTATCCGGACCCAAAAGCGCGTGTACTGGGTGTTCAGTCTCAATGGTAGATACAATGCCCACTCCCATCTTGACAATCACAATACGTTCATCCCAATATTCCACGATACAATACCTCTCATCTGCGCTATAGAAAATGGAATCTACAAACTCCGGTTTCTCCAATCCTAAATCACGAGCAATTTCAAATGCCGCTTCACCCAGATATTCTTCAGCTCCGGGTGTTGACTGGATATCATAATCCAACCTCTCCGCCTTCGGTCCCAGCTCAACTGTGTAGAAGGTAATCATATTATCATCATCTGCATTTACAGCCATACCATAATTAGAATAGAAAATATATTTGTTATACGGACTCACACATTCAAAACGATCGCTTAAATCTACTCTTAACATAGCGCCGTGGTTTATACCATACATCTGACCATCTTCACAGAATATCAAGAAATTATTGCTATTTACAAATTTATATGCTGATACAGGTGAAGCACTTAAATCTTCCTCAAAACTAATTTCACCGGTTTGCATATTTATAAGCCGGAACGACTCTCCTGTTGCCGCTAAGAGATCCGTAGCATCTTCCCCATGCGGGAAAAGTAGCAAGGAGGAAAACTGTTGATATTGTACATTTTCCCATAATACACTGCCGTCCGCAATAGAAACCGCTGCCGTATAACTATCTGCGTCTGTTTTATTATTCACAAGAATATCTGACATCACATAAGCAATACCATCTTTAACCTTAATATCCTTCAGCACTTTTTCTCCCAAAGGATACTCTCCCAACAATTCCATGGTGTTTAAATCGACAAAGAATAAAATATAATTGGTACTTCCATCTTCTGCATTGGTTATGGAAATATCTGCTAAAATGCCTTCTTCACACACATGTTGATAATATCCGCTACGTGCAGTATAAACGCTCGGTGTAGTTCCCAAAAATTCGAATGTATGCCCATCATATACCTGGAAACCATCACCATTACCTTCTATCAGTAAATACTGTCCTTCTGTATCCGCATCCACACTGACAGCTGAATCCACCTTGATTTCTTCTATGACTTCTCTCTGTGTCAAATCATAAATACAAACTGTGGATTCTGCACCAATATATACAAATTTGTCTTCTCCCAAGAATGTAAATCCGTAAGCAGCCTTTATATCATACTCGTTTGATTCAAATACTTTAATGACTTCCTGATTTTCCACATCATAGAGTGTCAAAAATTCTGCATCATCAAGGATTACCAAGGTATCACCATCCATTGACTCTTCAATGGTTTCTATTTTACCTAAAGATTCATATTGATACTGCGCTTTATAGATTTCTCCTATATCATAGGCTCTGGTACTTTCTACCAAAATCATCTCTGCCTGTGTGGTATAAGGCATTGCTATGCCTTCATTTTCCGTAAGCGCCTCTACTGCTGTTTGAATTGCAGCACTTCTGTTTCCGTCATTCAGATAATATTCTGCTTTTTCTGCCAAACTTTTCGCCTGACGAAGTGCCAATTCGTCATTTTGCTTCTGAATTGCTTCGCTCTGCTTCTGTATTTCATCAGACTTAAGTTTGATTTCCTCATTCTGCTTCAATATCTCATCAGACTGCGCCATAATCTGCTCAGACTGGGTTTCAATCTGTTCCTTCTGCTTTTGTATACGCATGGCCGTAATTGTACTGTAAACTCCAAATAAAAGGCATGCTGCGCCTACTACCAAGGATATTCCTGCAATCCTTCGCATTCTGCGTTCTCTATGTCTTTGACGCAAATCATCAAAAGCAACACCAAACATAGCAGCTAAAAGACGCAGTTTTTCCGTCTTCATAGCTTTTAGTACGCCCTTCTTGTCTTTGCCTCTAAAATCGGCCGCCAGGGGCTCTACAGGTACTTTTACCTGCTGTATAGTACCATCTGCAAGCTTCACTTCTTCCATTTTATACAGGAGCTCCTCCGGAAAAGACTCCGAAGGCTCTCCTTCTATCAACACTGCCAGTACATGTTCTCTTCCTCTAAGAGAAATAAATGTTTCAATCTCCTTTTTACACCAAACTGATTCCGGCAATCTGGGAGAACAAATCACTATTAACCACTCACTGTTTTGTAATGCCTCTACAATAGGCTCCTCCAAATTATTGGTCAACGGTAATTCTTCTCTATCTCGAAATACTCTTTCAATCTTAGTCTTTTTACCCTTCAATTTCTTGGCAACATTTCTGGGCAACTTAAAAGATTCCAATTCCTTTATCAGATTCTCTGCAACGAACTTATCCAATTCTGTATGACGATAACTGATAAAAGCATCATATCTAAATTTTCTCTCTTCCATATTTCATCCCCTGTTTCATATGTATTATATTAAAAGTGTCATGTATATGATAATTGAATTTTTAGCGAAATACAAGTGCTGAATTGACCACGATACTTTATTGAATCGTGCAGATGGCAAGTATTCTTCAAGCCAACTCGTAAAAGCTTCGATTTACGAGCAGTTGCAATGACTTTGTCATAGCTTCAAGCCAACTCGTAAAAGCTTCGCTTTACGACTGGTTGCAATGACTTTGTCATAGCTTCAAGCCAACTCGTAAAAGCTTCGCTTTTCCTCGTGGTTTGGCTAGCGCCAAATAGACAAATTAAAAAGCAGGTTCGATTGAATGCGAGCATTCACGAACGTTCTTATAATTTGTCTGCTTGGCTTGAAGCTATGACCTATACTAACTCGAGTACAACTTCCATAGCTGCGTCACCCTTACGTAAGCCAATCTTAATGATTCTGGTGTAACCACCCTTACGTGTAACGTACTTAGGTGCGATTTCGTCAAACAACTTAGCTACTAAGTCAACTTCCTTGGTATTTCTCTTCTTTCCTGCTGCTTCGGAAGGAACTTCAACTACAGGATACAATACCTTCAACATCTGACGACGAGCATGTAATCTGGAAGGAAGATCCTTCTTGATTTCCTTTTCTACGGTTTCGTACTTGGTAACCTTCTTACCATCTACTACTTCTTTTACTCTCTTGCCGTCTTTGTCTTTTACAGCAACCTTAGCTTCAACCTTAACCATTTCGAAATTGTCTTTTTCTTTAACAGCCAAAGCGATTAAACCTTCAGCAATCTTAGCTACTTCCTTAGCCTTAGCTTCGGTGGTAACAATCTTACCGTTGTTTAACAATGCGGTTACCTGATTTCTTAATAATGCTTTTCTCTGGGAAGCTGTTCTTCCAAGTTTTCTGTACTTTGCCATGATTATATTTCCTTTCTCCATTCATGGTACATCCGGCCACGCTCTTTGGACTTACTTACCGAATGCATTTAGTGGCTATGCCACGTTTTCTGTTCCATTTAGAGATACCACCGATTCACCGTTCGGATTTACAATCGGCAGCTCATCTATAAAGAATTGCTTTGCAATTCTTATTCTTCGCTGGGACTCAACTGAAGTCCTAACTCTTTTAACTTGCCTAATACT
>JAZSII010000144.1:0-20918 GCA_045533725.1 Acetatifactor sp. | reverse complement strand
TTGACAGGTGACCGATTGGTCACTTACAATAAAGGTGTCCAATCGGACACCTTTATTTGCGTAGTGGAGCGAAAAAAATTGTGATACAGCAAGAGGTAGGAATATGGAGAATACAACAAAGAACAGAATTTTGGAACAAGCCCTGATTATGTTTGCAGAGAAGGGGTATAAAGGAACGAATTTGCGTGAATTGGCAGCTGAGCTGGGGCTGAGTAAATCTGCATTGTATAAGCATTATGAGAGCAAAGAAGATATTTGGAATGCTATGATTGAGATGATGGAGGTGTATTATACAGAGCGTTTTGGTTCCGTAGAAAATCTTCCCAAAGTACCGGAATCGGGAGAAGAATTATTTGCGCTGACAATGAAAATGATTCACTTCACGATGCATGATACAAAGGTCGTTTTGACCAGAAAGCTGTTGCTTATGGAGCAGTTTCGTGATGTGCGTGTGGCCAAGCTGACAACAAAGTATTGTCTCACAGGCTTGGAGCAGATGTTTACCATGATTTTCAGACAGATGATGAATGACGGACTTTTGAAAGGGGATAGTCCGGAAATGCTGGCACTTCTCTATACAGCATCCATATCTTCGCTGATTCATCTTTTTACCAGAGAGCCGGACAGACAGGAGGAAGTGATGAAGAGGTGTGAAGAATTTGTGAGATATTTTATAACTAATTATGTAAATGGCTAGAGTTTTCGAATGAATAGTTGGAGTCTTTGATGATACCAAACGAAGAATATATCAGAAATGTAAACGGTGATTAATGCTAAATTCAGGCATTTATATAAAAAAATTGTATAGGAGGATATTTATTTATGGGTTACGAAGTTTATTTGCACGGACAAATTTTAGGAACACACTCATTTTTGCTGAAGGGAGAATTTTTGCGGCCGGATGAGTATTCGGAGATTAAAGCGAAATATTTTTTGCCCGGTGGTGAGACGGGTACAGCAACAACAGTTTTGGCTTCTTTGGGAGCACAGGTGAAGATGGATGGTACTCATATCGGTACACAGGTGGCACCGCTTTTGAAGGAGTTTTATAAGGATAAGAGCGTAGACTTAGCATCCCTTTATTTTGACCCGGAGTACGAAGGATTGATGGATTATGTGGTAATTGCAGGGCTGGTACGTTCTCCCATGGGATTTTTCCAGACTCTTTATGCAAGTGGCGAGAAGCGTTGGAATATGCCTAAGGAAGAGGATATTGCAGGCTGTAAGGTTGCCGGTATTGACCCTTACTTTATGGAGGAAACCCAGGCGGCAGCAGAGCTTTGTGTAAAGCATAAAAAGCCCTATGTGACCATTGACAGCAGACACGATACCTATTTGCACCAGAACTGTGCCGTAAATGTAGTGTCCAAGGAATGTACCCATGCGTATCTGGAAGAAGGCTACAGTATGGAAGAAATCTTTGAAAAGCTGGTGGAAACTACGGATGGTCTTGTGATTATTACTTCCGGGGAGAAGGACATGCTGTACGGCAGAAAGGGACAGCCCATGAAGCGTATGAAGCCCTTTGATGTGGAAGTAAAAAGTACTTTAGGTGCAGGTGATACCTTTAAAGCGGGTTGCGTTTATGGTATACTGAAGGAGATGACGGATGATGAAATAGTGCGCTTTGCAAGTGCATGCTCTGCAATCGCTATTTCCAGATTCCCGTTGCCGCTAAATCCGCCTACTATGGAAGAAGTGGAAGCCATGATGAAAAGAGCATAAAACAAAGAAGGAGAACAAATTATGGGGATTACAAAAGCAGTAACAGCACCTTTTACCAAGGGTGTGAATTTTACAAATTGGTTGGAGTATAGACCGGCAGATCAGATTGATTCGGATATGTTTACAAAGCAGGATTTTGTAAATGTAAAAAAGCTTGGTTGTGATGTGGTACGTTTGCCCATTCATTTTGAACGTATTTGTGAAGGGATTGCAGACTATACTATTCCGGCTAAAATACTGGACATATTGGATAAGGTGGCAGCGTGGGCTGAGGAGTTGCAAATTTATGTGATTTTTGATTTTCATAACAATACTCATGCAGATTCCTTTACCTCAACGGATGTGGAAAATGTATTGAATCCTATTTGGAAACAGCTGGCGCAGCGTTATAAGGATGCGTCGGAGTATATCGTGTATGAACTGATGAATGAACCTCACGGAATTGACATCGAACTTTGGAATGATATTATTTTGCGCGTATTTAAGATGGTACGAAGCATTGATACCAAGCATTATATTATTGCCGGCGGAGCGGACTGGAACAGTCTTGCAGCCATGAAGACTTTGCCGGATTTTGAGGACGATAAGGTGATTTATACCTTCCATTTCTATGATCCGCATACTTTTACTCATCAGGGTGCACCGTGGGCACATATGGAGCGTGTAATTAATATTCCTTTCCCTTATGATGCAGAGCGTATGCCTGCCCTTCCGGAAAATCCTACGGAAATGGAACGGGAAAAATTTGAAACCTATCCTGAGCAGGGAACCGTGGAAGCAGTAGAGGCATTTTTTGACCAGTATGTAGAGTTTAGTGTGCAGCGTAACAGTCCGGTATTCTGTGGAGAGTTCGGTTGCTTTATACCGTTTATTAAGCACGAAGAAAGAGTAAATTGGTATGAAATTGTAACAAATCTTTTGGAAGAACGAGGCATTGCACGCACCAGCTGGGATTATTACGGAAACTTCGGAATTTATAAGTTTGACATGAGTAAATTCGGCAAAGGTAAATTCACCTGGAATTTCCCGGAGGATTTAGATTTGGATATTGTAAAGGCGCTGGGATTAAATACGGAGCTTAAGTAAGGATGTTCTGTAGAAATAGTATAAGGTAATAGTTATTTGTTATTAGGAGGATGCACGTGGGAATTACCAAGTGTTTACAGAGTAAAGAGAATATATTTCGCATGTCTGAGGCGGCATTTCCGGAAAGTGGAGTGCCGCAGATTGAAGAATTGCCGGAGGGTATGTGTAATGCTGCTTATAAGCTTACCTTTTCGGACGGGTTTCAAACCATATTGAAGATTGCGTCGCCCATAAAGGAAGGTTTTATGACCAATGAGTGTAATCTGATGGCTGCGGAAGTAAAGGCCATGGAGCTTGTAAACAAACATACAGATATCAAAGTGGCAAAGGTATATGCCTATGACACGACCAAAACTTTGTGTGAAGGGGATTATTTCTTCATGGAATGCATGGAGGGGGTCAATTGGTATATGGCGTATGATAGTCTGAATGAGGAAGTGAAAGCGCATCTTCGCAAGGAAGTGGGGAAAGTACAGAAGAAACTCACAGAAGTAACAGGTGAAAAGTTTGGCATGCTGGGAGATACAGAACATCCTTTTGATACCTTGTATGAGTTTGTTTCCTATCTGATTGGCAATGTTTTGGCGGATGCAGAACGAAGAAATGTAGAAATCGGCGTATCCAAGGCGGGAGTCCTGGCTGCCCTTGTTGCGGATAAGGAATGCTTTGACGAAGTGAAAATACCTTCTTTGGTACACTGGGATATGTGGGAAGGTAATGTTTTCATAAAGGACGGTACCATCACAGGAATTATCGATTGGGAAAGAGCCATGTGGGGCGAAGCACTTATGGATGAGCCTTTTAGGCATCATAAGCGTAATCCCGAATTATTGGAGGGTTACGGGGTGAAGGAACTGTCCAGGTCAGAGCTTCGCAGAATTTTCTGGTATGATGTGCTGTTGTACCTGACCATGATGACGGAAGTGTTTTATCGGGAATATGAAGACGACGGACAGTATCATTGGACAAAGGGACTGTTCGAGGAGGTTTGGAAGAAAAACATATGAATTATGTAAATGCAAAAGAGATACTTCCGCCGGAGCTTTTTCAGGAAATACAAAAGTATGCCGGAGGGAATCTGCTGTATGTGCCTCTTGCAGAGGAAAAAGAAAAGCGTTGGGGTGAAGTGTCCGGGCAGAAACAGTATTACAAAAAGCGGAACCGTATGATACAGAATAAGTTTTTATATGGTGTATCGGTGGACGATTTGGCTGGAGAGTATGCTTTGTCGAAAGATACCATAAAAAAGATTGTGTATGAGAAGCAAGGCAGAGAAGAACTTCTGTTTTCTCCAGGAGTACAGTCTGCCAAGGAATACAACGATCAAAATCTGCTGGAGGAGTGGATTCATACCTACCTTCTGTTTGAACGGAAGAATAAGGCGTTTTCCGACGGATTGTATTTGGAGAAACGTTTTTATCTTGGTCCTATAGCGATGCCTCTTTCCATGTTTGTGCGAAGCAGCGGACCGGAGGAAGGGATTAAATGGCAGGTGCATCCGGAAGTATTTGAAGATAAAGTGGAGGCTTGGAGAGAACGGATTCAAAAAGAGGAGATTTTGCCGCCGGTAATTGTAGGTTATGCGGAAGGCGAGTTTGAAATCAATTGTAATAATCCTTTGTTTGAAGCGTTGTTGCGGGAAGGAGTAACCTATTTCCCGGTAATTATGTGGACTACCAAGAAAGAGGATTACGATGATTTTGTAAGCAAGTATGCACCCTATACCGAGTTTGTTTTAAAGTAAAGTCGGTATATCGGGGAAATGAATAGCGATGATAAAATATTAGGATGCAGAAGGTTAAAGGACTTCTGTGTCCTATTTTTTTGGAGTTATTCGACGTTGAATAGTCGCGATTTGTTAAGGTGGTGTTGTGCAATGATTAGGGTTACGGTAAGAAATAATATTTTTCAGCATGTTCAGGTATTACAGAATAATCGAAAGAAGAGGAGCATGTACCGTGAATTTGTGGTAGAAGGGGTACGTAATATAAACGAAGCAGTTAAGAATGGTTGGAAGATTAAGTCTTTTCTTTGCAAAGAAGGGGTGCTTTCCGGATGGGCGCAGGAGTTGCTTGCCACAGTGAAAACCAAAGAAAACTATTGCTTTTCTAAGGAATTGATGGAAGAATTAAGTGGTAAGGAAGATGCTTCTGAATTAATGGCTATAGTGGAACGCAAGGAGAGAAACATTTCAGAAGTAAAAGCATCGGGCGTTCCGTTCTTTGTACTTTTTGACCGTCCTTCAAATAAAGGTAATCTGGGTACTATTATTCGCTCCTGTGATGCTCTTGGTGCGGACGGATTGATTATTACGGGACATAGTGTGGATTTGTATGATCCTGAAGTAATTGCAGCTTCTATGGGTTCTTTCTTTTCCTTACCGGTGGTAAGGGTGGAGGAAACAAAAGAGTTGCAGGCTTGGGTTGATTTCATGAAGGAACGATATGGAGAGTTTCGACTGTATGGTTCTACCGCCCATCAGCAAAAGGCTATTTATGAACTGAATTTTAATGGCCCCTTATTACTCTTTGTGGGAAATGAGACGAAGGGCTTAAGCTTTGGATATAAAGAAATGTGTGATGAACTTTGTACCATACCTATGGCGGAAACGGGTACGGCTTCATCCTTTAATGTGAGCTGTGCGGCGTCCATTATGATGTATGAGGTGGTACGACAGCGTAAAACACAGCCGAAAGGATAGAAAGAGAGGAAACTAACGATGATTTACGGAACCTTGTCTTTGGCAAAAATGTACGACAAAGATGGAAGAATAGATGAGTGGCTGCAGGATTTCCTGCGGGCAGACGGAAAGAATTTGGCACTTGCAGACGGTCTGTTAAAAGAGAAGCGTTTTTATTTTGGATTGCAGGAGGTGCCCATTTCTCTGTTTTCAAATATTAAGACCGGAGCACCGGAATATTTGCATGCGGCAAATGATATAGAGTATTTTTTTGATGTGGTGGACAGGATGAAAGAAAGTCTGGCAGACGGTTGGGATGCACCGCCGCTGATTGTGGAATATGTCTATGGAAACTTTCAGGTAGATGACGGAAGACATCGGCTGGAAACTTATCGCCAGCTGGGGGTAGAAAAGGTTTGGGCGGTCATTTGGACCACCGGTGAAGAGAACAGAAAAACAGTGGAGAAAATTTTGGAGGAGAATTTATGATTGGACAATGTATAAAATGTGGAAATTATAATTGGGATAAGGAAGTTGACGGAAATATGGTTCGTTGCCCTAAGTGTGGACATACCTGGGAAAAAAGGACTTTTCCCCTATTTATTCTAACTGGCTGTAGTGGTGTGGGAAAGACCACTACAGCGCAGATGCTTCAGCAGAAGAAAGTGGATTTTGTGGTACTGGATGCGGATATTTTTTATGCAAGGTTGAATCCACAAACGGAAGAGGAGCACTTTGCGTGGGTGGATTTGATTGAACAGCTTTCCATGAATATCATACAGAGCGGTCGTCCGGTGCTATGGACTATGGCAGGAAATTTGGACAAGCTACATAAAGTATATTGCAGACGGTTCTTTTCAGATGTGAAGTGCCTGGCACTGACTTGTGAGGAAGAACTCCTTAGAAAGCGCATGAGAGAAGGCAGAGGTATTACGGATGAGAACTGGATTCAGGGATCTGTGGATTATAACGAGTATTTCAGAACCCATGACCACCATGGCGATACGTTATTTGAAACCTTTGATATTAGTGGGAAAGAGGTCGAAGAAGTGGCAGATTATGTAATTGACTGGGTAGAAAAGAACTGTCAGGAAAAATAGGCTCGAAAGTTGTCGATGAGAATTTATTGATAAATGCTTCTACACGCTTTACAATGAACTTGTGTTAAATCAAGAGGGAGTAGTTTTAGTGTGTTGTCAACAATCTCGTTTGAAATGATTTCAAATTGGCAATACATGCCGTTAACGGGTACCAGACTTTTGGTGCATTTTATAATGCATCAAAAGTCTTTTTTTATTATGAAACTGTCTTGATATGCATAAATTAAAGTGTGAGAGGAGTATGAAAAATGGAAATGACGGAAATTGTGAAAATGGTTGTAATGTGGCTGATAGGTTTTGCGTTGATCTATCTGGCAGTGAAAAAGGAGTATGAACCGGCACTTTTATTGCCTATGGGCTTTGGCGCCATTCTGGTGAATCTTCCGAATACCGGAGTGTTGAATCAGCAAATGCCCGGAATCGGAGAGGTAAGAGGTATTATTCAGTGGTTGTATGAAGTGGGGATTGAAGCCTCGGAGGCATTCCCTATATTACTGTTTATCGGTATTGGTGCCATGATTGATTTTGAACCGTTACTGCAAAAGCCTATATTGGTGTTGTACGGATTTGCGGCACATTTGGGTATTTTTGTGGCAATCGGGTTGGCGTTATTGCTTGGATTTAGTGTTGCAGATTCTTTTTCCATCGGTATTATCGGTGCGGCGGACGGTCCTACGGCAATCCTAATGTCCCAGATTTTAAAGTCTAATTACATGGGACCCATTGCGGTAGTGGCGTATTCGTATATGGCGCTGGTGCCCATTATTATGCCCACTACCATTAAGTTAATTACCACAAAAAAAGAGCGACAGATTACCATGCCAATCAGACAAGGCAAGAAGATATCCAGAAAAACAAAGGTCATTTTTCCCATTATAGTAACCATTATTGCAGGCTTTGTTGCACCTATGTCCATATCGCTTGTTGGTTTTCTGATGTTTGGTAATTTGATTAGAGAATGTGGTGTATTGAATGCTCTGTCAAAAACGGCACAGGATGTTCTTACAAATTTAATTACCCTTTTGCTTGGAATTACGATTTCTTTTAGTATGACGGCGGATAAATTTCTGCAGGTAGAAACCCTGCTTATTATGCTCATAGGACTGGTTGCCTTTGTATTTGATACGGTGGGCGGCGTGTTTGCGACAAAAATCATGAATCTTTTCTTGAAGGAAAAAATTAATCCCATGGTGGGTGCTGCAGGAATCTCTGCCTTTCCCATGGCTTCCCGTGTGGTGCAGAAAATGGCGGGAGAAGAGAAGCCGGGAAATATCATTATAATGCAGGCCGTTGGTGCCAATGTTTCCGGTCAGGTTGCCTCTGCGATTATCGGCGGATTCTTGCTGGGACTGTTTTAAAATATGGGTTTTCAGAAGAAAAGAAAGTAGGGATGAGCATACAATATGAGCATTATAGAGTTTATGAATAAACTGTTATCCAATCCTATGCTGATGGTGTCAACAGTCTTGGTTTTGGGCGTAATATTGGTAAATGGCTGGACGGATGCCCCCAATGCCATAGCAACCTGCGTTTCCACAAAGGCGATTTCGGTGAGAAAGGCAATTGCTATGGCAGCGGTGTTTAATTTTCTGGGAGTGCTGGTTATGACTTCCATAAATGCTTCCGTTGCATTTACCATTTATAAAATGGTGGATTTTGGCGGGGATCCTAAGCAGTCACTTATTGCATTATGTGCGGCAATGGCGGCAATCGTGATATGGGCAACGGCGGCGTGGTATCTTGGGATTCCCACCAGTGAAAGTCATGCGCTGATTGCCGGAATTTCAGGTGCGGCTGTGGCCATTCAGAACAATTTTTCGGGCATTAATGGTTCAGAGTGGATAAAGGTCCTTTATGGTATTTTACTTTCCACTGTTTTGGGATTTGCCTTTGGTTTTGTGGCAGCCAAGCTGACCGTTTTGTTATTCCGTAATCAAAATCGTTTACATTCAGAAAAGTTCTTTTCCGGAGCACAGGTTGCGGGAGGGGCGGCAATGGCTTTTATGCATGGAGCGCAGGATGGACAGAAGTTTATGGCGATTTTCCTGCTTGGAGCCGCAATGGCAAACGGACAAGCTGATACTATCGGTTTTGTGGTGCCGCTATGGCTTATGGTGCTTTGCTCGGTAGTGATGGGACTGGGGACTTCCATAGGCGGATATAGGATTATCAAATCAGTGGGCATGGATATGGTGAAATTAAAACCCTACCAAGGCTTTGCGGCGGACTTTTCTGCAACAGCCTGCCTACTGCTGTCTTCGGTTGCCGGTATTCCGGTAAGTACAACCCATACCAAGACGACTGCTATTATGGGAGTGGGTGCGGCCCGAAGAATCAGTAACGTAAATTGGAGTATTGTAAAGGAATTGATACTGACATGGGTATTTACCTTTCCGGGATGCGGGCTTTTGGGCTATGGGATGGCAATGCTATTCTTGAGAATATTTACATAGGGAGTGTGAAAAATGATTAAAAAAAATAATGATTATTTTGAATTGATACAAAAGCAAACCTCTTGTTGTGTGGAAGCATCCAAACTTTTGGAGGAAATATTGTGTACCTTTCATGTGAAAAATATTGATGTTTACAGAAAGCAGATGCATGAGATTGAGCACCGTGCGGATGATATACATCATGACATTTTAAGCAAGTTATCTACGGAGTTTATTACACCGATTGACCAGGAGGATATTCTGCATTTGGTGCAGATTATGGATGATATTACGGATGCCCTGGATGAGGTGATTCTGGATATTTATATGTATCATATTGACACTATCTCCAATAAGATTATTGAGCTGGCAAAGGTGGTAAGCAGATGCGTGAAAGCATTGGAGGAAGCGGTAGCTGATCTGAAAAGCTTTAAAAAACCCGGAGGCTTGCATGCACTGCTCATCAAAGTAAATGATATTGAAATTGAGGCGGATCGGATTTACATAGAGGCCATTCATGAGCTTTTTGGAAGGGAAACGGACGGGAAACGATTGATTAGCAGTAAAGCGATTTATGAAGGCTTGGAGAACTGCTGTGATTTGTGCGAACATGCGGCAGATGTTATTGAGCAGGTGATTATAAAAAATACCTAAGAAAATATTTTTTTGCAACTGAAATCAAGTAAGCTTCTGTAAAATATGTTATACTGCATCCAGAGTAAAGGAAGGGGGCAGACGGATGGACGAATGGCAGAAGCAGATACAGGTGTTAATACAGGAGATTGATGAGTGTATCAAGCGAAAGGAGAACGAAGAGTTGACCCTTACGGCATTGGCTGAGAAGCTTGGTTTTTCGGAGTTTTATGTTTCCAGAAAGTTTCGCGAAATCTCGGGTATGAGCATTAGGGAGTATATGGGGCAAAGAAGCTTGGCTTTGGCCTTGAAGGAGGTCAGAGACACGAACAGGGGTCTGCTTTCTATTGCGTTGGACTATGGGTTTTCTTCTCATGAAGCATTTTCCAGGGCCTTTAAAAGGGCATATGGGGTATCGCCGGGAGAATACAGAAAACATCCGGTACCGGTGGTTCTGCGCACTGTTTTAAAACCTTTTGACTGTTACTTAATGGGGAATGGAGGCGTAAGTATGGAGGGTACAGCGAGCGATGTAAAGGTTTATTTTGTGACGATACCGGCACATAAATTTTTGCATATCAGAAATTATGAAAGTATTGGTTATTGGGACTTCTGGCAGAAGCAGAGTATGATTCCCGGGCAGGATTGTGAGACAATCTGCGGACTGTTACATAGCATACCGGGGAAATTAGATGATATGGGAGGCGATGAGCCGGATAGTGGAAGCGGTCAGGTGATGGCGTATATCAATGAACCCTCCGGAAGGATTTGCAGCTGGGGAATTCCTTTAGCAGAAGCCTATGGTGTGAGATTGCCGGCTGTTTATACCGGAGAAGTGCCGGAGCAGATGCAACTTATGAATGTGGAGGAAGGTACTTATATTGTGTTTGAACATGGTCCCTTTGATTTTGCTACACAGAATCAGATGGTAGAGCAAAAGATTGAAGAATCTATGAAGAACTTTGATTATGTATCTTCGGGCTATGAGTTGGATACTACACAGGGTAGAGTATTCTATTTTTATCATGATTGTAAGCGTTTTTGGAAGTATGTGCGACCGGTAAGGAAGATGAACTAGTGGAATAATAAAATCCCCTTCAGGATAACTGAAGGGGATTTAGCATTTATGGTAGTATTTAATATTGTAACAACGAATCGACTTCTACCTCGAAAGGCAGCAGGTCTAAAATGTCAGCATGCATATTCACGCCGGGATATACTTCAATCAATCGTAAGCCCTTTTCACCCAATTCAAATACACAACGTTCGGTAACGTAGAGCACCTTTTGGCCGTTGGAACGGGCTCGTTTTGCAGAAAAACTGATGCCTGCAACCTTATCCACAAATTTTGGCAGGGAACCATTGTTTTTGATAGTAACCTTGCCGTCATTTTCATCCACATCCAGCCCTTTGGTATTGAAGGTAAGACAGAAGATTACGGTGCCGGTTTTGGCAGTGATATTGGCAAAACCGCCGATACCGGCATAGGTGCCCGGACTGCGGTGCGCATTTACATTACCATGCTTGTCTACCTCGATACCGCCCATAAAGCAGATATCCAGACCTCCGTTATTGTATAAGTCAAACTGGTTGGCCATATCGTATACGGCATCCGCTCCGATAACTGCACCGAATACCTTGCCGGAAGCAGGGAAACCGCCTACACCACCGGATTCAACGGTTAACGTTACCTTGTCCAATATACCGCTTTCACGGGCATATTTCGTGACCGTTTCGGGGATGCCTACACCAAGATTGACAATATCACCTTCCGTTAATTCCATGGCGGCACGTTTGCCGATAATATTACCTGCTATATTAACCACGCTCTTGGTAGAGGTGCGGCTTTCTAACATTTCGCTCCAGTCGGTCCATTGAGAATAGGGTATTTCAAAACTGCCTGTAAGGGACTCAAATGCAGCATGTCTGGGCTGGGGTTTTACCATTACGATAGCATCAACCAGACAACCGGGGATAATGGTGTTACGGGGACGGGAGGGTCCGTTTACGATGCGGTCTACCTGCACGATTACTTTGCCGCCGTTGGCCTTAGTGGCCTGAGCGATGGACAGGGCATCGCCGGACATAAACATATCGTCAAAGGTAATATTACCCTTATAATCAGAAACGGTTCCCTTAATCAAAGCTACATTGATTTTGGGAAGCTTGTAATACAAAAATTCTTCTCCGTCTACTTCTACATGTTTCACCAAAGAGTCATCATGAGAAATATTATTAATGCCGGGACCATCCACCAGAGGATCAACAAAAATATCCAAGCCTACCTTTGATAAGGCACCGGGGATACCGCCTGCTTGTGCGCGAATGGCGTGGGAAATGCATCCTAACGGTAAATTGTAGGCTTCAAAACGGTCTTCCAAAACAAGGCGTTTTGTGCTGAACATGGCACCAAAATGACCACAGATGATTTTGTCTACAGCACCATCCCGTATGTAGCCTTCTGCATTGCCGTCTTCGTCCCAAATACCGAATCCGGCACTGGAAACCATCGTCAGATGCTTCGGAGAACCTGTCGCCTTGTACTTTTTGTAAATGGCTTCGTGTAATGCTACCGGATTCTCAATTCCCAGAAAAGAGTTTACGCAGATCACATCGCCATCTTGGATTAAATTGATTGCTTCGTCAGAAGTCATGATTTGTAACATCGTTTGGCCTCTTTTCTATTAGTGTTAACAGATATAACATACCATTTCAGGGGATTTTTGGCAAGTAAAAGGAAATGTGATATGTAGACTTTGCATTTTTGTCATTTTGGAGTATACTGTTAAAAGAGTTGCAATTGATTTGAAATGGGAGGAGGACGCTATGAAACTCGAAAGAAATCGTAGAGAAAAGTTAAGGATTACGGTTTTGGTTGAGAATACCGGAGGGAATAACTGTCCGGGAGAACATGGATTGTCTCTGTTAATTGAAGATGAAGAATATAAGATTTTGCTGGATGCAGGAAAAAGTCCGCTTTTTTCGGAGAATGCCAAAACGTTGGGTGTTGATTTAACAGGTGTTGATTTTGCAGTACTTTCTCATTCCCATTATGATCATGCGGATGGATTTGATAGTTTTTTTGAGATAAATGACAAGGCGAAACTATATGTGCGGGAAGGTACCGGGGAGCATTATTTTTCTATGCACGGGGATGAACTTAAGTATATCGGACCCAAGAAGGGAATGCTTGAGAAATATAAGGACAGGATTACTTATGTGACTAATGAATGTTATACTATTCCGGGAACGGATATGTTTTTGGTGCCTCACAGTAGTGAGAATCTCTCAGCAATCGGTGAAAAAGCCAAGTTGTATAAGCAGGAAAGCGGGAAGGTAGCACCGGACGATTTCGCACATGAGCAATCTTTTGTGATAAATACGCCAAAAGGGCTTGTGATATTTAACAGTTGTTCCCACGGAGGACCGGCGAATATACTGAGAGAAGTATTGCAGTGCGAACGCGGAGACAAAATATATGCATATGTGGGAGGCTTTCATCTGTCGAAGTTTCCGGATGAGGATGTTTTGGAGTTTGCGGAAACACTGAAAGGATTAGAAATTGAACAAATCATTACGGGGCATTGCACCGGCGAAAGAGCCTGTGAAATATTGCAGGAGGAGCTGGGGGAAAAGGTGGAAGTCATGCATTCGGGAATGATATTTGAATTATAAAAAGGACGAAAGAAAGAATGGATTTTTTAAACACATTACTTCAAATGTACATAACATTACTTTCTGCTATTATTGCGGGGGTAATTAATTCCATATGGTGTAAGAGCAGGATGCTTAAGTGCCTGCAAGTTCCCATGGATGGCGGTAAGAATTTTGTGGATGGCAAAAGAATCTTTGGCGATAACAAAACATGGAAGGGGTTCGCAGGTTATCTTGTGTGCAACATGATTTGCATGGTACTGTGGGGCGCAGTATGCGGTATGACCGGACTGGAGTCCTATAATATGTTCTATGGAAAGACTTCCAATACCGTGCTTACGAATCTGTGGATTGGTTTTTTGTTGGGATTGTTTTATGGTATTTTTGAACTTCCAAACAGTTTTGTAAAAAGAAGACTTGGTATCACTCCGGGGAAGAGTTTGAGTGGTCTGAAAAAAGCGTTTTTTGTGTTTATGGACCAGGCAGATTCTGTGTTTGGATGTGTACTTGTGGTATGCATATATGCGCCCATGACAGTTGGATTTTATCTGCTTTATGTGGCGGTGGGAGCCGTGACGCATATTTTGATCAATATGCTCTTATATGCTTGTAAGCTTAGGAAAAATATGTTTTAAAAGAGGGACTTATGATACAGAGGATAAGTGCGCCGTTAAATGGCGAAGGAAACAATTTAGGAAATAAGGGTAAGTTTTTGTGCATGATGCATGGAGCCGGATTTTCGGTACCGGACGGAATCATTCTCGACAGGGAGGAGTATGCCTGTTTTATCAGAGAGAATGGTATGGAGCAGACTCTGGAAGGGCTGTTACAGGGACTTACCCGGGAAAATATTGAGGAAACCAGCCGAGAGATAATTGATTTGTTTGAAGGCAAAAGTTTCAGTGAACAGTTGCGTAATAAGTTGCAGGAGGCAATTGACCCTTTGGGATATTATGCAGTCAGAAGCAGTGGAACCAAGGAAGATTTGGAGGACCATTCTTTTGCGGGACAGTATGATACTTTCTTGAATGTGCAGGGAGCAGAGGCTGTTGAGCGGGCTGTGATTGACTGTTATAAATCAATGTTTTTGCCCGTGTGTCTGAATTATTTGGTAAATCAAGGCATTGAACTTAAGGATATTGCCATGGCGGTAGTAGTGCAGGAAATGGTGCAGTCTGAGTACAGCGGTATTTGCTTTACTGTAAATCCGATTACAGGTAAAGATACTGAAATGTCCATTGAAGTAGCACGCGGATTGGGCGATGATGTAGTAAGCGGTAAAGTGGCGCCGCAGCAGTATTTTTATGATTGGCGTGAGAAAAAGGGTAGTTTCGAGGAGAAAAACACGTTTCTTACCAAAGCGCAATTGGAAGAATTCGGGGAAACCTTTCTTAAGGTGCAGCTCTTGTTCGGATATCCTTGTGATATAGAGTTTGCCATTCGGGAAGGAAAGTTGTACATATTGCAGGCTCGTCGTATTACCCGGTTCAATTATGCCGGTTTAAAGCATATTTGGTCCACGGCTGATTTTAAGGATGGCGGCGTATCTGCCAGTGTGTGCACTCCTTATATGTGGAGTCTGTATGAGTATATTTGGGAGTTTACGCTACGTAAATTTATGATAGACGGCAAGATTCTCACACCGGAAGAAGTGGACTGCAAGCTGGGGGATATGTTTTACGGCAGATGTTATTGGAATTTGTCTGCGGTAAAGCTTGCCATGAGCAAGGTTATCGGTTATCGGGAAAGAGAGTTTGACAGTGAATATGGTATCCGCGCTACCTATGAAGGGGAAGGACATATTACCAAGGCGACGCCGGGGACTTTGTTTGCCATTGCGAAAATGTTCTTTGCACAGCGAAGGATTTTAAAGGAACGTAATGAGAATTGTGAAAACTATCAATCAGACCTGTTGGAGAAGTACAGCTATTACAGGAAACAGTATGAGGATGGTACGATTAAAGATATTAAAAAGGTGTGGTATGAACTAACCAAAAGGCGCTACCTGCAAAGTGAGGCCACATATTTTTGGCAGATTTTTATCAATACCATTCATCAGTCATTATATAAGGACAGTTTGTTAAAGTATGTGTCAGAGAGCGAGTATCTGACATTGCTGGGAGCAATTGATAATATTTCGCACATGCTTCCCTTTTATGAGATGTGGGAGATTTCCCGCAAAATTCGAAAGAGCAAGGCGGCGCAGGCTTTTTGGCTGGAAAAAGAGGTTGCTGAGTTAAAGGAGTACTTATCACAGGATGAGTATGAGATGCCGCTTGTACGAGAACTGATAGAGAAGTACGGGTACCATTCCGACAAGGAACTGGATGTGACCTATCCCTGCTATTATGAGGATGTGACGCCGTTTCTTACTAATATCAGGGATATGATTCCCTTGGGAGAGGAATACAGCCCCTTGGCAGATAAGGAAAAGGGAGAGGCGGAATATAAGAAAGTATTGGCGCGGCTGGAAAAGGAAGTCGGCAAACGGAAATACCGTAAGATTTGTGTAAAGATTACAAACATGCGAAAAATGCTTTGGTGGCGCGAAGAATATCGTGATATTTCTACCAAGTTTTATTATCTGATCCGGGTGTATACCATGGAGCTTGCCAAACAATTGGTGGCGGAAGGTGTAATAGGAGAGGAATCGGATATCTGGTTTTTAAAGGTTGGAAGCCTTTGGGATTATTTGGATGGGAAAGTGACGAAGGAAGCTTTGCAGAATATGGTTGTGAGCAATAGGGAGTACTATAATGCTTACAGAAACTATATGAGCGAGAATGAAATCGGCGGCAATTTCACCTCTGCTTCTGACATGGCAGTGAACGCAGAGAAGGGACTTAAGGGTCTGGGCGCCAATAGTGGCAGAGTCACAGGTACCGCCCGCGTAATCGAAAACTTCAGTGAGATTGGCAGATTAAAAGAAAATGATATTCTGGTGACACGTTTTACCGATACAGGTTGGACTCCGAAGTTTGCCGTGCTGTCAGGTATTGTAACGGAGTATGGCGGCATTTTGTGCCATGCGGCAATTGTTTCCAGAGAGTATGGAATTCCTGCAATTGTCAGTTGTCACGATGTTATGAGCAAAATTAAGGATGGTCAGACCATTACCATAGACGGTAGTACGGGATGTATTACCATAGAGGAAAAATAACAAAGGATGAAAGACGCTAAATACTACAACCGTAAAGAGCAAAAGTATGAGCCCGCAAACCAATATGGTGGCGGGCTGCTTGAGGTGTTGTATCACAGACTACCGGGAAGATTTCTTTTAAAGCTGGTCATCCATCCACTGTTTTCAAGAGTATATGGTCTATATAACGGCAGTAGACTCAGCAAAAGAAAAATTGCGCCGTTTGTTGCAAAGTACGGCATATGCATGGCAGATTATGAAGAGGAAAGTTACGACAGCTTTAATGAATTTTTTGTGCGCAAAATCAAAGCCGGGAAAAGACCTGTGGATAATAGGCCCGAAGCATTTATTGCACCTGCGGACAGTAAAATCAGTGTCTATGAGATTGAAGAATGCAACCGTATTGTTATCAAGGGTGTATCTTATTCAGTGGAAGAACTGGTGGGACACAGAGTGGATATGCGAGAATTCTGGGGCGGTAAGTGTCTGGTCTTCAGATTAAGTATGGAGGATTACCACAGGTATATTTTTACGGATGAAGGCAGAGTAAGCAGAAGGTTCAAAATTCGTGGCAAATTACATACGGTCAGTCCTGTTTCCAAGGAGTATAAAATATACAGAGAAAATACCCGAGTGGTGAATTTGATACAGACAAAGCATTTTGGCAGGATTGTATGGATTGAAGTGGGAGCACTGTTGGTGGGCAGGATAGTCAATCATCCTATTCGCAAGTTCAAAAGAGGTATGGAAAAAGGATATTTCCAGCCGGGAGGCTCTACTATTGTGATGTTATTGCAAAAGGACGCGGTAGTTTTGGACGAAGATATTATAAATTTATGCCAAGACAGTGTGGAAGTTAAAGTTTTACAAGGGGAAAAAATAGGTAGTAAGGTATAACAGGAAGAAAGGCTTGCAGGTAAGAGAGTATGATTATGAGATTGTACATATATTTTAAAGAGAGATATCCAATCGTAGCACGTCTGATATTAGGTGCCATTGTATTTTTGGAGATTCATTTTATTATTTTACTGAATTATGGCGTGACAGATTTTCAAATCGGTATTCAGGAATTTGTAGGTGGCTTTACGGTATTTGCCTTTTTGTTCTGGTTACGAGTGGCAGATGATTTAAAGGATTTTGAAACCGATAAGAGATTGTTCCCGGACAGACCTTTGCCCAGCGGCAGAGTGTACAAAAAAGATATTGTAATAGCTTGTATTCTGATACAGCTTGTTACAGTGATTCTCAATGTGATTTTTATGAATAACCTATTATTTTTCGGTATTTTATATGCGTATGGATACCTTATGAGCAAATGGTTTTTTCGTAAAAAGGTAATCCAGCCCAGTCTGCCCTTAGCACTGATTACACACAATCCCGTACAGATGTTTGTGAATGTATATATTATCTCTTTTACGGTGATCAAGTATGGTTTAGAGCCTATTTCACTAATTACCGTAATGACTCTTTGGACCTTGTATTTCCCTGCGCTAATCTGGGAAGTATCCAGAAAAATTAAGGCACCGAAGGATGAGAATGATTACACAACTTACTCTAAGCTGTTTGGTTATAAGAAGAGTACGAAGTTTGTTATGATATTGACCTTGGTGGATATTGTGACAAACATTATTCTGGTATATCAATTGAACAAGATTACCATTCTGTTGTTTGTGCTTTTGGTATCTTGGATGGTTTGGAAATTTGTAAGTTTCATGAAGGATCCGGAGCAGTTTGCCATTGTGCAGAAGGTTGAGATTTATACCTATATTCAGGAGAGTTTGATGTTGCTTACCATTATGGTATTTTTGATGGTGGGAAGGATTGGATAGCATATGCTTGGAAAAAAGGCGCAGAATCTGAAAATTTTAAAACAGCATAATTTCCCGGTGCCGGATTTTGTAACGGTTTTTCGGGATACAGATTTACAGAGTCTGAAAATTCCATGGGAAGTCTGTGCAGTTCGCTCCTGTGCGGAGGCAGAAGACGGAGAAGGTAAAAGCTTTGCCGGACAGTTTGATACATTTCTGAATGTTAGAAGAGCGGATGTTGTGAATATGATAGAGAAGTGCTTTGCGTCTATGTATAACAGCAATGTAAAGGAATACGCATCAGCAAATGATATTTCCGCAACGACAGATAATTTTGCAGTCATTGTACAGGAAATGGTAGCATCAGAGGTTTCGGGAGTGTGTTTTACGGCAAATCCGCAGGGATTATTAAATGAAACCGTGATTGTGGCAGGCAGAGGTACCGGAGACGGTATTGTGGAAGATAAGGTGGATACCACAAGCTATTATTATAATACAACGGATAAGGTGTATTATTATGAGGGAAAAGAGGATTTAATATCCGACAAAGCTGTAGAGGAGCTTGTCAGACTTTCCGAAGAGATGAAACCTCTTTTGGGAGAACTTTTGGATATTGAGTATGCAATTGCAGGAGATAAGCTTTAT
The DNA here is from genome assembly GCA_045533725.1 of Acetatifactor sp. GTDB lineage: Bacteria > Bacillota > Clostridia > Lachnospirales > Lachnospiraceae > Acetatifactor. The sequence continues at coordinate 2,016 of JAZSII010000144.1, read as the reverse complement.
ATTTTGCAGGCAAGAAACATTACCACCATTGATAATCAAAATCCGCTGATTTTGGACAACAGTAATATTGTGGAAAGTTATCCGGGGCTTAGTTTGCCTTTGACAGCTTCTTTTGTGAATGTTGTTTACAGCGGTATTTTCAGAAGTATCAGCCGGAGAGTGCTGAAAAACGAGCGAGAGCTGGCAAAGTATGACCATGTATTCGGTAATATGGTGGGTTGTGCCAACGGAAGAATGTATTACAAAATCAGTAACTGGTATACCATTATTAAGTTTCTGCCCATGAATAAAAAAATTATTCCTATTTGGCAGGATATGATGGGAGTTAAGATTCGAAATTATGATGAGGAAGCGGTTAAGCTTCCCCGTTTGTTGCGCATCAAGACATATTTTAACGTTATTTGGGAAATGCTTCGTGTACAGAAGAATATGAAGGAATTAAACGAAAATTTCACCCGCATCAATGAGGATTTTTATGCGAGGTACCATAAGGAGATTACTCCGGCAGAATTAATCGGTCTGTATCAGGAATTGCATGATACCTTACTGACCTGTTGGGATGTAACACTACTCAATGACTTATATGCCTTTCTTTTCACCGGATTGGTAAAGAAACGTATGGGTGAGAAGAGCAACAGGGTAATTTCGGGTATCTCCAATATTGAAAGCCTGAAGCCGGTCAAGGAGATGCTTCGTCTTGCGTACGACAAAAGGGAATTGTCAGAGGCGCAGTATGAGGAAAGGTTTTTAGAGTATATCAGGTTGTATGGTGACCGTAATTTAGAAGAACTGAAGCTGGAGAGTAAAACCTTCAGAAGTCATCCGGAGCTTTTGGAAGAAAAAATAGAACAATACAACGAAGACCCGGAAAAGCTTGCAAGCATGTACGAACAGTTGTATAAAGAGGCATCTGAGGCAGAAAAGGTAAAAGGAATCAATGGGTACCTGGTACGTCGGGCGGAAAAGGGAATTGCAAACAGGGAGATTTCCAGATTAAACAGAAGCCGCATTTTCGGCATGGTAAGATTGATATTTACCCGCATGGGAGAGGTTTATGCAGAAGAAGGACTGCTGCAAGAAAAGGAAGATGTTTTCTGGCTTACTGTAGAAGAAGCCTTTGCTTTGGCGGAAGACAAAAAAGGCATGCAGGCTATTGTTTCAAAGCGTAAAAGAGAATATGAATTATATGCATGCTTGCCGGCATATCAGCGTTTGATTTTTGCAGAAAAAGAATTTGACAAGAAGCATACAAGTCTGAATGCCCATAAGATACAACTTTCCAAGGAGGCATTGCAGGGAACTCCCTGTTCGGATGGCATCGTGGAAGGGGAAGCTCTTGTAGTGACGGATGTTGCTAAGGTGGGCAATGTAAAGGATAAAATATTAGTAACCAAAATGACGGACCCCGGTTGGGTATTTTTGTTGGTAAGAGCAAAGGGCGTTATTTCGGAAAAGGGTTCGTTACTGTCTCATACGGCAATTATATCCAGAGAATTGAAGGTACCTTCCGTGGTGGGCGTGGAAGGATTAATGAATACTGTAAAAACCGGAGATATCCTTAGAATGAACGGTAACACCGGAGAAATAACAATCGTAAAGAGGTAAAACAATTGGAATGTATCAGATTTGAAGAGGAAGAAAAATACATAAAAGATTTTTTGCGTTTGCCGATGATGCTTTACACTAAGAAGACAAATACGGAAAATCCTAAGGAAACGGAGCGTTTCTTGCGAGGAACCCATGTGTTAAGTACGTATTTTACGTTATATAAATTCCTGGTGTACAAAAAAGAAGAACCCGTGGGAAGATTTGTGATTACCACCTATCCGCAGGATGAAACAGCGTACTTGGGCTTCTTTGAATGTGTGGATGATTTGTCCGTGGCGAAGGTTCTGTTTGACAAAGCGAGCGAGTATGCGAAAGAGCTTGGATATACGTAAATGGTGGGGCGGGTGGATGCTTCCTTTTGGAATAAGTACCGTCTGAAAGTTAATTTATTCGACCGTTTGCCTTATA
>JAZSII010000205.1:0-6503 GCA_045533725.1 Acetatifactor sp. | reverse complement strand
ACCTGTGTGGTTCCATCCTCAGCCTTGCGCACACCTGCCAAAGCAAATTTGCCCTGTAATGCCACGATGCCTGCACAATCTCCTGCTTTCAAGCCGGCTAACTGTATCTTGGTTACCGCTTCACAGGAAGGTCCTTCCGTCCTTTGCGTCAAAGTATTTTGCGCTCCCCAAATACCGTTACTTACAGTCTTTATGGTACGTAAGCGTAAACAACCGGGCTTTTCCACTACGGACCATCCGGCAGGATTGGGATTATGATTCCACTGCCACTGCAAAGCCAGTTTATTTTCTTCATAGTCAAACTCATCGCTGATTACCAAAGGAAAACTTTTCGTCTCCGGCAAATCCACCTCAAACGTTCCGGGTGTCCTGCCTTCCACACCGATAACCGGCCATCCGTCCTCCCAGGTCATGGGCAACACGTAAGGAATTCTGCCAACCGCATGATGATCCTGAAATAACATGGCATACCAATCGCCTGCCGGTGTATCAAAAATACATCCCTGTGCGATACCACAGTTTTTATAGCCCATATCATCATCAAAAATCAACTTACGCTCATACGGTCCCAAAAGTTCCTTGGAACGATAGCAAATCACTCTTCTTCTCCGGTGTCCGTCTCTGGGCCATTCAATGTATATAATATAATATATTCCGTTAATCTTGTAAGCATGTCCGCCTTCGCAGGGAAGCATGATATTTTCTCTGGGAGCGCTGAACAATAACTGATTGATACCGCCCTTTTTGATATCGGTTAAATCACGCTCCATCTCTACGATATGAATATCGCCGTTACCGTAAATAATATACGGCGTACCGTCATCTTCAAAGAACAGTGCCGGATCATGCATAAACGCATCCAATCTGGCAATTTGTTCCCACTTACCGCTTTCCATATCTTCGGTTTTGTACACATAAAAATGACGGGTATCATTACAGTTAAATACCACATAACCGCAACCGTTGTGATAGCGAAGGCTTGCCGCCCAGCTACCATTGCTGTAGATGCCTTTTCCATCCTCTAAATTATGCGCCGCATTGTCCTCAAAGCTGTCGTATACGTAGCTCTGTAATTCCCAATGGGCCAAATCCTTGGATCTCATAATAGGGCAACCGGGCATGGAATGCATACTGGTGCTTACCATGTAATAGGTATCCCCCACTCGTATAGTATCTATATCCGGAACATCTGCCCAAATGGCTGGATTCTGAATCCTGGTCATTTTCTCTCTCCTACTGCTCTGCCTTCTCTTCTTTCTCTGATTTCTCTGTTTTTTCTGCCACCGGGTTACTGAGAATAATCTTATTATCCTTTAACTCCAGTTTAATTTTATTATCCTGCAATTTTAAAGCATTTAACAATTCTCTGGGTATCTGTACACGACCTGCCTTATCAATAATCGCAAATTCTTCCTGAGTATCCTCCATACGCCAGTCAATAGCTGCTTCCTTTAATCGTTCTGCATAGCTTTCCTTCAAAATACGTTCACTACTGATTTTACCGTCACGAATTGCAATTACACGTTTCACCTTTTTGGAAAGCGCAACGTCATGTGTTACAATCAAAATAGTCTGTCCCTGCTTATTTAGCTCCGTAAACACATCAAATATGTAGTTTGCTGTCTTGGGGTCTACACTACCGGTAGGTTCATCCGCAAGTAACAGCTTGGGTGAATTTGCAAGAGCAATCGCTATAGCAATTCTCTGCTGCTCACCACCGGAAAGAGTATTCAATCTGCTATGTTTCTTGGATGAGAGTCCGACTAACTCCAAAAGCTCCAGCGCCTTATCTTTTTTCTTTTTGGCATCGGACAAATACATGGGAAGCATGATATTTTCAAGCGCTGACAAGTAGGGTAACAAATTACGCGCATTGTTCTGCCACACAAAACCTACCGTATCTCTCTTATATGCAACCAATTCTCTTTCTGTCATTGTAAAGAGATTCTTACCCCCTACAATCAAAGAGCCCGCACTGGGTCTGTCCAAACCACCAATCATATTCAAAAAAGTAGACTTACCGCTACCACTGTTACCGATTAACGCTGTAAGTTCTCCTTCTTCTACTGTCAAATCCAAACCCTGCAAAGCCAAAACTTCCGTCTCCTTTGTTTTATAGATCTTCACAAGTCCTTCTGCCTGAATCATAGGTTCTGCCATCTAATAATACCTTCCTTTCAAAAAATACACCAATTATGTATAGAATACCTCTTAAAATTGCTAATGTCTACCTTGACATTGCTATTTATTTCTTATATATTGTTATTTGTAAAATAAATAACCGCTAGGGGAGCACATCGCTGAGACTGAAGTCAATGACTTCTAACCCTCATTACTTGAACCGGGTAATACCGGCGTAAGGAAGCATAAGAATTTGCAGACATCATTCTGCTGTTCTTTTTGATGTAGCCCCTCCTCGCAGAAACGAAGGAGGATTTTTTTATGTTCTATGATGTTGTTGTTAATGATTGGGGCGAAACCACTTATGTCCCCACTACCCTGGGTAATATTTGCCTGGTGATTGTGATTATGGCATTGCTTAGCATTGCCATGTGTTTTATTCGCAAAAAAAGCAAGAAACTTACCATTAAACAGCTTGCCTTTTGCGCTGTGGCCATCGCGCTTGGTACTGTACTGTCCAATATTAAGGTGTTCAGTTTTCCCTTCGGTGGCTCCGTTACTTTACTGTCCATGTTAATTATTTGCTTGCCCGGCTACTGGTTTGGCGTAGGTGCCGGTGTTATGACCGGCGTGGCTTACGGTGTGCTGCAAATGCTGATTGACCCTTACATCCTGTATCCTATGCAGCTGGTAATCGACTACTTATTGGCATTCGGTGCACTTGGTCTTTCCGGACTCTTTGCGAAACGCAAGAATGGGCTGATTTTCGGTTATTTGACTGCTGTCTTTGGCCGATACATTTTTGCCGTTCTTTCCGGTTGGATTTTCTTTGGTATATATGCCTGGGAAGGCTGGAATCCACTGCTGTACTCTATAGTTTATAATGCAATTTATATCTTTGCAGAGGCTGCGGTGACTATTGTGATATTGTTATTGCCACCGGTGAAAAAAGCCATGGAAATCGTGAAAAGAGAAGCGGTAGATTAAATAACACCTAACGTATAATTATTTGGCAAAATCAGCAGGCGGTTGTCGTGATACGACAACCGCCTTGTCTTATTCTTATCCCTGCACACACTCCTCCAAGGAGAAGGAATACAAAATCCTCTCCTTCACAGGCAATTGCAAGAGCCTGCTTAAGGCCTCTTCATAGTAATCCAGCTGTGCTTCATACCTATCCCACAACTCCTTGGCATTCTGCACCTTATCCGTCTTGTAATCCAACAACACAATTTCACCGTCTTCCACGAAGAAAGCATCAATAATACCCTGTATCAGTACCTTTTCCGTGGCCGGAAAATCAGGATTCAGTTTGTCCGCACCAATACCCAATACAAAAGGCTGTTCCCGATACAATTCCCCCCGCTTCTGCGCCGCACGCATACGCTTAGCCAAAGGGGTACTCAGAAAATGAAGAAGCTTATACTTATTGACCGCTTCTCCATACTCTGCCGGCATCACCTGTTTCTCCACACTTGTCTGCAAAAGCTTTTCCAAGGAATCCATAGCATCCCCACGAAGCGCCTCCTCATCAAAGAACAGGTCAAAATCCATGATTTCCATAACCTTGTGATAAGCATTACCTCTGTCGGTAGCACTGATTCCCTTCTCGCCGCGCATAAATACAGGCAAAATCGGTTCACTCTCCGGCTTTTCAAACTGATGATATGCAGCCTCATCCTTGTCTGCCATAGCTGCAATTTTTAGTTCTGAAACCGTTGTTTTGGTATACAGGCCCTGCAAGTTCTCATATTCATAAGTAAACGCAAAGCGCTCCTTCAGCAAGTCCAAAATCGCCTCATCCGCAGGCATTTCCATATTATCCAAAAGCCTTTTGCGTTCCTGCAATTCCAATTGTTCCGACAAGGCTGCCACTTCCAAATCCCCTGCGGAATAAAAGCTGACACGTGCCGCACGCTCATCCAACACAGGAAATAAATAATCCAAAAAAGTCTCGGCACTCATAAAGCACTCATACGGAAGGTTCCCGGCAGTGATCTGCTCTCTCTCTGCCCATTTCTTTTCCGCATTTTCCAATACAGCAGTCATAATTAGTTTCTCTCTGGCTCTGGTCAATGCCACATATAGTACACGGAGCTCTTCTGCCAGAGTCTCTTCCTTTTGCTTCACTGCCAATCCTGCACGATAAATGGTTTTTGCACGATACCGTTCCTTTGCATTCACGTAATCCGTACCGATTCCCCAGTCCATGTCCATGAGGAAGGATTTATTCACATCCTTCATATTGAACTTCTTGCCCAGTCCCGACACAAAAGTAATGGGAAACTCTAAGCCTTTACTCTTATGAATGCTCATAATGCGAACTACATCTGCATTTTCATCCAGCATATCATCCTGACCGAAATCCACGTCATACTTCTCCAACTGCTCAATATAACGCACAAAGTGAAACAGTCCAAAGTAACTGGTTTTCTCAAAATCTACCGCCTTGACGAAGAGCATCTCCACATTACTCTTGCGTTTGCTGCCTCCGGGCAATGCCGATACATAATGCAAATAGCCGAATTCTTCCACAATGGTCTGCAAAAGCTCTCTGATAGGCATATATACGGCATACTCCCTATATCTTCGGATGCACTCTACAAACGCAAACGCCTTCTCTGCTTCCTGTCCCTCAGCCGCTTCCACCTGCTCACACAACAAATCCCAAAGGACCGCCTTGCGGTTCCGGCTTTTCAGCAGGGCAATCTCCTCTTCCGTGAAACCGCCAAAAACAGACTTCATAGTACCAAACAGGGGAATGTCCTGTCTGGGATTATCAAGTACCCTTAAAAATTGCAGCAGCTCCTGTACTTCTGTGGCTGCAAAATATCCCGTCTTAGAAGTAATATATACCGGTATTCCCTCAGCTTCCAAAACCTTTTTATATGTCTCATCCCATCCCGCAGTCGTACGCAGAAGAATAACCATATCCTTGTACTGCGCCGGTCTAAGGGTATTCGAACCCTTGGGTGTGACTTTATATCCTGCCTTTAACTCTTTAATCTTCTTTGCAAGAAGCCTGGCCTCTGCCTCTTTGGCATCCAGTTCTTCCTCGGCATCGGGCTTATCTAAAAGCAGCAGTTCGCTATAGCTTTCTTCGTTTTCCGGATAGGGCAAACCGGCATACAGCGCCGCATTTTCATCATAAGCAATGCCACCCGTTTCCCCGCTCATAAGCCGCTCAAACACGCAATTTACCGTACCAATCACCGTATCCCTGCTTCTGAAATTCATGCTTAGGTCAATACGCTGACAATCCCCCTCCGTCTTTTCATAGGTATTATATTTCTCCATGAAAATCTGCGGTCTTGCCAAACGGAACTTGTAGATACTCTGCTTTACATCCCCTACCATAAAGCGGTTAAAATTCTTGGTCCATTCCCCCGATACTGCCAAAAGCAAATACTCCTGCACCAGATTACTGTCCTGATATTCATCAATCAATACCTCCTTGAAGTAATCCTGATATTCCAATGCCACCTTACTTGGATGTAACTCTCCGCCATCTCTCTCCAACAAAATATTCAGGGCATAATGTTCCATGTCCGAAAAATCCAGAATTTTACGTTCCCTCTTCTTCTCCTGCATTAACTGCCCGAATTCCACCGTCAAATCCAAAAGAGTGTTTACGGGTCCTCTGCAGCCCTTAATCTGTTCCACATTAGAAACTAAAAGAATGCTAAAAAACTGCTCATTAATCTTTTTTATGGTTTCCTTTACCCGATTGCGTTTCTTCTTCGCCAATTCACGCTTCTCGGCATTAACGGAATCATCCTTCTTAGAAGACAAGGTCTTAAAATGAATCTGCTGTAACCTAACCTCCCATTCCTGCAAGGTTTTACATTTGCATAATCCGGAAAGCATCTCACATTCTGCTTCCATCATTTCGCCATACATATAAGGGCCGTCAGGTTCTTCACACAGCTTCTTCGCCTGCTCCATGGTTTTTGCAAGACCGGAAACCATTCTGTGCAAATAGCCCCGTAGATATGTTCCTAGGGGCGACGCTTCCAGCTCCTCCACCGATTCCACATTATAAGACGCCCTGCAGGACTCCAGCCACTCTTCGGGCCATGGATTACTGCCTGCATACTTGTGAAGATTCAAGATGATTTCTTCCAGATTCTTCTCCCTTCCCGTAGGACAGAAAAACTCTACACATTCCTCAAAGGCTTCCTCCTTTGAGGCAAAATGCTTCTCCAAAAGTTCAGCCAGCACATCCTGCTTTAACAGCTTGATTTCACCCTCATCCGCCACACGAAATGCAGGGTCCAAGCCTATTTCCTGAAAATGATTCTTTACCAAATACAAACAAAAACTGTCAATGGTGGTAATCAGCGCATTATGTAACAACGAAGCCTGTCTTTCAATATGCGAAG
>JAZSII010000152.1:0-3662 GCA_045533725.1 Acetatifactor sp. | reverse complement strand
TTCTACCTTTTCCACCACGGTTCCTCCGCCTCGTCCGTCATATATACTTTCCGCATTCTCATCCTCGCTCGGTGCCGGAGTTGTCATGCCTCCCTGCATGGGGTCCTGTTCCATAAGTTCCTCTACCGAACCCATATCAATCCATTTTGTACCGTCAAATATCTGAATATTCGAATCAAAAATACGTACCTGCAAATCCTCCAGATTAACCGTGTTCTTCAGAGTTACTCCACTGTTTTCATTTTTCACAGCCGGTTCATAGGTAACAAAATCCGGATAATCCTGCAGTCCCAATGTCTTGTTTGTAAATATATAGGCGTTTACATCCTCTTGTGCATCCATGAAAAGGTAGTTTTTACCATCTTCCTGATATGCATATACAATAACAGAACCACCTTGTGCCTTTCCGTTGGTTTGGTTCCGGCTTTCTGCTTCCACCTGTTCCATGGCAGTAATTCCGTTCTCACCAAAATCACCATGATAAGTTGCCATATCCATGGTTTCTCGCATAGACCAAAGTGCCATAATATCGGCAGGTGCCTGTCCCCATTTCACTTCTGCAGTATATGCACCTGTTAGCATACCCGCTTCAAAGGTTCCCATTTCATGAAATACATCCCCGGTTGAAGCAATACAAATCCAAGATTCAAAAGCACCATGATACTTTCCGTTTTGTACACCGGTTACCACACCCTGCAGTGTATCTTTAGTCTGTTGAATTACATAAACTTCCTCACCCGTTTGTTTCCAAATAGAGGTATACTTTTGTCCGTATTCATTATATCCCACTTCCAGATATAATATCGTATCATTCACTTCTCTGTAATAGCTTCTTTTTCCTTCTGCAAGTCTGGGCATCATGGCATAGAACCACTCGTCTGAAAACAACATGCTGATACTTTCATTTGCATACTCCGGCGTATTTAAGTTCTGAATCAACAAATCCAGCTGTTCTGCCATAGCTGCTTCTTCCGCCGCATTCACCGTAATATTCTGTAACATGCTGTATGCTTCCTGATCATCATTTAAGCGATAACAAAGTTCCAAAGCGTCTCTGGCTTCCATATTACGATTCTCGTTTGTATACAGGCGTGCCAGAACTTTATAATCATCCGCACTGAAATTGCCGGCAGCATATTTTTCTTCCAACACTTGTATTTCTGTCTGTTCCACTACTGTGTTACTTGGTGGAGTAATGGGTTCCCCTACTACTCCAACCGGTGTATCCATCCCTGTATCCGTTCCGTCATCCAAAAGCGTTGCAGGAGCATTACCGCAACCAACTAATACCAATGCTACGGCACTTAACAGGCTCATCGTTCTAATTTTTCTCTTACTCATATATCTTCCTCTTATTCTTCACCTTCAAGGGGTTCTACGGAATCTGTGGGTTCCGTAGGCTCACTTGGCTCCGTTGGTTGCACCGGCTCTGTAGGCTCCACAGGTTCTGTAGGCTCACTTGGCTCTGTAGGGTTTTCTACTGATTCAACCACATTATCAGCATCCGTAATCAATTGATTCAGGAACAGGTATGCATCCGTTCCTTCCTCATATAAATTCATGGATAAAGCTTGTTCTGCCAAAGCATAAATACTTTTATGCATAATGGGTCCGTAAACGATTATATCTTCCTCGCCCTTTTGCAAAATCGCATATCCTCTAAAAGCAAATTCCGTTTTGTACTGTGCCGCAGGCAATCCTACCAGTACTGCTGTGAATCTCTGTCGTCCGTTTATTGTCTCAAAAACGGTATCTACCTTGTTGCCCTCTGCATCCAATCCGTATGACATGCCGGAAAGAACTTTTTCCCCATTCTTAATCATGGGATAATTCGCTCTGTTGTCATTTGTCATAATAAGTGTACCGGTTTCCTTCAGCGTATATCCGTCCACTCCGGTCTCTGTCAACATTGCCTTCAGTTCTTCTGAAATGCCTGTTTTAAAGCGGATTCCTGCTTTTCCTGTAATACGAACCGAAAATCCATGATACGTAAGCAAATCTTTCAGTCCCGTTATCTCCGTTGCCGCATAGGACTTACCGTCAGAAGTAAGCTTCCACACAGACATTCCTACCGGTACACCTGATTCATTATACTGATACATGGTGGCAGCTTTTGCACTGAAATCCGGTGCATCAATGATATAATATCCGTTTCTCTGTTGTGCAGCATAAGCAACACCATCCAAATAAATCTGTGCATCTGCATAATCCGTCAATGCATTCAAAACAACCTTTTTTGACTCCGTAGGAAGCGCGCAGCTTTCCGGCATGTTGTTATATACCGGGATTTTGAATACAAAAACATTGTCGACAGCGCCTACTTCACTATACAAATTTCTTATGCTCTTGGCCTCACTGGTGGGTGCAGTAATATTCTGCATATACTGATGCCAGTACATGCCGTTACTGCTGGCATCCACATCGAACTTCTGAAGATACAAGGTATCCTGACCCTTAGAAATATAATTTGAACCCAAAATCTTTGCTCCGAAATAAAGTGCATAATAAGGGCTGTCCCAAGGCGGATTAGCGTTTTTTGCATACTGCAATCCGCTTTCGATTACCTTCTTGTCAGTATTTCCGCTTGCTCCGATATTAAAATAATTATAGTATCCTTCATATCCGGGATAGGTTCCCGAAATGAGCGGAGAAGTTCCCTGTCCCTGTTCCTGGTACACTCTGCTGGCCAAATGAAATGGGCTGATATTTAAATCCTTTCCGATGATCCAAAATGCATATGCGTAGGTTTCTACCCATTGAGGAACATTTCCTTTCATAAAGGTATTGTCCAGAAATGTTTGCAATGCCTGCTCACAATCTTCATGATATGTAACATTGAAGGATAATAATTCAAACTGAAAAATACCATTTTCCGTCAAACCGTTTCTGGGGTCCAGATAATACTCCAATGCTTCTCTTGTAGGATAGGCCCAACCGTTACTGTACTTTCCTTCCGTTAAATGTCCGCCTAAAGACGTTGAAATCAAACTGCGGCCTCCGTATATTTCTTCCGAAACAACAGTATCCCACTCCAAGCCGGTATCCATTTTAACAAACACCCAATTGGGATGTGCCTCCTTCAAAGCCATCAATGCTGCCTGATAACTTTCCGGAAATACCTGAATATCTATCGGCACCTCAACGCCGTCTCTTCCGCTGGTGAAAAACATAGGAATCTCTCGGGGATTCTCCTGTAAGTACTCTTCCTCCCATGCCAGAAATACTTCATCCGAACAGGCAATAAACATTCTTTCTACATAGCCGGAATACTCCACGTCGTTCACAAAAAACGAAACCTTTACCCAGATATCACCGTATTCATCAATATCAACCCCTTCAATAAACACAGTCTGTCCACTGGATACCGTCGTGACAACCGCTCCGTCATACGTAGGCATTTCCATAACATCATATTCATCAACCAAATACACCAGAGCTATCATCTCTTTCTCGAATTCAATACTCTGTGTATTCGTTTCTGTATCCGGTTGTTCTTCTTCGATTCCCTCTGCCGTTTGTGCCTTGGCTACAAACATGCCGCCGGGTGCAAGAACCATAATACCAACAACCAATACAGTAATGATTCCAAAGATAAATCTCTTCATTCGTCACCTCATTATTTTATCTTTAACAATTGACCGTTTCTTCAAACAACTGTATAT
>JAZSII010000183.1:0-14646 GCA_045533725.1 Acetatifactor sp. | reverse complement strand
AAAAGAGAGCAAACCATTTCTGATTTGCCCTCTGAGGTTATTCAAAAGTATTGAATTTAAGCGGATTTCGGCTTAGCCAAAGTATCTGTTTAACAATCCCTCAAATGCCTTACCATGTCTTGCCTCGTCACGTGCCATTTCGTGAACGGTGTCATGGATAGCGTCCAAGTTAAGAGCCTTTGCTCTCTTAGCAAGGTCGAACTTACCTGCGGTAGCGCCGTTTTCAGCGTCCACTCTCATCTCAAGGTTCTTCTTGGTAGAAGCAGTTACTACTTCACCAAGTAATTCTGCAAACTTAGCTGCGTGCTCAGCTTCTTCCCAAGCTGCCTTTTCCCAGTAAAGACCGATTTCAGGATAACCTTCTCTGTGAGCAACTCTAGCCATTGCAAGGTACATACCTACTTCTGAGCATTCACCTTCGAAGTTTGCTCTCAGGTCCATAATAATGTCTTCAGGAACGCCCTGTGCAACACCTACTACATGTTCAGCAGCCCAAACTTTTTCGCCTGCCATTTCGTTGAACTTTTCAGCGGGAACTCCGCATACGGGGCACTTCTCAGGTGCTGCATCTCCTTCATGAACATAACCACATACACTACATACATACTTCATAATACTTTTCTCCTTTTCAATTGATATTTTGTTATTAGTTTTAATGAAAGCACTTGCTTCCTATGGTGTCATTTGACACTTTCCCGTCGTGCGGGAAGGCTATTCAGTTTTATCTTCCTTCATGCAGTCTTCACAAAGACCATTGAAATAAGTGGTGTGACCTAAGATACGGCCATTAAAGCGTCGGCCGGCGACTTCCAAAACGGAATCGATATCCTCCATCTCCAGGTCGATAACTCTGTTGCAGTGACTGCAAATAAAGTGATAGTGCTTTGAAATGTCGGCGTCAAAATGGTCCACGCCGTCACCTAAACGTAATCGCTGTATTTCTCCAATGTCTGCTAGTAAGGTCAGGTTACGATATACGGTTCCGAGGCTGATGTTCGGGTTCTGTTGTCGTACATTCATGTAGACTACATCAGCCGTTGGGTGATCTTTCCGACTCATTAAGAAGTCTTTGATCATCTCTCGTTGTTTGCTGTGCTTTAGTGTAGCCATCATCGCTCCTCTCTTTGAAATCAATATTAGTAACGATTACTGATTTTAATATACCACAAATTTGACATTTGTCAACACTTTTTTTGAAAATAATTTTATATTTTTTTAATGATAAAATTTGGTAGTTTTTATACATAGTTGAAAGCAATGTGATATACTTAATAAAAATGGGTTGTTTTGCGGAGATATATATACGATATGAAATTCAAGACCAGGTTAAGAATTACTTTTATTACAATTATATTATTGCCTCTTGCACTAACAGCACTTGCGTTTTGGCTTATCGGAGTGTTCCTTATGAACAATCAGCAGGGACATTCTTTGAAAGAGGTGGATTACACTTTAATCGGCGAGGCATTTGATACTTTTGCGTCTACTGCGGATGATACCTTTGAGAAGATTGAACAGCAGGCGAAGACCGATATCTCTAAGCTGGAGGACAAAGGCTTTTTGGAAGAACTGGACGCCGGGCTTTCAGGAAAGTCAGCGTATATTCTGGTTCGCAAAGGAGCTGAGATTTATTATACGGGGAATGAGGCTGCGGCAAAACGGATTATGGACCGGCTGCCTCCTTTCGGAAGCGGAACCACAGAGTCAGATTCCGGTTATTATTATGATGAATTGGACAAATATGTCCGGCAGTTTGATTTTTACTTTAGCGATGGCAAAGAAGGAAGTATTTTTGTAGTGGCAAAGACTTCTTCCCTCATATCCAAAACCTTGTTGGTGGATATGTTTATTGCGATTGTTCTGATATTAATCTTTACCGGTCTCATGCTGACCCAGTGGATTCACAAGGGTGTGTTCAAGCCCGTGAATGAATTAAATGTAGGTATGCAGAAGATTAAAGAGGGTAATTTTGATTACGTTCTGCAGACAAGCGTAAAAGGGGAAATCGGGGACTTGTATGATAATTATGAAGACATGCGTCTGCGGTTGAAGGAAAACATAGAGGAAAACGAAGAACAGGAGCAGAAGAATAAAGAGTTAATCAGCAATATAACCCATGATTTGAAAACTCCCATTACCGCTATTAAGGGATATATGGAAGGTATTATGGATGGTGTGGCGGACACTCCGGAGAAGATGGACAAGTATATCAGGACCGTTTATAACAAGGCCATGGATATGGACCGATTGATTAATGAGTTGACCATATACTCCAGCTTTGAAACCAATCGTATTCCATACAATTTCCATTGTATCAATGTGGCGGATTATTTCAGAGATTGCGTGGAAGAAGTAGGGCTTGATTTGGAGGCTCGGGGCATTAAACTGAATTACACTGATTTAGTGGATCCGGATACCAGAATTATTGCAGATCCGGAACAAATGAAAAAGGTTATCAATAATATTATCAGCAATAGTACGAAATATATGGATAAGCCCTGCGGGGAAATCGACATCCGCATTCTGGATGAAGGAGATGCCATTCGCGTGGAGATAGAGGACAACGGAAAAGGTATTGCACAGAAGGATTTGGGTCGTATTTTCGAACGGTTTTATCGTACGGATGCCTCACGCAATTCGGCACAGGGCGGTAGCGGAATCGGTTTGTCCATTGTAAAGAAGATTATCGAAGACCATGGTGGATACATCTGGGCATCCGGAAAAGAAGGGGAAGGCACATGTATTCATTTTGTAATAAGAAAATATAAGGAGATTGTATGAGCAGAATTTTAATTATTGAAGATGAAGTGGCAATTGCCGATTTGGAAAAGGATTATTTGGAGTTAAGCGATTTTGAAGTGGAAATCTCTCATACCGGAGATGAAGGCTTGGAGATGGCATTGAATAAGGATTTTGATCTGATTATTCTGGATTTGATGCTACCGGGCATGGACGGATTTGAAGTGTGCAAGAGAATCCGTGCTCAAAAAGACATCCCTATATTGATGGTATCCGCAAAGAAGGATGATATCGACAAGATTCGGGGCTTAGGTCTGGGTGCGGACGATTATATGACCAAACCTTTCAGCCCCAGTGAACTTGTGGCGCGTGTAAAGGCGCATATGGCAAGATATGAGAGATTAATCGGCAGTTCGCCCAAGAGCCAGAACGACATTGTGGAAATCCGCGGCATCCGTATCGACAAAACTGCTCGCAGAGTTTACATCGACGGCGAGGAGCGAACCTTTACCACCAAGGAGTTCGATTTGCTGACCTTTTTGGCAGAGAATCCCAACCACGTTTACACCAAGGACGAGCTTTTTCGTGAAATCTGGGATATGGACTCCATCGGCGATATCGCTACTGTAACCGTGCACATCAAAAAGATTCGTGAGAAGATTGAAAAGGACACTGCGAAACCTCAGTATATTGAAACTATTTGGGGTGTGGGGTATCGATTTAAGGTGTAGAGTATTGAATTTGTATCTTGGTTAGAATATAATTGAAGCAGAAAGATTTTAATGAAGTAGTAGGAGGTGATATGGATGTGTACAGAATTTAAGTTGAATAGAATTATGAAAGCAATGGTGGAATGTTATAGAGTTGTTTATGGTAACGATGTTGTTGAAATTGTTCTTTATGGTTCCTATGCAAGAGGTGATTATGCACAAGATTCAGATATTGACATTGCTGCGTTAGTGCATGGTTCACGCATAGATTTGCAGGAAAAATTGAAGAGAGTTTGGGAGGTTTCAGCAGAACTTGGATTGGAAAACGATATTATTATTTCCCCGACAGTTATTCCGTATGACGAGTTTGTGAAATATAAGCAGTCACTTCCATATTATCGAAATATTGCAGAGGAGGGGAAGAAGATTGGATGATTTAATTAAGTATCGTATGTCTTCTGCGAAGGAAAAACTGACATCTGCAAAATTACTGTTGGAGGCGGGAATGTAGAGGGATTCCATTGGAAGATCCTATTATGCTATATTTTCTGCAATAAGAGCTGTTCTTGCTGTACGGCAGGTTGATTTTTCAAAGCATGCAGGTGTAATTGCTTATTTTCAAAAGGAATTTATAAAGACAGAAATTTTTGATAAAAAATATTCAAAATATTTACAACAGGCATTTCAGATTAGAAATAGTTGCGATTATGATGATTTCTTTATTGTCTCGAAACAAGATGCCGAAGAACAATATATAAGAGCAACCGAAATGTTGGCCGTTATCGAAGAGTATATTGGGCGGTCAAGGAATTGATTTTAATAAAGTATGGTTTGAAGGCACAAGTTCAAAATGGACTTGTGCTTTTTGTGGTAAGCGGTGGCAGAATTACCACTTGAACGCTTGGACGAGGGAGGAAGTGTTGACGGAAAGGGCGGACTTCCACACTTGCATTTAGATATTTTAATGATTACCGAAGTCAACAGATTATCAGCAAAAACACTTATAACAAGAGATTTTATAACTTCAATGCACAGAATTATGCCTATCATACTTAAAAAGCACGGTTTTAACATTGATGAGTACGAAGAAACCGAAGAAAAGAAGCAGGGCGGATTGTCTGCAAAGGAATACAAGAAGAAAATGGAGCAGGAAAAAGAAGAACTTAACAAAAAGTTAGATAATATGGCAAAAGAATATAATGAATTAGTAGACCGATATAATAAACTTGTTGATGATAAAGCCGAATTGGAACGAAAGAACAGAGAAAAGGCTTATGAGGTGATGTATCAGCAAGAGAGTGGCAGATGAATCAGATTGCAAAAATGACGATATTTGATATAATTGTTGTGGAATATCAAAAAGCATAAAGAAAGGTTGGCTATTTGCTATGAAATATGATTGTGAATTAGTTGGAAAGATTGGGTCTATGCCGTTGATTAATCGAGAGATTAATGAATTAGATTACAATACATTTAGTAGAATTGGTAAGTTCTTACAGCCGGGATATGTTTGGGTAAGTTCTGGTGCTGTTGAAATAGGAAAAATTGATTATTATAAAAGAACTGTTAAATATCTTGCACCAGAAGATGATGTTGCAAAATCTCTCTATGCTTCTCAGGGGCAATGTATTCTTATGGAGAACTATAGAAAATTTATTAAGCCAGAATATTCGGTAAGACAAATATTATTAGAACATAGCCACTTTAATGATAATGAAAAAAGCGAATATATCAAGACTTTGTTATTGGAATCAATGAAACATAAAGCAATTCCGATTATAAATTATAATGACTCTGTTAGTAATGACGAAATTCTCAAGATGGAATTGAGTGAGTTATACAAGAGTCAAGAATCAGTAGCGGAGTGTATTGATAATGATGAAACAGCATCACGCTTATCGGTTCTGTTAAAATCAAAATATTTATTAATACTTACATCAGCAGAAGGATTGCTAAAAGATGCACACGACCCAGCATCTTTAATTAAAGTGGTGGAAGGTAAGAATGCAGATGAGTTAATAGATAATATGAATGGACTGTTTCAGCTTTGCGATGGTGCAAGTAGAAAAGGTGCAAATGGAATGTTAGCAAAATTACAGTACATACAGGAACCGATTAAGAATGGAACGACTGTTATAATTGGTAGTCCCAAATATTCAATACCAGATTTGATTAATGGAAATGTTAATCGAACTATTTTTAGAATTAGATAAATGTTTGATTAAAGATTAAGGTGTTTGAACGCCAATTTATAGAGATACTATGCTTAATGTGTAGTATCTTTTTTGCTGCCAAAGACCTCGAAATACTTCCACAAAATTCATATAAAATATGAGTTGCTTTTGGGGTGTTATGAGTTATAATTTTTATATTAGGGAAAAGGCAATCTTACTATTTTTTCTGTATGGTCAAAAATCGTAAAAAGTCTTAAAATACAACAAAACAAGGAAGCGATAAGTGATGATGAATAACAAACAAATCATTGACAAGAATAAAAAGTACTGGAACAACCACGCAGATTTTTGGTTCGGGACAACAGCATTGCCGCAGTATGGTGTGAGGTTTGTCACAGAGGAAGACTTGCATTTATTTGGTGATATTTCCGGGAAAAAGCTGTTAGAGATTTGTTGCGGTAGCGGTCATTCTTTAAAGTATCATGCGGATAGAAATGCAGGGGAACTTTGGGGTGTGGATTTGTCGCAAAAACAGCTTGATAATGCGAAAGCTTACTTGGCTGAAAATGGTTATCAGGCGAAGCTTATTTGTTCTCCCATGGAGGCAGAGTTGCCGGTACCAAAGGAGTATTTTGACTATGTTTATTCCATATACGGCATTGGGTGGACTACCGATTTACAAGGCACGTTTGATAAAATAGCGTCCTATTTAAAGAAGGACGGAATTTTTATTTTCAGCTGGCATCATACCCTGCATTATTGCGTGGCATGGTCCTGTGATGAGCGTAAAGATGTGATAGAAG
Organism: Acetatifactor sp.; assembly: GCA_045533725.1. GTDB lineage: Bacteria > Bacillota > Clostridia > Lachnospirales > Lachnospiraceae > Acetatifactor. The sequence goes on along the minus strand of JAZSII010000183.1, from coordinate 8,220 downwards.
ATGATAAATTGGTGTTTCACAGAAGCTATTTCGATGAAAGTTATTTTAAGATGCCGGTTCACGATAGCGAAATTGTTTTATGCAATAGGAAGATTTCTACATATGTGAATGCGTTGGCGAAGGCCGGATTTGTAATTGAACAAATGATTGAACAAAACGATAGAGAAGTAATGGAAGCAGAAAGTACGGATGACAAAAGCAGGAAAGCGAAAATGGTTCCTATTTCAGTCTGTTTTAAGGCAAGAAAGCTTTAAGCGCGAGAAACTGTTTTGCTGCTGATGTCTACTGAGGCGGAGAACGGCATAGGAGATGTTTATGAAATTATTGGGCAAAGGCAATACGGCGGAAGTCTTTGAATATGGAGAAGGAAAGGTTTGCAAGCTTTTTTATGAAGGGTATCCTCGCGAATATGTTGAATTGGAATTTCAAAACGCGAGGGAAATGTATGATTGCGGGATAAGTGTTCCGCAACCTTTTCAGATGGTTGCCCGGGAAAATCGTGTCGGTATCCTTTATGAGAAGATTGCGGGGGTGACTTTGCTGGATCTTATGCTAACGGATGCGGAGAAGTCTGAAGAATACTTGGATTTGTTTGTCGGGCTGCATCAGGGTGTGATGGGACATTGTTCAAAAAATGTTTTATCCTATAAAGAATATTTGACCATAATGGTAAGAGATAAAGTGGCGGATTGCGGAGCAATTCTTGAGAAAATCAATGCTTTGCCGGAAGGTGACTGTATTCTGCACGGAGATTTTCATCCGGGGAATATATTAATAGTGGAAGACGGAAGCCCGGTTGTTATTGATTTTATGAATGTTTGTCGCGGTCCTGCATTGTATGATGTGGCGAGAAGTTATTTCTTGATTAAGCAGGCGGATGCCGGTTTGGCGGACAAATATTTGAAAAAGATGCATGTGCAGGGATGTGATATTGCTAAATTTCTGGATGTGATTGAAATTTGCCGTGAATACGAAGGGTGAAAGAGATAATATTTCGAAGTTTTTTGCAGAAAAGCGAGATATCTGGTGGTGAGAACATACTTTGGGTATATGTAGAGGGAATTCGTGCTGATACCCACGGGAAGAGGAAAAAAGGAGCGGTTTATGAAGAAGTTACTTATAATGGATGCGAAGAATTATGCTCCGGATATGGAAGAAATATACCGGGTTGCGGTAAGGGGGATTATCTTTATTGACGGGAAGCTGTTGATGATTGAGAATTCCTTTGGAGAAACGAAATTACCGGGCGGCGGTATAGAAGCTGATGAAGATGATTACACGGCCTTATTGCGGGAAGTCAAGGAAGAAACAGGTTTTGACGTCATCCCCGAATCTATAGTGCCTTTTGGAGAAATTGAAGAAAAGCGTTTGTCGGTGAAGGAGCCTATGATTTGGCATCAAATCAGTCGCTTGTACTTTTGTGAGGTGTATCCGGGACAAAGCCCGTGTAAATACACGGATAATGAAAAGAAATACGGCTTTCGGCAGGTATTATATACATTGGAAGAAGCGTTGGAGAAAAATTATGCAATGTTGGAAAGAGAAGGAAAGCAGGCTTGGAATCAGCGGGAGTACGAGACCTTGCAACTTATCAAAAATCATATACGAGGATGAGCAGGTACTGGTATATCACAAGCCTGCGGGACTGGCTACCCAGAGTGCCAAGGTGGGTCAGCCGGATGCGGTCAGTGAGTTGAAGAAGTATCTGGGGAAAAAGGAACCCTACCTTGGCATCGTGCATCGTCTGGACCAGCCGGTGGAAGGGCTTCTTGTGTTTGCTAAAACCAAGGGAGCAGCGGCCCACCTGACCAAGCAGTTGGAAGCAGGAACCCTGAATAAGCAGTATTATGCCATGGTTTACGGAAAGCCGGAGACGGAAAGCGGAGAACTGGTGGATTATTTGTTGAAAGAGGGAAGTCTGGCGAGGGTGGTATCGGAGAACACGCCGCAAGCCAAAAGAGCAGTGCTTCAGTATCGGGTGACGGAGAGTGTGGCAGGCGTTGCACCTATGCAAAGCAGTACCCGTCTGGATGTTCATATTGACACGGGGCGTTTCCACCAGATTCGTGTTCAATTAGCCCATGCGGGATGGCCGATTTTGGGCGATTTGAAATACGGAACACCGGAATCTATGGAAATGAGCAAAAAATTTGGAATTCGAAATGTGGCTCTTTTTGCTTATCAATTGGAATTCGTACATCCTGTAACGGGCAAGCATATGGAGTATAAAATCGAGCAAAAGAAACCATACTAAGAATGCGGCTTGAGAAGAGTTAATGCAGACGGATGGCGCAGGAAAACGGCGCAGGGACAAGGGATGTCTGCTCCGGGAAGACCGCAGAAAGGCGGTCGGTATGGTGGAATATTTGAGAAAGAATAAATGGATTACACTACTTTGCATAAGCGTGGTAGTGTATTTCTTTTTGCAGTTTATTACGCCTTTGGTGGCGCCGTTGCTTGTGGCAATGCTTTTTGTGACAATTTTCGGCCCCCTGCTTCAGAAGATGCAACGAGGTTTACGTCTGAACAGGCAGGTAGGGGCGGTAATTCTTTTGCTGGTATTTGGATTGCTTTTGGTGCTTTTAGTGTGGATGTTGTCCGTCTGGATTGTGGGAAATCTGCCTGTATGGTTTCAAAATATGCAAAATCTCTGGGAAAAGCTACAGGAGTCGGTCAGCAATATCTGTAACTTCGGAAGCCGTATGCTGAATGTGGAAAGCGGGCATATGGAGGAAATAGTATCCGGCTATATGGAAGAAGGCGGGCTGTATCTGGAAGAAAAAATCCTGCCGGAGATTTTGTCCGGTTCCATGAAATATGTAAAAGGGCTGTTGGCAGCAGGTGCTTTTTTGTTTCTCTTCACTATTTCCGCGGTTTTTTTGGCAAAGGATTACGACCGTATTATGAATGGTCTATTAGAACGACAGGAGTGTCATGTTCTGCTGGATGTTATTTGCGGGTTGATACGGTATCTTGCAACCTTTATTAAAGCGCAGGCAATTATCATGCTGTTAATAGGTGCAGCCTGTGCTGCGGTTCTGGGTATCACGGGCATTCCGGACGGAGTACTATGGGGAATTTTGGCAGGTGTGCTGGATGCTTTTCCTTTTGTGGGTACCGGAATAGTGCTGGTGCCTTTGGCTGTTGTACAATTCATAGGTGGCTATTATGTGAAAGCAGTGGTCTGCGTTTTGTTGTATGTAGGATGTATTTTTGCCAGGGAAATACTGGAGCCCAAATTAATCGGTAAGAAGATGGGCATTCCTCCGTGGGTAGTACTGACAGCTTTGTATGCAGGAGTAAAATTATTCGGCGTGGCAGGAATTATTAAGGGGCCGCTTGGCTTTATCCTGGTACAGCAGACCTATTTGAGCCTGAAAAAAGCAGGCTGGTGGCAGGAAAAGATTTGACTTCCGTGGTGCGGTTTACTATCATGGAGATAGAGATTGCTTTAAGAGAGGAAAATATGGAAGTACAGGACAATACGGAAAAACAGAATATTGTTCCCGAGGACGGTTTGAGCCTGTTTTTACGAACAGGGTTGCAGTTTTTGACAGGTGTGTACGTTTTTTTGATTTTGTGCGTCATGCCCCTTTATTTTACCGATGGGTATGCACATATCGGGCGGGATAAGTATGCCTTTTTTTATCAGGTAACCACAAGGATTGGGTTGTTGTTTGTGATTTTGCTTGGTGTTCAGTGGGGGCGCAGGATTTTGTGTCGTAGTAGAAAAAATCCCCATTCGGGTGAGGATGTATGCGCGATGGACAATGGCTCGGCAGCTTCTGGTGAATCTAAGGTTTTGTCTCTGACGGATAAATTCGCCTTGGGTTATGCCGTAGCAGTGCTTCTGTCTTATTTCTTTTCGCCGTATAGGGAAGGCGGTATTTACGCAGATGCATGGTACGGTACCCAAGGATGGTATATGGGGACCTGCTCCCAGCTTCTTTTTGTGGGTATATACTTTGCGGTATCACGTTTTTGGAGCGTAAAGGTGAAGTGGTTGGCCGTTTGTCTGCCGGTGACATTCGGGATTTTTATTTTGGGGATTCTGAATCGTTTCGGTGTGTATCCCATACCCATGCGGGGTGCCGGTCCGGAGTTTATCTCTACCATAGGAAATATCAACTGGTATTGCAGTTATCTGGTATTGGTCCTATTTGCAGGGATGTTTTACTTTTGCGCCGATGCAGAAATGCGTAAACCGGTGAAAACTGCCATGAGTATATGGCTGACTGCAGGGTTTGGAGCCCTTCTTACCCAGGGAAGCCTGTCCGGGTTGTTTACCTTGGGAATTATGTTGATAGTGATTTATCTGTGCGCGGTACATAGTATGCAATGGGCAGAAGCTTTTGCAAAATGTCTGGTTTGTCTGGGCGGAGCCGCAACTGTAATTTATGTGTTACGATTATTTGTGGGGGATTACTATAACTATTCGGATGCCATGGCAGATTTGGTGACGAATACCCCTCTGGCATTGTGTGCATTGGGATTTGGCTTGTATACATGGTATAAGCTGCATAGCATGCATGTGCAGAGCAAAACCTGCAAAAAAGCGTTGGTCAAAATTGGCTATGGGGTTTGCGGTGTGGCAGGCCTGGCTATTGTTGTTTATCTTTTACTGGCAACGCTGAATACATTACGTCCCGGTAGTCTGGGAGCACTTTCCGGGAATGCGCTCTTTACCTTTGACGGAGCCTGGGGCAGTAACAGAGGGTTTTCCTGGGCAGTGGGATGGAATTGTTTTCTGGAGCAGGATTTGTGGGGCAAGATAGTAGGAATGGGACCGGATACCATGGTGGAATATGTGAGTACCGGTTTGGAGTCGGACTTGGCCGCTGCGGTGCAGGAGTTTTTCGGGAACTTCAAGCTGACCAACGCCCACAATGAGTGGCTTACAATATTAGTGAATGAAGGTATTTGCGGACTGGTAATGTATGTGGGCCTGTTTATCAGTGCCATAATGCGTATGGCAAAGAAGGGACTGGGAAAAACAGGTCAGGCAAAACCCGATAGGCAGAATGCAGGCCTTGCCGATATGGGAACCGGGATACTTGCCGGAGCCTGCGGTATGGCAGTTCTTGCTTATGTGGTCAACAGTATGTTTGGCTTCCAACAAGTCATGGGAGCCGGAGTATTATTCGTGATTTTGGGTATAGGGGAGTCTTGTATGCGAACAGAATAGTATTTACACTCTTTTTGCTCTTTACTTCTTTCAAGATTATATGCTACAATGTAAACTGAACTAAAATGCATATAAAATTAGGAAAAATACATATTTATCGTTCGTTACAATGGATAATGGAAAGGATTTTCGACATGGACATATTTGATGTGTTATCGTTATTGTGTGGTTTGGCACTGTTCCTTTATGGTATGGAGGTTATGGGGGATGCACTGAAGAAGAGTGCAGGCTCCGGCTTGAAGACAATCTTGGGCAAGATGACTTCCAATCCGCTAAAGGGATTTTTGTTGGGACTGGTAGTCACGGCTGTTATTCAGTCTTCTTCTGCGACTACGGTTATGGTAGTTGGTTTTGTTAACTCCGGAACCATGACCCTTTTACAGGCCGTAGGCGTTATCATGGGTGCCAACGTAGGTACTGCGGTAACCGCTTGGTTAACCGGTTTATCCGGATTGGGTGGAGAAGCAGAGGAGGCGCTGAGTGTAATCCGCTGGTTTAAGCCGGATTCCTGGATGCCTATATTGGCATTAATCGGTATTTGTCTGCTTATGTTCGCCAAAAGAGGCAAGAAAAAGGACATAGGTCATATACTTTTGGGATTTGCCGTACTTATGGTAGGTATGTCCATGATGTCTGATTCTGTAGGCGGATTGAAGGAAAGCGAAAAGTTTAAGCAGATTCTGGTTATGTTTGAAAATCCGCTTTTGGGTGTTTTGGCCGGTTTGATTTTGACTGCTATTGTACAGTCATCTTCAGCTTCCGTCGGTATCTTGCAGTCTTTAACCGTTACCGGTGTGATTACATATGGAGCTGCCATTCCCATTATCATGGGTCAGAATATCGGTACTTGTGTCACTGCTATGCTTTCAGCAATCAGTGCGAATAAAAACGGTAAGCGTGCAGCTATGGTACACTTGTATTTTAATATTATTGGTGTAGTAGTTTATTTATCATTATTCTATGTATTGGATATGATTTTCAATTTCCCTATTGTAGATCAGGTAATCAACATGTGGGGAGTAGCGGCTGTCCATACGATCTTTAAGATTTTGTCCGTGCTTTTGATGGCTCCGTTCTACAAGCAGCTTGCAAAGCTTGCAGAGCTTACCATTAAAGATAAAAAGGGTGAGGATGATACCGTTACCTTATTGGATGAGCGTTTAATTGCAACTCCGGCAGTAGCAGTGGCAAGAGCCACCGAAGTAACGGCAATGATGGCAGAAGAGGCTACCAATGCTTTGGTAAAGGCATTTGGATTGTTTGATCAGTATGATACGAAACTTGCGGATGAAATCCGTGAATTGGAAAATAAGGTAGATGTTTATGAAGATGCAATCGGTTCCTATCTGATTCAAGTGGCATCTCATACACTGGATGAGAGAGATTCAGAGCAGATTACCAAATTGCTTCATATTATTGGCGATTATGAGCGTATTTCCGACCACGCGGTAAATGTGGTTGAGTCTGTAGAAGAACTGCGTGACAAGAAGAGCACCTTCTCCGTGGAGGCTACCAAAGAAGTAAATGTACTTCGTAAGGCGCTTACAGATATTTTGGGCATTACCTGCGAAGCTTGTAAGTACAACAATATCACCCGTGCGGCGGAAGTGGAACCTTTGGAACAGGTTGTAGATGAGTTGATTGATAAGATGAAGTTGAATCATGTGCTTCGTTTACAGAAAAATGAGTGTACCATCGAGCTTGGTTTTGTATTGAATGATTTGTTGGTTAACCTGGAAAGAGTATCCGATCACTGTTCAAATATTGCAGGTTGTATTATTGAAATCTCAGAGTTCGGTGCTTTGGATATGCATAAGTATATTGCAGATATCAGACATGGCAGTGAAATGTTTGAAGAAAAATACAAAGAATATAAGAGGCAGTATGTTATTTAGTTGAGGAATAGAGACGTGAAATTGTTTAAGAAAATGATTTTGACCATGGCTTGTATGCTTTTGCTGTGCGGTTGTGGTGAAAAGGAAGAAAAGCAGGAAGAAAACTATTTGAGTGGGAAATATCTGGTGGATATTGAGGTTCAGGATAAGGGTACCATTCGTGTGGAATTAGATGCGGATGCGGCACCTATTACCGTAACGAATTTCGTGAATCTGGTAGAGGAAGGCTTTTATGACGGACTGACCTTTCACCGAATTATCGAAGGCTTTATGATGGAGGGCGGTGACCCTATGGGAGATGGTACAGGCGGAGCGGACAAAGAAATTAAAGGTGAATTTTCTGCCAACGGTGTAGAAAATCCCCTGTCTCATACCAGAGGAGCCATTTCCATGGCGAGAGCAAAAAAGTATGACTCTGCCAGCTCCCAGTTCTTTATTATGCATGAGGATTATACAAGTTTGGATGGTGATTATGCCTGCTTCGGTTATGTAATAAGCGGCATGGAAATCGTGGATGATATTTGTGAGAATGCACAGGTTGTAGATGATAACGGAACAGTACTTCCGGAGAATCAGCCGGTGATTGTTTCCATTAAATTAGTACAAGAATAGTGTATAAATAGGTGTATAAAGTGCATAAACGGTGGATAACTCGATGTTTTTGCGAGTTTTCCACCGTTTTTATTGTGGATAAATCTAGTGCAAAGGTACTAGGACTGATTCCATATCCGGGGGTAATGGTGCGACGAAATCCATGGATTTCCCGGTAATGGGATGTGTAAATTGCAGGCGGTAGGAGTGAAGTGCCTGACGTCTGATATGTTCCATATCCGGGTTGTATAAATAATCACCTATAAGGGGAAAACCAATATGCTTCATATGTACCCGGATTTGGTGGGTACGACCCGTTTCCAAATGTATGGACAGAAGACTGTGTCCGTTTTGATAATCTACAGTCCGATAATGGGTAACTGCGCGTTCTCCTTTTTCAAAGTTCACGCATCGTTCAATGATGGAGTCGCCGACCCGGGCAATGGGCGCATCAATGGTTCCGTCAGCGGGTGTTACCTTACCTCGGACAATGGCCCGGTATTCCCGGTGAATTACACGGTTTGTCACCATGGAAGAAAGGATACCGCC
>JAZSII010000268.1:0-5645 GCA_045533725.1 Acetatifactor sp. | reverse complement strand
GCTACGATCCGACTTTACTCTTCTTTTGTCGTCCGCTGGGGTCTATGTAGCGAAAAGATTGCTCCGGGACCACCTAATCCTGCTCCGTGTATCTCCCTCAAAACAAGCCTCATAAATACACTTCACAAGCACAGGTGCGGGGTATATCTTGACAAAAAAAATGAATGTAGAATACTTGTGAGCATGTTGCCGTTGCCGATAGGTGGAGTATCTTTTCTTGTGTATCTCTACTCCCCCGCTATTCAATTATTTTATATAAAATTATCGACAACGGCAACAGTAAGAAATATGAATATACGGAAGATATGACATGACGCAAAAATTATTGATATTGTTGACTGTATTTAGTATGTGTTGTCTGGTTGCATGTGGCGGAGAAAAAAAAGTGATGCAAATGCAGGCGGAAATAATGGTGAGCCTGTAGTTACTGCAGCTCCTATAGTAGAAGAACCTACTGCAGACCCTACAGTAGAACCTACTGCAGAGCCCACACCAGAACCTACTGCAGACCCTGTAGAAGAGCTCACTTCTTTAAGAGATGAAGCTTTAGCTGCACATTCTTCAATTGTTGAGCAAGTTCAATATCGATATGATATTGCTTCAGAAATTCTTGAAGTAGCAAAAGAGTATCCTAATTTTGATGCAGATTATTATTATGAGGTGATTTCAACGATAAAATCTGATTTTGAAGAAAATCTATTAACATGGAATGTAGAATCGACAGTTAGTTCAAGCAATGCTCTAAGTATTATTATCTCTACCATTATAGTAGAATGTCCAGAGTTAAAGACAACTGAAGAATTCCAAAAGTTTGTTGAAGCTCCAGCTTTAGATATTGGTTCCTATGATGTAGCAGTTACTTATTATAACTCTGCTGTTAAACATAGCTCATCTACAGCCTTTGAAGACTTACCTCGTTGCTTGCTCAGTGAATATACCATCGAGTATTAATGTATTAAATCCTTTTTTAAGGGATAGCTTATAGGCTATCCCTTTTGTTGTTCGTCTAATGTTTTCACATAATTACCGGTGTCGTAAATAGGAGCACTGACGACGGAATTCATTCCTTTACTACTGCTATCACTTGCCGAAAGTCTACGCACTTAATTTAGCGGTGCATTTCCCTCAAACTAACCGTTTCGTCCGCTACTAAAACCACGCCCCACAATTCTCAGCGGTGCATTTCCGCTAAATCGACCAATGCGTCCGCTCACCAATTCATCCACCACAATTCTCAGCGGTGCACTTCCCTCAAACGAACCGTTTCGTCCGCTCTCTAACTCTCACCCACACAAATTCCAACAGTGCTTTTTCCCTAAATCGACCATTTCGTCCGCTCACCAATTCATCCACCACAATTTCCAGCGGTGCTTTTTCCCTAAATCGACCTTTTCGTCCGCTCATCAATTCTTCCACCACAATTTCCAGCGGTGCATTTCCGCTAAATCGACCTTTGCGTCCGCTCCGTCCAGCCCATCACACAATTCCCAGCGGTGCAAAACAGCAATAACACCCGAATAGTCCGCTGAAATATCCGCAAAGCACTATGACAGGTAATACTCCATCAAAACAAGCCCACAAAAAGCCCCTCCCGGGAGTGGATATTATCCTCCAAAGGACAACACCCCCGCCCGGGAGAGGCCTATAATTTACATTTCTTCTACTTCAACTCAAAAGAGAGCAAACTTGCATTTCCGCCTCCACGATAGGTCAGATAAATAGACTGGATACCATCGGGAATCGCTACAGGCGCGCTGTATTCTTCCCATACATTTGCATTAATTACAGGCAAGGTTGCCAGCACTTCTCCGTCCCAGGAAGTACGCACTTCAAATGCACCGCCTGTATAGCCTCTTACCTTTATGGTAATCTCGCTAATATCCTTACAATCAAAATACTTAAAACCTGCGGTGGCACTGTTTTGCATGTTACCGATATAACCCGGATTCTCGTCTCCGTCTCTACCGTCCTGCATAATCTTGGGGAACTTGTCACCGCCAACATATACAGAAGGTGTATCGGTAAACAAATGACACGCAATATACGCAGGATGCTCGCCCTTACCAACCAAAGGACCGCCATTCAAACCACAGGAAGTAATCTCCACCTGAGGAATAGTACCATCAGAAAGTACTTGAATCTTTTCTGCACAACCCTGTCTGCTGTACCAGGTACCGTTGGTCTGGCGATGATAGAAAATGTACCACTCGCCGTTAATCTCAACAATACTACCATGGTTATTTCCGCCATAAGCCATGGGCTGCTTAGCAGGTTTATATGTATCGATGTGCATATCGCAGTTACTTACGATAACACCACCATACACAAAATCCTTGGTAGGATTCTTGCTGGTCGCATAGCATAATTCATGCATTACAGAAGAAGAATATACAAAATAATAAGTATCTCCAATCTTACGGATAGAAGGCGCTTCAAAGAACGCATGCTCTTCAAAGCTTGTGCCTGCAGCATATTCGCAGCCCGGTGCCACAAATACGGGAGCTTCCTTGATAGTCAACATATCTGCGCCCAATACAGTACACATAGAACCATGTCTGGACTTATCGCCTCTTCCGCAGAAACCGGTATAGAGATATGTGGTATCACCTTCGGTAAGTACGCCCGGGTCAAACTGGGGTTCATCCCCCGGCTTGTCACCCAAACGGATACCGTCTTCATAATGCACATAACCATAGAATTCATACTTTCCTGCCGGACTGTCACTCACTGCTACAGAGACAACTGATACATGATCCAAAACATAATACAAATAATATCTGCCATCGGGTCCGATTGTTACGTCCGGTGCATACAGACACATCTTGCCGTCCTTATTCAAAGGATCTGCTGTCTTGGGATAAATCACACCTTCATATCTCCAATCGGACAAATCATCTACCGGTGCAGACCAGCACACATAATCGCCCATACAGAAAACATAACCATTATAAAAATCGTGGGAACCATATACATACACTCTATCCCCAAATACATAAGGTTCTCCATCAGGAATGTATTCCCAGGATGGCAAATACGGATTATACGATTGCTTTTTCATAATACAAATACCCTCTTTTCATTTTTTACTAATTTTACCACAAATACTATTCTCTTGTCATTAAAAAAGATAGGTTTCTTATCTCTGTTTTCCCAACCGACCTTTGAATTCTTGATACCCAAAGTCCGTCAGTCTGACAAGTTCACCTTCCACTGTCCTCTTCCAGATATTTGGCAAGGGCATACCGTTGAAGGTATTGTTCTTGCAGGTAGTATAAATGGCCATGTCCCCAAAGAGTAATAAATCTCCCTCCTGCAATTCCTCCTTAAAACCATAATCCCCTATCACATCCCCTGCCAAACAGGTAGGTCCTGCCAGTCGATAGGTATATGGTACGTCCCCAACCGCACCGTCACCATACAAGGGCGGAGTATAAGGCATTTCTATGACATCCGGCATGTGGCAGGCTGCGCTGGCATCCAGTATGGCAATCCTGGTGTCTTCATTCTGCACCACATCCAGCACCCTTGTAGCCAAATAACCGGCATTCAAAGCTACTGCCTCTCCCGGTTCCAAATATACCTCTACGCCCCACTTTTCCTTAGCATAAAGAATACATTTCTCCAGACATTCCACATCATAGCCCGGTCGGGTAATATGATGTCCTCCACCCATATTCAGCCATTTCATGGCAGGCAGTACATCCCCAAACATCTCTTCCACAGCCTGCAGGGTAGTCTCCAAATCCTCCGCATCCTGCTCACAAAGGGTGTGAAAATGCAACCCGTCCAGCAGCGCCACCAACTCCTTTGTCATCAGCATATCCCACATAGCCCGGGTGGTTCCCAAACGACTTCCCGGTGCGCAGGGGTCATAAATAGCATGTCCCTCCTGGGTGGAACACTCCGGATTGATGCGTAGCCCTATGCTCTTCCCGGCCTGTTTTGCCCGCGCTCCAAACTTTTTCAGCTGATTGGGCGAATTAAACACAATATGGTCCGCATACTGTAACAGCTCCTGAAATTCTTCTTCCCGGTAAGCTCCGCAAAATACATGTACTTCCTTTTCGGGCATTTCCTCCGCCCCCAGTCTGGCTTCATAAAGACCGCTGGCCTCCGAACCTGCCAGAAAAGGCGCCAATATAGGATAACAATCATAATTCGAAAAGGCCTTCTGAGCCAGCAGTATCTTACAGCCGGAACGCTTACTTACTGCTTCCAGGATGCGACCATTTTCCTGTAGCTTCTTTTCCTCAATGATATAACAAGGTGTGGGAATCTCTTCGAACAACTCCGTAGGCTTTTGCCCGCCCAATGCGGTAAACATGGGACGGGTTTCTCCTCCCCCGGTCATCAATCCACCAACACAGGGTTATGATTCTCCCTGCGGGGCAGACCATATTTATCCAAAGCATCCAGGAAAGGATCCGGGTCAAACTCCTCCACGGTATATACGCCGGCCTTGTTCCACTGACCGGTAAGCAGCATCAAAGCACCGCACATAGCCGGTACACCGGTAGTATAGCTGATGGCCTGGCTCTCCACCTCACGGTAGCATTCCTGGTGGTCACACACGTTGTAAATATAATAAGTCTTTTCCTTGCCGTCCTTCTTACCGGTGAAGATACAACCGATATTGGTCTTGCCGTGGGTGCGGGGTCCCAAGCTGGGAGGATCCGGCAACAATGCCTTCGAAAACTGAATGGGTAGGATTTCCTGTCCCTCAAACTCGATGGGCGTGGTAGAAAGCATACCCACATTTTCCAGACACTTCATATGAGTCAGATAGCTCTGCCCGAAGGTCATAAAGAAGCGGATTCTCTTTACCTCCGGAATATTCAGAGCCAACGATTCAATTTCCTCATGATGAAGCAGGTACATATCCTTCTCACCCACACAATCAAAATCATACTCTCTCTTAATACTCATGGCAGGAATCTCCACCCAGTGTCCATCCTCCCAATAACTACCCGGTGCGGAAACCTCACGCAAGTTAATTTCCGGGTTGAAATTAGTGGCAAAGGGATAGCCATGGTCCCCACCGTTACAGTCCAAAATATCAATGGTGTCAATGGTGTCAAACTCATGTTTTTTTGCATAAGCGCAGTAGGCTTGGGTTACGCCCGGGTCAAAGCCGCATCCCAGAAGCGCAGTCAACCCTGCCTTCTCAAACTTCTCCCTGTATGCCCACTGCCAGCTGTAATCGAAGTATGCGGAAAATCCCTGCTCCTCACAACGCTTTTCATAAATGGCACGCCACTTAGGATCATCCGTGTCCTCAGGCTCATAATTGGCGGTGTCCATATAATTAACGCCACAAGCCAGACAGGCATCCATAATGGTCAAATCCTGATATGGCAGGGCAATATTCATAACCAAATCCGGCTTGTACCCATTGATCAAATCGATTACCTGCTGTACATCATCTGCATCCACCTGTGCCGTGGTAATCTTTGTGGCAGTCTTGCCTGCCAAGTCCTGAGCCAGCTTATCACACTTACTCCTAGTTCTGCTGGCAATACACAGCTCCGTAAAAACTTCACTTACCTGACAACATTTTCTGATTGCTACACTTGCTACGCCGCCGCAGCCGATTACTAAAACTCTGCTCATTTTTTTCTCCTTTTCTTTCTTGTAAAGCAAGGCGG
>JAZSII010000257.1:0-3003 GCA_045533725.1 Acetatifactor sp. | reverse complement strand
TTGGATTACTGGGACCCAACGGTGCGGGCAAGAGTACTACCATGAACATGATTTGTTCTATTGTGCGTCCCACAGCAGGAGAAATTGAACTGCTGGGTAAGAATCCATGGAAGCAGAAAAAAGAGGTCATTCATAAGATAGAATATATTCCCCAGGAACTGGCGATTCACGGAAATCTGAAGGCATGGGAAAATGTAGAATTGTTTACTTCTCTATACGGAGTAAAAGGCCAGGAATTGAAAAAGGCTGTGGATGATTCGCTGGAATATGTAGGGTTGCTTGAGCGTAAGCAGGAATTTGCCAAGAATTTTTCCGGGGGTATGAAGAGAAGATTAAATATAGCCTGTGCACTTGGTCATAACCCGGAATTGTTGATTTTTGATGAACCTACCGTGGGCATTGATCCTCAGTCCAGAAACTTTATTCTGGATAAGATAAAGGAGTCCAATGCGAAGGGAGCCACTGTTATTTATACAAGTCATTATATGGAGGAAGTGGAAGCGATTTGTTCCAGAATTGCAATCATGGATAACGGAAAGATTATTGCCTGCGGAACCAGTCAGGAACTGAAAAAGCTTGTAAACAGCGGTGATGAAAACATTACATTGGAAGAAGTATTCCTGACACTTACAGGTAAGAAACTGAGAGATTATGCGGAATAGTGAGGGAGAAAAATGGTTAGATATTTAATAAAAAATAATTTTAAGCTCATGTTTCGCAATACATGGAGTGTTGTGTTTATGCTATTGGGGCCCATATTGGTTATCGCAGTATTGTCCAGTGCGTTTTCGGAACTTATGAAGTCTTATGAGAGCGTAGATGAGTTTGCAGCAGGATACAGAGTGCAGGATGAGAACAAGGCCTTGCTCGAGTTGGTGACAGTTGCAGGTGCGGAGTCCGGAATCCTTTTTTATGAATATCCGGAAGGTGACATAAAGGATGTGATGGCAAAGAATGAACTGGCAGGGTTTGTGGAGTTTGCAGAGGGTGAATACACAGTATATACCAGTGCGGATCATGAGGTGGAAGGCATTGCCTTAGAGTACTTTATGAACAAAGTGATGTCAGCGGGAATAAATGCGTCATTACAGGCAGAAAAACAGCAGGAGATTGTATTGCCTGTAAGGCAACTGGAATATATGCCTGCTATTGATTCGGTAGACTATTACGGAATTATTTATATTGTTTATTTCGGTTGGTGCGGATTAATATGTGCTACCGGTGTATTAAGCAGTGAAAAGAAATACGGAATTGTGCGAAGGTTCCAGGTTTCTTCTATCTCCGAGTCGAAAAACTATCTTGGAAAGATGATTCCCACTGTTTTAACAGTGGCGGTGGGAATGGGGATTGTTGCGGTGATTACAGTGTTGCTTTACGATATCCACTGGGGAAATCCTCCTTTGTCCGCGCTGATAGTATTTATGATGATAGCAGCAGGAGTAGCATTGGGATTGATGTTTTACAATATCTCAAACAGTTTGGTAATTACTATTATTTTGCAATTTGCAGTGGTATGGTTCATGGGATTCTTTGGCGGTAGTTTTGAAACCTATATGTTTTCACGCACATCAAATATGCTGAAGCATTTATCGCCTATTTATCATGGCAACCGTGCTTTGGTGGAGCTTTCCTGTATGGGAGAAAGCAGCTATGTGGCAAGTTCCATAGTATATTCCTTAGCAATTACGGTGGCTTGCTCTGTAATAGCTATATTTGCGGGTTATGTCAGAAAGAGAGGTAAAGCATGATTTCATTAGTGAAAATGAGTCTCAAATTGCTGTTAAGAAATAAAGGTTTTTTGTTCTTCTTAATAGTGATGCCCATTATGTCAACGGTTGTTCTTGGCATAAAAATGGATTATACAGCCTATAGTGATGAGTCGGAAAAAAGAATGGTTTTGGAATTAAGTGACTATACCGAGAAAGCGATTTATTTAGGAGGGGCAACGGCTTGTACTATAAAAGTGTATGATGCGTCACATTCGGAATTATCTGAATACGTATTGAATCAAGTGGCAGGAGTGGGTATGTTTTCTGTTTGCCGTGCGGATGTCAGTGGATTGACGGAGGAACAGGTAGACGAAATTGCTGCAAAGGACGCCTTTGATGACAGAGCCGGCATGTTGCTGTATTTGAAAGAAGATTTTGATGAGGCAGTATTAAGCGGCGTGTGGGAGAAGGGTATCACTCTTTATGGGGTATCTGCTGATGAAAGGCAGGAGCTTTTTGTAACAGAACTTACGGACTTATTTGCGGGGATAAAGCAGGTACAGAGCTTTGTGGGGAATGATACAGAGGCAATTATAGAGACCCTTACGCAAATGCAGGAAATGATGCCTGAAAAGAAGGTGGTAAATTTTGCTAGCAAGGAATCGGTGGAGTTAACACAAGTGCAGATAAATCAACATACGCAGATTGGTTATTCCTTTGCATTTATTACCCTGGGCTTTTTGTTCTGTGGAGTATGTGTGGCACATTCTGTGATAGAGGAGCAGAACAATAAAGTATTCACAAGAGTTATGTTAACCAAAGCGAGCACAAAAGAGTACTTCGTCTCTAAATTTGTGGTGGCATTGTTTATCAGTTTGATGCAGACAGTTGTTCTTGGGATATGCTTATGCTTTATTCCCGGACTGGATGTGGGAATGAGTATGATTAGTTTCCTTTTTATCATCTTTTTATTGGGATTGATATTTAGCACTTTGAGTCTTATGCTTGGAGTGATTCTCGGAGATGTTATGAGTTCCAATTATGCGGTATTTTCTGTTTGGAGTATATCCGCACTTTTGGCAGGATTATATTTCCCTTTGGAAAAAACAACAAAGGCATTGCAGACACTTTCTTATTTGATGCCGCAAAGATGGTTTATGGATGCATCAAAATTATTAATAGTAGGGGACAAGAGTGCCTATTCTATGGTATTATGTGTTACAGTAGCTTACTTGATTGTGATTGTCAGTGTGGGTAGCTTAGGGCTTAAGATTAAGCGATACGAGTAGAAAGG
>JAZSII010000194.1:0-2711 GCA_045533725.1 Acetatifactor sp. | reverse complement strand
GTGACATGACAAGTATTTGCCTTCCTGTAAAAACGGTACCATTCCAAAAGTCTGCAAAACACCCAGTACGCCCCAAATAGTCACACATTACATTATTCACTTCTCCCATGCAATTCCTCCCTTCCGGCGGACTTGCCATGGGAAATATACAAATCCGCCATTATACTTAATTTCTGAGTAAAATGGCGAAAATGCCTTGAATGTACGAATGTACAAATTTCAGATTACTCGATATATTGATTGTATACTAATAATTACATTTTGTCAACTTAAAGCAGTTGCATAAACAAAAATATTCATGCAACTGCTATTCATGCTACCACAACTCCCAAAAGCCCAACAAATCTGCTACGCTGAACATGTTCACAATTCCCGTCAGGGCCAGCACCATGGGCACTACCAACAGAACAAAACTGATAAATAAGCATAACACACGATTTGGTACAAGGGCACTGATACCTGCTACCAATCCCCCTATCAAAAAGGCAAACAGTATGCGGATAATAAACACAAGCACCATATATCCTCCGATACTAATCGGAAAAGGAATTTCCCGAAAAAGGGAGATGCTCTGGGCCGTTGCTCCCAAATCATTGAAACCTACCGCCTCCTGCACCTGATAAAACTGGGCCCAACTGACACCCAATACCAGTACAGGCACTGTCAATGCAATAACACCTAACTTTCTGATCAGCAGCGTCTTTCGTCCCTTGAAAAGAGTTTGAAGCCACAGGGACATATTACGCTCCTTTTCACAGGCCATGAGTCCGGAAAAGAGTCCGACAATCCCTAATATCAAAAACATACTGTTCTTGTTGGTGGTACTTACATCGGTGACAAAAAGTCTTTGATAAGCATCCGGCTTGACCAGCTGGGTTTCCACACCGGTCTTCATGCTGTAGTCAAACGCACCGGAGGCATTTTCCATGATTTCCTCTACTGCTTGTGCTTTCTCCCCCAAATCATAGCAAGTCTGCATCAACGTAAGAATACGCTCATTTTCCGGGTCATGCGCCTGCAAATACTTAATCTCTTCAGCCGCTTTCCTATACAGGCCTATTATTTCGTCATAGTCCTCCTGCATCAGTGCTATTTTTTCCTTTGTGATGGTTCCTGCATATTTTTCATAATAATATTCTCTCTCCGTATCCACGTAGCTGTAATACCGGTACTCCAATCCGGAAGAGGCCGCGAAATACAACACCGCCGCCACAATCAGGATGCCTCGCTGGCTGAAAAAAACCTTTCTCAGTTCCCAGAAAAACAGAGGCGGATTAGGGGCATGTAAACTACACCACACTTTTATCTTGTTAATCAGACCGATGCGCAGGCAGTTTTCCGTACATTTGGCACTGAAAATTGCGGAAAGGATAACCAGTCCCATAGCCACAACACCCATAATTGCCGCAGAAAAAGTGAGAAAACCCACTGCATGACCAAAGAAATTAATATTATAGTAATTCTTGAAAAAAATCTCCGTACGAAGTAATGCCATGACATTTGCCAACTTCGCGCCGGACAGCTTATCCGTGCCCAATATCAGCGTGTAACCCAGATACTCCACAAACATCATACCGGCACCTGCCAGAATTGCCGGGATGGCCTCCAGCCACACCAAAAGAAGCAACACAAAAAGCCCAAAAGCAAAGGCCGCCAACGCTTTTATCAATATGGTTAGCAGTAAATACTCCCCTATGGTGATTGGAAATGCGCACATAGAAAATTCCGGAACAGACTGTAAGGGTCTGCTGAAAACCACCTCTCCGCAAAGTCCGTGGGAAAGAATCATACAAGTGGCAGTTACCAGAAAGCTTGCCACTAAAGACGTCACAGCCAAAATACCGGCACGCTCCAGAATCAGTCTGGAACGACCGTTTTTCGTACAACGCACCAGCATGGAAAGTCCCTTGCTTTTCTCCTCTGCAAAGAGAAGCAACACCACCAGTACCATGGTCATAATGATGGCATCCCCCAACACAAAATTGGAAAATAGCACGATTCCTTTATTTTCTCCCTCGGCCAGTGTGGTGCCTTCCAGACGGGAGTAATCATCCAGTGTTTTTTCAATATTATCCCTTACAAAGCCCGAATTATCACTAATGGCTGCCAGCATACCCACGTTCTCCGCATTGTCCTTTACTGACTGTAGGAAATCAGGGTAGCTATCGATGTAGCTTTGTAATTCTTCTCCCGAAAGAGTGATTTCTTTGGAGCTCTCACACTCGTAGCAAAAGAAAACCCCGCATAGAAACAATCCTATGAACCAGGCAAAAATCATTCTGCGAGAGAAGAAGATTCTTCGAAATTCACTCATACTTTTCCCTCCGCGTAATACAGATACACATCCTCCAAGGACTGAATAGAAGAATTCTCTTTCATAGCTTTTTCGATGACTTCCGCCGGGCTTCCGCTTATCATAATTTTACCCTGATTTAAAAGCAGGACTGTATCCGCAATGGTCTCAATATCACTGACAATATGGGTTGCCAGTATGACAGTACGCTCTTCTCCCAGCTCTGCAATATATTTACACAAACGGATACGCTCTCCCACGTCCAGTCCGGCAGTGGGCTCATCCAGTATTAATATTTCCGGGTTGTCCAGCATGGCAACCGCAAGCAACACTCTTTGGCGCATACCACCTGAAAAAGACCCCAGACGCTTATGGGCTTTCTTTTCCAGACCTACAATAGTCAAGAACTCCTCTGTTT
>JAZSII010000046.1:0-10597 GCA_045533725.1 Acetatifactor sp. | reverse complement strand
TATGCCGTTAATGGGAAGTCTATATGTTGGCACCTCCGGATTAAGAACAAGTCAGAATGCGCTGAATACCACAGCGCATAATTTATCTAACGTAGATACTGCCGGTTATACCAGACAACAGGTACAACAAGCGTCTAAGCAGTATGTCACGATTTCAATCAATCCGGAAGGTGTTGCGAATCAACAGACCGGATTAGGTGTCACCTATTCCAGCGTAAAACAAGTGAGAGATGTTTTTTTAGACCAGACTTATCGTCGGGAGTCCGGACGTTGTGCCTTTTATCGTACAACTACGGAAACTATGGAAGAAATAGAGAGTTTGTTGGGCGAATTAAATGGGGAAGCCTTTCAAACGACCATGAGTGATCTCTGGACATCTGTACAGGAATTGGCGAAGGACCCATCCAGTTCTGTTACGCAGGGGCTCTTGGTACAGAGAGCGGAAGAATTTGTAGAACGTGCAGTTAATATATATGATGGTATGACCTTTTATCAGGATAATTTGAATATCCAGTTAAAGCAGCATGTGGATCAGATTAATGAATACGGCCGACAGATTATTGAATTAAATGAACAAATCCGTAAGATTGAAGTGGGCGGTATTGAGCATGCAAATGATTTGAGAGATACCAGAAATGCCATACTGGATGAATTGGCAGATTTGGTGGATATAAAGGTAACAGAGAATGTTTACGGAGACGTGGACGTACAGATAGAAGGCGTGGATTTCGTAAAAGGCGAACGGTGCTTCGAGATTATGCTTCAGGTAGATGAGGCAACCGGATTTTATACTCCCTTCTGGCCGCAGAATGCAACCTATAAAGTATTGGATGACGGCAGCAGGGAATATAATATTGACGGCGCAGAAGTATTTGATTTGGAGAGAGAGATTTCTTCCGACAAGAATACGGATATTGGCGGATTGAAGGCGATTATGCTTGCAAGAGGCGATCATCGCGCGGATTATACCGACATAGCAAAGGATTATGGTGCGGTATCTGAATCTGTTATTATGAATATTCAGGCAGAGTTTGACCAGTTGATTCACAATGTCGTGAACAAAGTGAATGAGATTTTAGCAACGGCGGCAGGGGTGACACAAGGAAACCTGACACTGGCAGACGGTACCGTATTAGAGAATGTGAAGTATTGTTTGAATGATACAAACGGCTATATGCGGGAAGAAAACGGAAGTCCCATGCAGCTGTTTGAAAAGATAACCACAGAGGGTTATACAAAGGTAACCGGTGCTGACGGCAATGAGTACTGGGTTTACAGTGAAGAGGATTTTGCAAATCAGGAATCCTTATATACCTTAAAGAATTTGCAGATTGACCAGCAGCTGAAGCAGGAGCCTTCTAATCTTGGATTTATGAAGCCGGACGGTTCCGTAGACAATGAAACAGCGGAAGCGCTGAAGGCGGCCTTTACGGAAGAGGTATACACCTTGAATCCGGAGGTGAAGAAGTTAACAACCTTTTTGGATTACTACAATGACTTAGTGTCTCAGGTTGCTAACTCTGCATATGTTTCCAGAAGTATTTTCGTAAATCAGGAAAATACCGTAGAAGCAACGGGCAATGCCAGAGAACAGATTCTGGGTGTGTCCTCGGATGAAGAATTGTCCAATATGATTCGATTCCAAAATGCGTTTAATGCATCCAGCCGATATATCAATTCCATTAGTGAAATGTTGGCGCATATTATTAATACGCTTGGTGTGTAGTGAGATAGGAGTGAGGTAAATGGCATCACAGTTTTTTGGACTTAATATTGCATATAAAGGATTGTTAGCCAGCAATGCAGCGTTGAATACCACTTCCAATAATATTGCAAATGTGCAGACGGAAGGGTACAGCAGGCAACAGGTGGTACAACAGGCATCCGATGCCATTCGTGTATTTCAGACCTATGGTTGTGCGGGAGCGGGTGTAGATACCATTGCTATAGAGCGGGTAAGAGATGAGTTTTACGATACCAAATACTGGAACAATAATGCATTGGTTGGCGAATATACCTCCAAAGAATATTACATGACTCAGTTGGAAACCTATTTTCAGGATGATGGTATTGCCAGCGGATTTAAAACCATTTTTGATAAAATGATGGTAAGTGGTTTGGAGGAGCTTTTAAAGAATCCTAACAGTGATTCTGCAAAGTCCCAATTTGTAGGCAGCGCAGACGCTCTGGCAGAGTATTTTAACAATCTTTCCGGCAATTTGGAAGCTTTACAGAAGGATGTAAACAAGGAAATAAAAATAAAGATCGACGAGATTAATTCTTTGGCGGGAGAAATCGCTACACTGAATAAGCAGATTAACGTAATTGAGCTTTCCGGCAGCAGGGCCAACGAATTGAGAGACAGAAGAGCGTTGCTCATTGACCAGCTTTCCAAAATTGTAGATGTAGAAATTTCGGAAACGCCTATTATTGATACGAACTATCCGGACAGAGAAACCGGTGCCAATAGATTTATTGTAAAGATTGCAGGCGGACAGACCCTGGTTGATACCAGTGAATTTAACGGATTGGAATGTAAGGGCCGTGAAAACTATGAGAAGGTAAACCAGACGGATATAGACGGCCTGTATGATGTTTATTGGGAAGATGGCCAGAAGTTTAATTTGTACAATGCCTCTATGGGAGGCGAACTGCAGGGTCTGGTTCAGATGCGTGACGGTACCAATGGCGAGTATTTCCATGGCGATATTGTTGAAATCGGAACTACTGAGGACGGTAGCCGCGATATAGTAACCATTCAGGTAAATGAGGGATATTTGCAGGATTTGAATAAGTCCAACCTATCCGACCAGGGCGGTATCATTGATTTGGGGAATAAGCTCTTTTACTACGATTCATGGTCCTATCAATGTAGCTACGATGATTCCGGCAATGCGGTATATACATATACCTTTACGCTTTCCGACGGGCAGAAAAATCAAGAGCGTCTGACCAATGACAGAGTAGGTAAGCAGGCAAGCATCGGTAAGGGATTGGAGTATCAGGGTATTCCTTATTATATGAATCAGATGAATGAATGGATTCGCAGCTTTTCACAACATTTTAATAATATTCTGCAGAGTGGATATGATTCTTATAATAATCAGGGTAATATTCTTTTTGCAGGAAAGTATCCTATAGACGAAGAACAATACGATTTCCCTGCGGATGACAGATATGATTTGTTTACCTATGAGGCTTATCAGAAGAAGGTGGAAGAGCTGGTTGCCGGAGGAATGACGGAGGAAGAAGCTAAGGCGGCAGCAACCATGACAGTGGAATCCGATGCGGACAGCTATTATAAGCTGACAGCCAAGAATTTCAGTATTCTGACAGCAGTTTTGGAGGATGCCAATCTTTTGGCAAACCGTAAAGAACAATCAGACGGTGTGGAGCAAAACGATTTGCTTTCTGAGTTAAAAAACATGGCATATAACAAAGAAATTATGAGCTTCAGAGGTTGTAGTGCATCAGAGTTTTTGCAGTGTGTACTGGGTGATGTGGCATTGAATGCCAGCAGAGCCAATACCTTCAGTAAAAACTATGAAAATATTGCGGGTGTAATTGATAACCAGCGTTTATCCATCTCCGGAGTGGATGAGGATGAGGAAGCGATTAATTTAGTAAAGTACCAAAATGCTTATAATCTGGCATCCAAAATGATACAAACATTAACAGAGATTTACGACAGACTAATCTTGGAGACCGGCGTATAAAATTCCAAAGGAAGATATGGTTTTCTTCAATAGGAGGACTGACATGAGAATTACAAACAAAATCATCCAGAACAACAATCTGGCAAACATCAATACAAACAAAATATATCAGGATACATTAAGTAACCAGATGTCTACGCAGAAGAAGATTAATCGCCCCTCAGATGATCCGGTAGTAGCAATCCGTGCATTGCGTCTACGCAGTAACGTGACTGAGGTAACACAGTATTACAGCAAGAATATTCCTGATGCGGAAAGCTGGTTGCAGGTTACGGAGGATTCGCTCAATAATCTGACGGGAATTATTACCAATATGATTAGTCAGTGTACAAAGGGGGCTAATGGGGATTTGACAACCTCCGACAGAGAAATCATTTTGGAACAGCTCAAGGCTTTGGGAGACGAAGTGTACAGTACTGCCGATGCGGATTATGCAGGCCGTTATAT
This sequence comes from Acetatifactor sp., assembly GCA_045533725.1. Taxonomy (GTDB): domain Bacteria; phylum Bacillota; class Clostridia; order Lachnospirales; family Lachnospiraceae; genus Acetatifactor. The sequence continues at coordinate 6,434 of JAZSII010000046.1, read as the reverse complement.
ATTTACGGGATACAGAACGGATACTTCTCTCAGGTTTGAAACGGATGAAAAGATAAAGACAACTATTGTAGAGCAGCTGAGCAAGGACAATATAGACCAATTGACAATTGTTAATACAAAATCTGCCGGCGGAGATGATATTAAAGATATTAATGCAGTGAATTATGCAGATGTGGATGTCAGCGCAATGGATATTGAAACCAGTGATATTTACAGAATCCGCTTGGCGTACAATAACTGTGATACTGAAGTGCCGGTGCTTTCTTATCCGGTGCAGACAACCGATGCAGAGGGCAACATTGTACTGGATTGGCAGCAGATTCCTACGGAAATGATGCATGAGTATGATAATAATCCCAGCCCGGCGCAGCGTGTACAGGAGGCAAGTGAAAATGGCGAAGAAGTCGCTGTTTATGTGCCGGAAACAGGTGAATTATATTTGAGTGATGCGGCATATGACAGATTGATGAATCTACAGGATGACACCAAAACTTCTGCCTTGAATGAAGCAGAAATCAGGGTGACTTATCAGAAAACGAATTGGGCGACAGGAGATTTACGCCCCCAGCATTACTTTGCTTGTTCCACAGAAGATGCAGACGGAAATGTAATTGATTACAACCAGGGGTATTTGCAGGGTATTGTAGAAAAACAGGTTATTGAATATGATGTAGGATTTAATCAGACCATTCGTGTCAATTCCACTGCGGATGAATGCTTCAAGCATGGTATCGGCAGAACGGTGGATGATTTGATTCAGGTGATGCAGGAAGTGACAGATATTCAGAAAATCAAGGAAGACTTGGAAAAGCTGAAGGAAACAGTAACCGGGGATGATTTGGCAATACTGGAAAGCAAGCTGGAGGTGGTTGGAAAAACCTATGATTTGCTGAAGGATAAGGCACAAAGAATGTTTGAAGCAGGAATTACCACCATGCAGGGCTATCTGGATGAAGCTAATTTAAGTATTACAAACTGTGGTACCAGAAGCAGTAAGCTGGAACTCATTAAGAGCCGTATGCAGACCCAGAAGACTACTTTTGAAACCTTGAAGAGCGAAAATGAAGACGTAGATATTACGGAAGTGGCTATTCAGCTGAGCAGTGCACAATTAACATATGAAGCAGCACTTATGGCTACCGGAAAGATAACACAGACAAGCTTGTTAAACTATATCTAAGACCTATTGGGCAGAAAAGAGGACGATATGAGAATTAATACCAGACTTTTTGGAGAAATTGAAGTAGCAGATGAAAAAATCATTACCTTTCCCGGTGGAATTATCGGATTCCCGGACATGAAGAGCTTTACTCTGATTTATGATGAGGAAAAGGGTACGGATGCAGGTATTCGCTGGATGCAGTCTTTGGATGAGGCCGCATTTGCTTTGCCGGTTATGGATCCCCTGGTAGTAAAAGGGGACTACAATCCGGAAGTGGATGATGAACTGTTAAAGGGAATCGGCAACATTGGTCCGGATAATCTGTTGGTATTGGTAACGGTGACCGTGCCGGCGGATTTGAAAAAGATGAGTGTAAATCTGCAGGGACCTATTATTATTAATATTGACGAGCGCAAGGCTTGTCAGGTCATTGTGGATTCCGGAGATTATCCTATCAAGTATCCTATTTATGATATTCTGCAGGCAAGAAAGGATGGTGAATAGGATGTTAGCATTATCCAGAAAAAAGAATGAGGCCATTGTAATTAACAATAACATCGAAATCACTATCTTGGAGATAAAGGGTGATCAGGTGAAGATAGGTGTTTCTGCACCCAAGGAAGTGCCCGTTTACAGAAAAGAAGTATATGTACAGATTCAAGAGGCAAATAAAGAAGCTGTTAATGTAGAGGGCATTGATGCATTGAAGAATTTATTGGGTTAAAAAGAAGGTTGTGTTATGGAAAGGATCTGTTTCGGCAGGTCCTTTTTGTGCATAATTATTGACAAATAGTATTAAAAAATGTATTCTTATAAAGGAAAATGGAATAAAAATACAAAACTTGATATGAAGTGGAGGGGCGTGAAGATGTTTTGTCCAAGATGCGGAACACCAAATAAAGAAAGAGCAAAGTTTTGTTGTTCTTGTGGTATACAAATGATACAGTTTGTGCAGGAGACGGAGCAGCAGATGAACCGCTCTACCGATTCAAAGGAACCAAGGATAATAATGCCCAAAAACAAGTATTATCGTTACCAGCAGAATGAGAAAATGAATAAATATATTCAAATAAGTGCAAAGGCATTATACATACTGGTGTTTCTTGTATATTTTATTCATTTGGCAGATGTTTCAATACAGAAAAATATTGAGGGTGCAGAGCTGTTTATAACAAACATAGTGATGCCGCTTGGCGCTTTTAAAATTATGTTGCTGTTGTTTTGCGTGGTTCAAGAAGGGCTTGTTCTATTTGCACATCTAAAGCTAAATTATACTTGTGCTCTTGTATTGCTTGGTACGATGCTTTTGCATGGAATTATAATAGGTATAGATATTGTTTGGATTGTTTGGGTTGCATGCGCCGGTTTCTTTGCCTATTGGATTTATAGGTTTGACAAAAAGTATCGATTCTATTGCGAGAATGAAGAGGCATAATAATGATTTTTAAGACCTGCTTATGCGGGTCTTTTCTTGTATTCCGGGAATTGCAAAGGGAATTGACGGAAATGATGGCTTGAGAAAAATATTTAGTTTACACTCTAAAGATTTATACTAATATATCCGATAAAAAGAATAAGAAAGGTGTCGGTAGACATCAGTAACTATTAATTGGCTAGTATTCACATGGAGGTGGACGACATGGCATTAGAACCATTAGGAAGTGTAATGAGTATACAGGCTACTCAAACCGTACAACCAAAACCGGTAGTGCAGACGGAACGAAGCACCGGTAATAATACTGCTTCCACAGCAGTGCAGGAAATTCAGAAAATGGATCCTATGTTAACTGTAGTGCAGGATTCTCAGCAGAAGGATACCGGCAGACAGGGTGAACAGGGAAAGGAACAGCCCAGTAACGAGCAGATTAAAAAGGCTGTTGAACAGTTGAACAAGAATATGTTTAACTCGGAGGCTGTATTCGGAATTCATGAGGGGACAAATCGAGTAACGATTAAAATTGTAGATAAGGATACCAAGGAAGTTATCAAAGAGCTTCCGCCGGAGAAAACTTTGGATATGATTGCCAAGGTTTGGGAGATGGCCGGTATCCTGGTAGATGAGAGAAGATAGGAGGATGCGGTTATGGCAATGAGATTAACAGGTCTTATGTCCGGTATGGACACTGACAGTTTGATACAGGAATTGGTTGCATCCAGAAAGACAAAAGTGGATGAGGCGGTTAAGGCCCAGAAGAAACTGGAAGTGAAGCAGGAAGCATGGAAGGGCTTGAATACCAAACTGAAGAACTTACAGAACAAATACATCAGCAATATGCGTTTTACTACTGCATATATGAAGAAGACAACAAAGGTTTCCGACAGCAATGCAGTAAGTGTTATTACCGGCGAAGGTGCTATGAATGGTGTGCAGGAACTTAAGATTAATAAGTTAGCAAAGACTGCATATTTAACAGGTGCTGAAGTGACTAAATTAGATGGCGGCAAGGCGAATGCAACCACAAAGATTAGTGAACTGGGTGAATTGGGTGCAAATGCACAAATGACCTGTACGATTAACGGGGAAGTAAAGACCTTTGATGTGACTGCAGATACAACTATTTCTGATGCATTGACCTGGCTTAAGAATGATTGTGGTTTAAATGCAAGCTTCGATGAGAAGAATCAGAGATTCTTTGTAAGTGCGAAAGAATCCGGTGCGGCTAATGATTTTACCTTGAGCGGAACCGGGTATGCGTTGACTGCTTTGGGACTTTCTATAAAGAACAATGGTGCGACCAAGGTAGTAGGTCAGGATGCAGAAATTGAATTGAATGGTGCGACTTTCAAGAGCAATACCAATACTTTTGATATCAATGGTTTGACGATTACGGCCATGAATACCACAGCACCCGGCGAGTCTATCACAGTTACTACGCAGGATGATACTGATGGTATCTATGACATGATTAAGAACTTTATCAAGGAATATAATGACATCATTAATGAGATGGATAAGTTATATAATGCAGACTCTGCAAAAGGATATGAGCCCCTTACCGATGAGGAAAAAGAGGCTATGTCTGAGAGCGAAATCGAGAAGTGGGAAGAGAAAATTAAGGATTCTATTCTGCGTCGCGATGAAAACTTGAATAGAGTGAGTTCGGCATTAAAGCAAACCATGTCCGCTGGTATTGAAATTGGTGGCACAACATTCTATTTGTCGAGCTTTGGCATCAGCACCAGAAGCTATTTTGAAACAGCTGATAATGAAAAGAATGCTTATCATATTGATGGTGACCCGGATAATGAATTTACGTCCGGCAAGGCAGATAAGCTGAAATCTATGATTAGTACTGATCCGGATACGGTGGTTTCCTTCTTTACAGAGTTGTCAAGGAATTTGTATACAGCCATGACGGAACAGTCCAAGTCTTCGGATGGCGTTCGTAGCTTTGGCAGCTTCTATGATGATAAGAAGATGAAGACGGAATATTCAGACTATACAAAGAAGATTTCACAGTTAGAACAAAAGGTTGCTGATTATGAAGATAAATGGTATAAGAAATTTGCGGCTATGGAAACTGCCATGGCGAAGATGCAATCCAATACCAGCGCAGTAACGGCACTTTTAGGAGGTTGATGATATGGCATTACCCAATGCATATGCACAGTACAATAATAATAAGGTGTTGACCGCATCTCCTGCGGAGCTTACGTTAATGCTTTATGACGGCATGATTAAGTTTTGCAATATCGCAGAGACGGCGATTGAACAGAAGGATGTACAGAAGGCACATACCAATATTATGAAGGTACAGCATATTATTGATTATCTGCGCCAGACTTTGGATATGAAGTATGAAGTGGCACAGGATTTTGAACGTATCTATGAGTATCTTTCCGGACGGTTAGTTCAGGCCAATATGAAAAAGGATATTGAGATATTGAAGGAAGTAAATGAACATATTCATTCTGTACGGGATACATGGAAAGAAGTGATGCAGATGAATCGTGCAAAGGGGAATGCATAATGAATAATTATCTGAATATATTAGAAGAGTCGCTTCGCAAGAAATTAGTGGTGCTGGATAAAATTCAGGCATATAACGAAGAACAATATCGGATATTTAGTGCAGAAGTGGTGGATATGACCAAATTTGATGAGGCTATCGAAGAAAAAGGACGTCTGATTGAAGAACTGACAAAGTTGGATGATGGGTTTGAAAGCTTGTATGCCAATATAGCCACACAATTGCAGGCAGAAAAAGACAAGCATGCAGCACAGATTAAAACCTTGCAGGATTTGATTCGCCAAGTGACGGAGAAGAGTATGACTGTGCAGGCGAGCGAAGCGAGGAATAAAGCCTTGATTGAGTCATATTTTGCAAAAGAGAAGAGCCAGATCAAGGAAAGCCGGGTTAATTCCAAGGTGGCGTACGGATATTATCAAAACCTAAATAAGGCGGCGTTGGAAGAGAGCAGAGGCTTTGATTTAAAGAAGTAAAAGTGGCAGGAGAACATTCTATGAAGAGTGTTCTCCGTTTTTTTTGGAAAAAGTAAAATAATTTTAAATTAGGGGTTAAGTATTACCGTAAACTGCCGATATAATAAGTGTAAGCAACAAGGACATATCAAAACCGAAGGACTTTAGAGAACGAAATAAAAAGTTTAAAAAAATTCAAAAAAACTCTAAAGTAAATAAAAAACAATCCGATATATATATCAAGTAAAGCAAATGATAATTGCTTACCTGATGATATCGACAAAGCTTCGGCGAAGAAGATGTCATGCAACTATTCATTTATCAAACGAGTGGCAAGGATGCCACCGGAAATTCAAGGAGGAAAATTTATGGTAGTACAGCACAACTTAAGAGCAATGAACTCAAACAGAATGTTAGGATTAACTCAGTCTACACAGGCTAAGGCAACTGAGAAGTTATCTTCTGGTTACAAGATTAACGGTGCGGCAGATGATGCAGCAGGTCTTGCAATTTCTGAGAAGATGAGACGTCAGATTCGTGGTCTTTCGCAGGCTTCTGAAAATGCACAGGATGGTATCTCTTGTGTACAGACAGCTGAAGGTGCATTGAATGAAGTTCATGATATGCTTCAGAGAACGTACGAACCGGCATGCCAGCCCGCTAATGGAACTAACATGAGTGAAGATAGAGAATATCTTCAGTTGGAAGTTGATCAGTAGATTTCTGAAATCGACAGAGTGGCAGATTCCACAACCTTTAACGAGCAGAATCTTTTGCAGGGTGATTTTACCGGTAAGAATTTGCAGGTTGGCGCAGAAGAAAATGACACCATTACAATTGATATTGAAG
>JAZSII010000272.1:0-3712 GCA_045533725.1 Acetatifactor sp. | reverse complement strand
AATGTATATATACGATATACACATTATGTACGCTCATATTTGTTCTGTCAATACTTTTTTACAAAAAAATCCATGGCGTGTACTTTTCCGTACTCACCATGGACAATTTTAACTCTGATAATAATATACCACCAACTGTGTTCTGTCGCGAAGCTCCAGTTTATCCAGAATATTGCTCAAATAATTTCGTACCGTTCCTTCGCTTAGGAAAAGTCCTTCTGCGATTTCACGATTACTTAGGCCTTTCGCCACAAGCTCAACGATTTCAAACTCTTTTTCGGTAATTCCCTTTTCCGAAAATCTCTCCGCCCGTGTATCCACTGCCTGAATGCTGGGCAGCTTATTTACGATTTCTCCTCCAAACACACTTTGTCCGGAATACACCGCCTGCAGTGCCGGGACGATTCCTTCGAAGTCCTGCTTCAAGATATATCCCTTGGCGCCGCATTTCAAAGCGTTTACCACATACTCATCATCCGAAAAGGTGGTGAGAAACAAAACTCGCGCCTCCGGATACTTCGCCAAAACTTTCCCTGCGGCAGTGATACCATCCATGCCCTCCATGCGAATATCGGAAAGCAAAATATCCGGTTGGTACTTTTCATACAGTTCCACCGCTTCTGCACCGCTTTTCCCCGTCGCCAGTACTTCTATTCCTCCGGCTTCTATAATGGTCTTTAAAGACATTAAAACAATACTGTCATCATCTACAATTACGATTTTCATACCAAACCTCCTGTCTGTGTTCCGGTTATAACGTTTGTGTTATGTTAACCTCTCTGTCACTTTTTCTTTGGCACCGAAATAAAGATTCGAAAGCCCTGCTGCCCGGAAAAGGTAATGATTCCTCCCAGCGCTCTGATTCGTTCCTCCATGTTTCGAAGTCCGATACCGCCCTTCGGATTATATACATTGGCCTGACCGGTTCCGTTATCCTCCACCATCATTTGGTAGTACTCTTCCAATTCATGTAACACAACCTTTACCCTTGTGGCATCTGAATGCTTTTGCACATTGGTAAGGGCTTCCTTCAAAATGGTCAGAAAAGCATACTTTATTTCCTTGTCCGCATCCATGGAAATGTCGCAGTCAAGGCTGGTCTCATAATCCTTACATTCCTCCAAAAGTCTCTTGGCGGCATCCTTGATATCAAAGCTTTCCTTGTGCAAATCATGGACGCTTTCCCGAATGTTATTCATGGCATTGTCCAAAGTTTCCTTCAAAGGCTCTAACTGCTCTGCCACCGGCTCGCTTTTATGTATGGCCATAATAGCCCCCAATTGTAAAATAGAACGCGAAAGCAAATGGCCCACATTATCATGTATCTCTCTGGCTATTCGGTTTCTCTCCGCAAGAGTAGCGATATGTATCTCCTTCTCCTGATTGGTTGCCAAATATTTATTCTTCTCCGCCAGCATGGCATTACGCTCCGCAGCGTCGTCACGGATATGTTTTACTTCCTCACTTCGCAGTTTCAATACCCGGGACTTCCACGCCATGTAAAAAGCCAAAAACAGCATCAAAACCCAAACCAGCGCCGATGCATCCGGCACTATGATGCCGGAATATACAGTTGGTACTACGGAAAAAGTACTTAATAAAACCAAATATTTTTTATCATCTAAATACTTATAGATCCCTGCGTACAAAATCAACGCTACAAACGGCGCAAACTCCGGAAGCAGAATAACCCCCAGCGGAAGGAACATATAGGTCCACTTCTCTGCCGGATGCTTACGCACCTCCCCTAAATAGCCGGTTGCTCCCACCAGAATCAGACCGGTCAAAATATACACCATATCTGACCACGGACAATGATTCATTTTTATTAAAAAAATGCCCATTAAATATAAAAGTACTCTGTCAACGATATGGAGCATAATCCGACCTCCTTTCTGCGCGCAATCGCTTGTTTTTCTTTGCCTGCGTATATCATACCATTCAAAAAATCAAATTGCAATTGTAACGCCCGGAATGTGACATTTGTCATATGAGGTTGTGAAGATATTCACTTACCAAACTTCCGCCTTCCCGCTATACTAAGACCATAAGGTACATTTGAACCAATCCGGTCCAAGTTACACCACGGCCGGTTCCCTATTAAATGAAAACACAAGAAAGAAACGAGGAACAAACATGAGTGAATCTGTAATTGTAGTAGAAAATTTAGTAAAGCGATACAAGGAGCTGATTGCTTTGGATCATTTTAACCTGGATATTAAGCAGGGTGAAATCTTCGGTCTGCTCGGTCCTAACGGCTCCGGCAAAACCACCACCATCAACTGCATCCTTGCACTTTTGAACTACGACAAAGGAAGCATCCGGGTTTTCGGCGAAGAAATGAAACCTGACAGTTATGAGCAAAAAAGTAAAATCGGTGTGGTTATGCAGAATGTGGCAGTATTTGATGAACTGACCGTTTACGATAATATCGATTTCTTCTGCGGTCTTTACATCAAGGACAAAAAGCTTCGCAAGCAATATGTGGAAGAAGCTATTGAATTTGTAGATTTGGTAGATTACAAGAAATTCTATCCCAAGAAGCTTTCCGGCGGTTTACTTCGTCGACTGAATATCGCTTGCGGAATCGCCCACAAACCTTCTTTGATTTTCATGGATGAGCCTACAGTGGCTGTAGACCCCCAGAGCAGAAACAAAATTCTGGAAGGTATTCAAGAGTTAAATCGTCAGGGTGCCACCATTATTTACACCTCCCACTATATGGAAGAGGTTGAGCAGATTTGTACCCGCATCGCCATTATGGATAAGGGCAAGAATCTGGCCATGGGTACCACTGATGAATTAAAAAAGATGATTAAGAAAAATGAAACCATCAGCATCGAGCTTTTAGACCTTCCTGCTTCCTTAACAGAGCAAATCAAGACACTGCCCCATGTATATGAAGTAACCTACACAGACAATCTACTGAAAGTCTTTTACAGCGGTGGTAAGCACAATCTGATTCGCCTGTTGGATCTGTTAAAGCAGCAGGATATCAGCTTTGGTCGTGTATATTCCGAGCGCCCTACATTAAATGACGTATTCCTGGAAATCACCGGCAAGGAATTGAGAGATTAGGAGGCAACACTATGTTTTTACACATGTTTAAATATCGCTTAAAAGCACTGTTTCATCAAAAAGATGAATTTTTCTGGAATCTGATCTTTCCACTGATTCTGGGCACCTGCTTTTTCGCCGCTTTCAGTAATATCACAAAAAGTGCAGAAACCTTTGAAACCATTCCCGTTGCAGTAGTTTTAGAAGATAACACCAAGGAAACATACTTCAAAGAAATGATGGATGGTCTTTCCGAAAGTGTGGACAGCGAAGTTCCTTTTTTCTCCGTTACTTACACGGACCTGTCCCATGGTGAGGAATTGCTTGCCGAAGAGCAGGTGGATGGTTTGATTATTTTAAAAGACGGAACCCCCTCCCTTACCATTATGGAAAACGGTATTTCTCAAACCATGACTAAAGCAGTTATGGACAAATACATTCAGACCACGGAAGTCGTTAACAGTATGATACCGAATCATCCGGATAAGCTGGATGCTGTTATGGACGCCGTCAGCAATGAAGCCTCTTATATCCGCGAGCTTCCTTTGACCCATGGCAACACAGACCCGGTTATGGACTTTTTCTTTGCATTAATCGCCATGGCCTGCCTTATGGGTACTACCGTGGGACAGTACACAGCCCTGCACATTAAGGC
>JAZSII010000191.1:0-12407 GCA_045533725.1 Acetatifactor sp. | reverse complement strand
TTAATTAGTCAACGCTAACAACTTGCTTTTTGTTGTAAGAGCCACAAGCCTTACATACTCTGTGAGGCATCATAAGTGCACCACATTTGCTACATTTTACTAAAGTAGGAGCGCTCATTTTCCAGTTTGCTCTTCTCTTATCTCTTCTACTTCTTGAAGATTTATTCTTAGGACAAATAGACATATCGTTACACCTCCTTATTCGCGTTGAAGATATCCTGTATTGCCGCAAAACGTGGATCCGGTACAAATGTATCACAGCCACATTCCTTTTCGTTCAGATTCTGTCCGCAAACTTTACAAATTCCTTTGCAATTTTCTTTACACAAAATCTTCATGGGCCAATTTAATAAAATTTCATTGTACACAAAAGTCTCTACATTAAGCTGATAACCTTCCATGTAATCGAGTTCATCTTCCCGGTCACCTTCCTGGTCTGACGGACTATCCGGTGTCATATCCGGCGAAGCGATTTCCCTTTCCGATAACAAGGTTAATACAGTAGGGACTTCTGTCAAACATCTGTCACAGAACGTATCAAAAACCAATTTTACTTCTGCCTCAACTCTTGCTTTACCCACACCGATATTGGCAAGTTTCAAGGTAATCGGACTCTTTTCCGTAATGGAAAATCTTCCAAGTCTGCTTGTAAATTCAGTCATTTCAAGTTCTGCCGTAACAGTTGTTGTTAATCCTTCAGATGAAAAAACATCAGATAAATTCACTAACATAGTTGACTCCTATGTAAAGAGCATATTAATTTTAAACATACTCTTTGTTTTCACACTTAGTTCATTATACATATGTAAACCACTTTTGTCAATAACAATTTACTATTTTTTTCAGGAATGTTTTGAGCAATCACACTTCTCCTAAAACGCACTTTACACATACATTCTTCTCACCTTACTTAAATTGTATGGGTTCCACGTCTTTTGTCAATGGCAGAAATTCATATTCCGGAAGTGCATCCAACACCTCTGCCAAACACGCTGCAGTTTCATCAACCGTATCATGTGCCAACATAATCACTTTTTTGCGTTTCAACGTACTTTCAACTGCACTTTTTATTATCTGCTCCCTATTCGGATTGGAAACAGCATCTTCAAAACAACCGTTCCAATCATAATACACATACCCAAGTTCTGTCATCTTCTCAATAATTTCATTATAAATGTGCTTATTATGCTTATTGATGCTACCTCCGGGAAAACGGTAACACCATACCTCTTCTCCTGTTATTTCATATATTAATTTCCTTGCCTGCTCAAAATCATCCACGTAATCCTGTACTCCCGCATAAATCTTATCATAGGAATGACTATAGCAGTGAATTCCGATAACATGACCTTCCTCACTTATTCTTTTAATAAGCTCCGGATATTTTTTCGCATTTTCTCCAACCACAAAAAAAGTTGCCTTAATATTTCTTTCCTTTAATACATCCAGAATCCTCTCTGTGTTTTCTCTGCTGGGTCCATCGTCAAATGTCAAATACATTTTTTTAGGATAAAAATAATACCATACGGCATCTGCCATACCCTGCACTAATTTGTCACAATACTTTTCCTCTTTCAACAGACGACACTCATCTGTGTTTGAGAGAAACCCTGTCTCCACCAGACATGCAGGCATTCCGCATTCTCTAATCACATAAAGAGTATCCGTTTCCATAATACCCCTGTCCATTGCCCCGGTATTAGCAACCAGATACTGTTGCATCAGCCTTGCCAATCTTTCGTTTTCTTTTCGCGACGTTTTATCATACCATATTTCAATACCGGAAACCTCCTCATATTCACAGGTATTCTGATGAATGCTGATTAACAGATCCCCCTGCATCTTACGGGCTAATTCAGCTCTGTCCGTAAGTGATACCTCTGAATCCGTTTCCCTTGTCAATATTACGGTAAAACCATATTCTACAAGCTTATCCTTCAAAGAAAGTGCCAGTCTCAAATTTATGTCCTTTTCTTCTGTTCCGTTACTACTCCCTCCTTCATCCATGCCTCCGTGTCCCGGATCCAGGATAATAATTGGGGCTTCCTTTTGTACAACGATTTCTTCCGTCATATTTGACATATCAGCAGAATTCATAATATCATCATAAATTTCATTACTTTCTGCGTCTTCCGTAACTTTTATATCTTCCGCTACAGATGCTTCAACAATATCTTCCCTGTTATCATCGACAAACAACCTGTCCCACGGTAAATGAAACATGACGGCAATCAGAAGAATGCATAATCCCCCTCTCATCATCCATATCATACTACGTTTCAATAACGCTTTTTTTCTTACCTGCTTCTGATACCATACCAAATCACTTACATACATAAAGATGCCCTCCGATAAACTTGCTGTTATTAATACAAGCTTATTCAAAGGGCACATCAAACTTTCATATTACATGCATAATACATACATATTTATTGCATCTTTTTTTCATCATTTTGATATTTTCAAAAACAATTCATTAATACCTTCATAAAAACCGATGGTAACAATGGTATAGTTTCCATCCATTCCGGGTATCTGATATTTCAGATAATAGGGTGTAGTCTCCAATAACGGATTATCATTTTTATATTTCTGCACATCCTGCAAGCCCAAATACTCACTCCACTTCAGCATGATATCTTCAGGATTTATCTCATCCCATTTCTTGTCAATTCTTACATAAAACTCATATATTTTGCCTGTTTCAGCATCCATATAAACATCCAATACGCGTTTGGATTTGTCAGCATTTACCTGACTGCTTGCCAGCGAAACCTTCCAAACCGTAAGATTATTTCCCGGTTCCTTTAAATCAATGGCAGAATATATCTGTGAACTGTATGCTGATGCATTTATCTCCATCACCGCTTCCGAAAGAATTCCCAATTCTTTCAGAATGCTCAGTTCTTCATTTATTCTGTCTATAACCTCATGGGACTGAATCTCGCTTTCTTTTGTCTCCTGATAATTGGCAACCAATGCAAATGTTCCCTTTAAATCTTCATACAATTCTCCCGTTCCGGTATTTGTCTTTTCGCTCAATTCTGTTTCAGGCAAAATCATATTGTTTAAGCTGGAAGACAAAATATATAACTTTTCATTTGCATTCAAGGCATAATAATATCCCTCTGCCATATCCTCTAAGGGTTCCTGATAGACATGATTTAAATTTTTTTTATCAAAATGTAACGCAAGTCGTTCCGGCAAATAAAGGGAAAGAAATAAAACCAATCCCACTCCAAATACCAGCAAAACTTTTATCAGAATATTATCAAGCTTACGCATCAGCATTCACCTCCCCCCAGGGAATCACAAAGCTAAAGCAGCTTCCTTTTCCGATTTCACTCTCTACCTGTAATTCACTCCCATGGAGTTTCAAAATTTCCGCGCAGAGCGTAAGCCCCAGCCCTGCACCGTTTTTACTTCTGGAGCGTGACTTATCAACCATATAAAAGGCTTCCATGATTCTTTTCTGTTCTTCTTTTTCTATTCCAACGCCATAGTCCTTTACGGCAAACAAATATCCTTCTTTTAGCTTTCGACCGATAATTTCCACCCGTCCGCGTTCTTTAGATGCCTTTTTTGCATTATCTAACAAATTTAATAATACAGACTTTAGCAGATTCACTTCTACCTTAACCGTCGCCGGTTCATACTGACATCTGATACATACATAAGAATCTTCTTCGTACATTGTCTTTAAATATTGAAATAAGCTTTCCGTACTGACTGCCTGTTTATCAATTTCAGTACGCTTTGTAACAATTAAATCCAACAAGCGAAAGGACATTGCCTCCAGACGTTTTCCTTCTGTATAAATGTAATTGGCAGACATAAAGTGCTTGTCTTCCTCAAGCTTACGGGAACGTAACATATCCGCATATCCGATAATTGCCGTAAGAGGTGTTTTCAATTCGTGAGAAAATGCTGCAATAAATTCTTCTTTGGCTTTTACCTCATCTTCCAGCTTACTGATATTATCCTCCAATGACTGAGCCATAATATTAAAATCTTCTGTAAGCTGGCCCATTTCATCATTACTGATGACTTTTGCACGGTAATCATATTCTCCTGATGTCATTTTCCTGGTTGCCTTTGTCAAATACCTGATAGGCTTTGTTAACCATGAAGTAATCACAAATAACACTGCTGATGCAATCAACAAAACAACAAACAGCACCTTACGATAAACGCCGAAGCCCTCTGTTCTTTCTTCATAAACCTGCGTAACATCCCGCATAGTTTCCAAAAACAGCTCCCGATTCAGAATCTCAAATTGAATACAAGTTTGTACATAATAACGCTCTCCTGACATTGTTACCTGATAAATCCTTGCTCCCTGTTCCACCTCATCCAGAAGTGACTGACTTTCTTCAAAACCATCACCGGCATATAATACCTGCTTATTTTCATCAGAAATACGCAATAATCTGCCTCCGCTCTGACTACTGCCACTCAAATTCATACCAATTTCCTGAATTGTCGCATCCTGTAAAACACTATATCTGGATGGAATATTTAAGGCTGCTGTTTCAAATGCAAACTGAATAATACCGTTTTCCTCCAATGATTGTTGCACTTCGCGCTCCATGGAGGTCTCGAATACATGGTTCACAAAGAAATATCCACCCACACTGAGTGAAACTGCTATGATAACCACATTCCACAATAATAATTTATATAAAAACTTCATAGACTTCCTCTTTCACATTATCTTTGTATATAGCTATATTTCTAATCTATAGCCTATCTTGTATACTGCTACAAGGTTCTGTTCCCATGACATTTTCTTTCGAAGTCTCTGTACATGAAGTTCCAAGGTACGGCTGTCTGCAATATATTCATCCCCCCAAACCTTCTCGTACAACATCTCTTTAAATAAAGCCACATTCTTGTTACGGATAAATAAAAGCAACAAACCATACTCTTTATTGGTAAGTACTACCGGCTTTCCTCCCTTTGTTACTTTACGCGCCTGTGTATCCACAACAACATCTCCCACCTGCAAAATATTCTGGGATTTATGATAACGTCTGCATACAACTTCCACACGGGCCAACAATTCAATCACATCAAAGGGCTTTACCAGATAATCCTCTGCGCCCATCTTCAGTCCCTTCACACGGTCTTTTACCTCATGCTTTGCCGTAATAAATATTACCGGTATCTTAAGAGGCTTAATATATTCAAAAATATCATAGCCATCTGCTCCGGGAAGCATGATATCCAAAAGAATCAAATCGAACTCTTCCTTCTCAATCATATCAATTGCTTTTAATCCGTCCTGCACCGTTTTGCATACATATCCTGCCGCACTTAAATTCAAATCTATTAAATCGCATATTGCTTTTTCATCATCCACAATCAGTACTTTAATCATTTCTTTCCTCTTTTTCGTTCTTCTGTTTCATGTATTCTACCACCTCATCGGTTTCCCAGCCCCAAAAAGCACGGATTTCGTTTACTAACGCTTCCATGGTAAGGCCTTCCGGACATATAAACTGTTCCACAAACTCGGTATCTACATCAAATCCGCCTGTACGCTGATAATATACCGCACATGCTGTTGCTATTTCCCATTCCCCTTCCGGAGACTCGTAGCTGTATTTTGCCAGAACTACAATATCCTTCATTCCGTCTCCATCCACATCCTTGCCGGAAATACCGCGAAGTGCATACAGATTGTCATAATCTCCCATAGGCTGGAAGCTCCATACAATATTTCCTTCCGTATCAATCAAATATATCATAAAGATATTATAGTCTCCCATTTTAAAGGAACCCGGAACCACCTGCAGACGTCCTAATTTTTCGAATTCACGATAATAGCATTGCTCCTCTTCTATTTTAAAACCATTATCTAACAATTCTTCCTTTGTAGTCGCAGTATACAAAAATTCTGTAGAAATATTATCGCGCACATAGGAAACTACGCATTTGGCACTCTTATTCATTCCAAATCGATTTATTGTCTGCGAAATTCTGTAATCACGATAAAAGCACTGTTCTCCTTGAAATAATACATCTCCGATTTTATAGCTTTTATCTGCGTATTCTCCGGAATCATTCTTACATTTGGTAATCACAATAACATCCTTTTTCATGTCATTATTTAAATCAACAAAAGAAACCGCAGCAACCTCTTCTGTATTTTGCTTCATCTTGCCCAGCACTCGATTATTCGTTTCCAATTGATTATATTTGTAAATAATCTTTCCCTCAGCATCTGCAAAGAATACTGCAATACGCTGATAGGTATCATCCATGACAACCATAAAAGTAACAGGGTCTTCTCCAAAGGATTCAAAAACCTCCTCAAACACCTGCCCTTCCAAAACCATAAACCCGTTTTTCTCCAGGTCAGAAACATATTTTACTGCATCGAAACGTGCATTATATTCTTCATACTGCTCACGAACCGACGGCAAATCTGTATTCCCGGATGCAGAAACACTTAATACAGCATTCGGACTAAAGAAAAAGACACCTATGAATATTGGTAGAATAAACATTGTTTTGATAATCCCTTTGTACATAATACCTCCATACAATATAAATCAACCTAACTTACCATATTCCCATCTATTATATCATTATATTTACTACAGCGTAGCATCATTTTTGCATCAAAAAACCCTTATATGCACTAAATTAATAATGTATATAAGGATTTTTATAAAAATAAACGGATTATTTAACTAAACGCACTGTTTCTCTTGCAATAGCAAGCTCTTCATTTGTAGGAATAACCATAACCTTTGTTTTGGAATCAGGAGTGGTAATCACTAAATCCAGACCTCTCTTGTTATTTAATTCCTGATCCAGTGTAATTCCGAGATATCCCAGATACTCACAAACCATATTACGGACAATAGGAGCGTTTTCTCCAACTCCGGCCGTAAAACAAATCACATCAACTCCATTCATGGCAGCCACATAAGAACCAACATACTTGGCTACACGATAACAAAATGATTTCATTGCTCGGGTTGCATGTTCATCACCCGCCAACATACCATCTTCCAAATCACGGAAATCAGATGATAAATTATTGGAAAGCCCCAATGCTCCGGATTTTTTGTTTAATATGGACAATACCTCTTTCAGGCTAATGTTTTCTTTATTTGCAATAAACTCAATAATAGCAGGGTCAATATCACCGGAACGTGTACCCATGACAAGTCCTTCCAACGGTGTTAAACCCATTGATGTATCTACACATACACCATTCTTAACAGCTGAAACAGATGATCCGTTACCCAAGTGGCATACAATAATCTTTAAAGAATCATAATCCGCACCCAGTACCTCTGCCGCTCTCTTAGATACGTAGGAATGACTGGTTCCATGGAAACCGTATCTTCTGACCTTATATTTCTGATAGTATTCATAAGGCAAACCGTACATATAAGCTTCTTGCGGCATAGTTTGATGGAAAGCGGTATCAAAAACACCCACCATCGGAGTATTCGGCATTAATTTCTTGCATGCATTAATACCGATTAGGTTTGCCGGATTGTGAAGGGGTGCTAAATCATTACATTCTTCAATCGCTTTGATAACATCATCCGTAATAAGAGTAGCTTCCGCGAACCTTTCCCCACCATGTACAATACGATGACCTACCGCACCGATATCCTCCAAATTCTTAACCACACCGGTTTTCTCGTTGGTTAATGCTTCCAAAACCAGACGAATGGCCTCTGTATGATCCGCCATAGGAGTCACCGTCTTCTCTTTCTCACCACCTGCCGGCGAATAAGTAATCATACTTCCGTCAATACCGATTCTTTCACACAAACCCTTTGCAATACACTGTTCCGTTTCAGAATTAATCAGCTGAAACTTTAAAGAAGAACTTCCACAATTGATAACTAAAATGTTCATTTATGTTTCCTCCAAAGCTTTATTTTAAACCAATTGTGCCTGTACGGCAGTCAGTGCCACTACACCTACGATATCCTGCCATGAACAACCACGGGACAAGTCATTTACCGGTCTTGCTATACCCTGAAGCATAGGACCGTAAGCTTCTGCACCACCCAGACGCTGTACTAATTTATAGCCGATATTACCTGCATCCAAATTAGGGAATATAAGGACATTTGCATTACCGCCAACAATACTGCCGGGGGCTTTTGTCTTTGCAACGCCGGGTACCAAAGCCGCATCGGGCTGTAATTCACCATCTATAGTCAGCCATGGATATTCTTCGTGTGCAATTCTGGTCGCTTCCACCACCTTATCAACCAAGGGATGACTGGCGCTACCTTTGGTGGAATGGCTGAGCATTGCAATACAGGGTCTTGGACCTACAAGTGCCTTGAAGCTCTTTGCAGACGTATCCGCAATAGCCGCCAGTTCTTCCGCACTGGGATCCTGATTCAAACCACAATCCGCAAAAATAAATGTACCGTTTTCACCAAATTCCTTAAACTTAGTATCCATAACAAAGAACGCTGATACCAGCTTTACGCCGGGCGCTGTCTTCAATATCTGAAGGGCGGGACGTAATGTAGCTGCAGTGGAATGATTTGCACCTGCCACCATACCGTCAGCATCATTGGCCTTAACCATAACAATGCCATAGGTAAGGTAATCATTTAATAAAATTTCCCTGGCTGCTTCCAAGGTCATTCCCTTTGATTTTCTGGTTTCGTATAACAGCTGTGCATACTCTTCAAACTTAGGGTCAGTGGTAGGATTCACAATCTTAACATTTGTCAAATCAACCTCTAACCATCCGGCACCATCCGTAATTTTCTCTTCATTACCAATCATAATAATATTGGCAATACCTTCTTCCATAATCTTTGCCGCTGCAATTAATGTTCTTTTATCATTTGACTCCGGCAATACAATTGTTTTTTTCTCCAATCTTGCTCTGTCTTTAATCATATCAATATATGACATAATAATCTCCTTTCACAAGCTTGTCCCCAATAGTTACGACAATATTTTCAAGATTTATTCATTTTTCACTTAACAAACTTAACTGTCTATATTATACTAAATATATGGAGTGGAAACAAGGAGAAATATTCGTTAAATTGTATATTTTTGAATACACTCCCTTTTATCAAACCTCGCATAATAATTGCATTTTAAATAGATGTGAAGCCTTTATTGTGTGTTATTTTTTTCACACAGGCTTTCAATCATTTTTTACGGTATTTCGTTAATATATATTAGAAAGGATGTTGGAAATATGAATATTTGCGGTATTGTAGCAGAATACAATCCTTTTCACAACGGACATTTATATCAATTACAGCGGGCAAAGGAACTCTCCAATGCCGACTATACTATTATTATCATGGGCGGAAACTTTATGCAGCGCGGCACTCCCGCCATAATGGACAAATATACCCGCGCTAAGGTTGCTCTTTCCTGCGGTGCTGACTTAGTAATTGAATTACCCTCCTATTATTCCACCGGAAGCGCAGAATATTTTGCCTTAGGTGCAGTTTCCTTAATGGACAAGCTTGGAGCTGTTTCGCATATTTGTTTCGGAAGCGAATGCGGAGATATTCAGTTATTACAAAAAATCGCCAACATCCTATTGGAGGAATCACCCGAATTCCAAAACTGTTTACAATCACATTTAAGAAGCGGAGAATCCTACCCTTCAGCAAGAACTGCCGCATTGATTAAAATCGCACCCGAATTAAGTGCACATATTTCCGTATTAAATACACCTAACAATATATTGGGAATTGAATACATCAAAAATCTATTGAAATTAAACAGCTCGATTGTTCCGCTTACCACAAAACGTTATGGTTCAGGCTATCATGACATGCGTTTAGGAATTAATCAAAGTTCTGCTACAGCACTAAGGCAGGCTCTTTGGTCGGGAGTAAAGGTGTCTGAGCTTTCCAGCCAGTTACCTTCCCAGTCATTTGAAATTTTAGAAGAATATTTTAAGAATAATGAATTAATCCATTTGAATGATTTTTCCGAAATCTTATATTACAAATTACTTGCAGAGCATGACAAAGGTTTTACTGATTATGTTGATGTTTCCTCCGCACTATCCGACCGAATCTGCAATTATCTATATGATTTTGACGGGTATGAGGCGTTTTGTGATTTATTAAAAACCAAAGAAGTCACTTACTCACGTATCAGCCGCTGTCTGTATCATATTTTGTTAAATATGCGCAAGGAAGATTTGAATAACTACATTCACAATTTAGGAATAACCCCCTATGCCAGAGTATTGGGATTTAGAAAGGATTCTGCAGCATTATTCAGCGAAATCGACAAGCATACCTCTATTCCGCTTATCACAAAACTCGCCGATGCTTCGCAGATTCTCTCAGAACCGACTTACGAAATGCTCAAAAAAGATATTACCATCAATGATATCTACAGTAGTATCCGCGCATCCAAGGGAAAAGTTCCCATGTATAACGAATACTCCACACCACTTGTAATTCTGTAACATAAACAAGCCCCACATGGTGGGGCTTGTACTTTTTATACATTATATTGGTACAAAAATTCAATATCTAGTTCTTAAAGCTGTGAATCGGCGCGGGGATTCGTCCGCCACGATTTACAAAAGCATCACAGGAAAAAGGATTGACCGGCATAATGGGTGCATATCCTAACAATCCGCCGAATTCAACCATCTCTCCAACACCCTTTCCGATAACCGGAATGATACGAACAGCCGTTGTCTTTTGATTTACCATACCAATTGCCATTTCATCTGCGATAATACCTGAAATGGTTGTTGCCTTTGTGTCTCCCGGAATTGCAATCATATCAAGACCTACAGAACAAACACAGGTCATTGCCTCTAACTTTTCCAAAGTTAATGCCCCTGCCGTAACAGCATCAATCATACCCTGATCCTCACTTACAGGGATAAAAGCACCACTTAATCCTCCCACATAAGAAGACGCCATAACACCGCCCTTCTTAACCTGGTCATTTAATAATGCAAGCGCTGCTGTAGTTCCGGGTGCGCCGGCATATTCCAAACCAATTTCACACAAAATGTCTGCAACACTGTCACCAATTGCCGGAGTCGGTGCCAAAGACAAATCAACAATACCGAATGGTACTCCCAATATCTTAGAAGCTTCCTGTGCTACAAGCTGACCTACACGGGTAACTTTAAAGGCGGTTTTTTTGATGGTTTCACAAAGAATCTCAAAATTTTCACCACGAACCTTTTCCAAGGCAGTCTTAACAACACCCGGACCACTGACACCGACATTAATAATCTTATCAGCCTCTGTTATACCATGAAATGCACCAGCCATAAAGGGATTATCATCCGGTGCATTACAGAATACCACAAGCTTTGCACATCCCAATGAATCCTGTTCCTTTGTGTACTCTGCAGTATCCTTAATCATTTCGCCCATAAGCTTTACTGCGTCCATATTAATACCGGTTTTGGTAGAACCTAAATTCACGGAACTGCATACTCTTTCCGTTGTGGAAAGTGCCAAGGGAATAGAACGGATTAACAATTCATCTGCCGCAGTCATGCCCTTGCTTACCAATGCAGAATATCCACCGATAAAATTCACACCAACCTCATGTGCTACCTTATCCAAGGTTTTTGCGATAGATGCAAAATCCTCCACTGTTTTACATGCCGCACCGCCAATCAAGGCAATAGGAGTTACCGAAATACGCTTATTCACAATAGGAATACCATACTCCTTGGAAATCTCCTCTCCTACCTTTACCAAATCCTTGGTAGCCTCATATATCTTCTCATATATATTTTTGTTTAAAGTTTCTAAGTCCGAATCAATACAATCCAACAAACTGATTCCCATGGTAATGGTTCTGACATCCAGATTTTCCTTTTCAATCATTTCGTTAGTTTCGGCCACTTCATAACGATTTATCATGTGAGTAATCTCCTAAATTCTATGCATTTTATCAAAAATTTCTTCTTTTTGGCATTTAATCATTACACCGATTTCTTCGCCCAAAGCCTTTAATTCATCTGCCAAATCACCATGCTTTTTGTTCATGCGGGATGTATCCACAATCATCATCATATTAAAATAATCCTGTACAATGGTCTGTGAAATATCTAAGATATTTACACTGTTTTCTGCCAAATATGTACAAACCTTTGCAATAATACCAACCGTATCTTTTCCAACTACGGTAATAATTGTTTTTTCCATGTTATGCCTCCATAATTTTTCTAAAAAAATAGATATTGACGAGCTTGCCGCTATGGTGTTTTTGAGTCATTCGGGACTTATATGGAAATTCAAGCGCGAGCTGAACACTACCCCCGCGAAGTATTTGAATATCATAAGGCTGCGTTATGCAAAACAGCTTCTTTTAAATTATTCTTACAGTATCACCGAGATATCCGAAATGTGCGGATTTTCAAATCCGTATTATTTCACGAACAGCTTTCG
>JAZSII010000210.1:0-3241 GCA_045533725.1 Acetatifactor sp. | reverse complement strand
TTATCGAACTTGGTTTCTTCCACATCCTCTTCATAAAAGCTGGCAGAATAATTTAAGCTCTTGGTACCAAGCACCAGAGAATCGATAAAATTGAATACACCTCTGACAAAGGGAATCTTTTGAATCACACTATCTTTCAATATTCCCTGATAGTTTTCTATTTCTACCTCGATATTGCCATCCGGCTTACGCACTGCCACTGCATATCGATCTTTATTTTTCATCATTACGCCTTCCAGTACAGCCTGTCCGCCAACACCGGAATAACACATTTTATTCTTTTTAGCCATAAATTTCACCTTAACCTTAAAAGCGCTACGCTCATACCCTTAAAGAGTATAAAAGGTTGCGATGAAAACCGCAACCTTCTCATACAACTTATTAGTTTGTAATACCGTATTTCTTGTTGAACTTCTCAATACGTCCGTCAACTCTTGCTACCTTCTGCTGACCGGTGTAGAATGAATGACACTTAGAGCAAACTTCTACGTGAATTTCAGGTTTGGTAGAGCCGGTTACGAAAGTATTTCCACAGTTACAGGTTACAGTTGCCTGATAGTAATTAGGATGGATTCCTTCTCTCATAATTTTCACCTCTCTATATTAGTTAACACGTTATAATTTTGTTCTCATCCTCACTGCCTATGGAACCACAAACAGCGTTGCTATTGTAACATGAAAAAATTAGCATTGCAATAGTTTTTTGAGATTTTTTCCGGCAAATTTAGATAAATTTGTTCTTTTTCACCATTGCCACAAATTCCTGATTGTTCTTTGTACGTGCGAACATGTCCAAAATCTTATCCGTAGCTTCATCTGACTTCATGCCGTTTAATGCTCTTCGCATGGTATTTACTGCTTCCAGTTCCTCTGCATTTAATAACAAATGCTCATTTCTGGTACTGGATTTCTTAATATCAATTGCAGGGAAAATACGTTTCTCGGATAATTTACGATCCAATACCATTTCCATGTTACCGGTACCCTTGAATTCTTCATATACCACATCATCCATTTTGCTTCCGGTATCTACCAAGGCAGTTGCCAAAATCGTCAAGCTTCCGCCCTCACGCATATTTCTCGCAGCACCGAAGAATCTCTTAGGCATATGAAGCGCTGCAGGATCCAAACCGCCGGAAAGGGTACGTCCGCTGGGGGGCACTACCTGATTGTATGCTCTTGTCAAACGGGTAATACTGTCTAATAAAATCACAACATCCTTTTTATGCTCTACCAAACGTTTTGCACGCTCAATCACCATTTCTGATACTCTCTTGTGATGCTCCGGCAACTCATCAAAGGTAGAATAGATTACTTCCACATTTTCACCTTCAATAGCTTCCTTAATATCCGTTACTTCTTCGGGACGCTCATCAATCAATAAAATCAGCATATGCATATGCGGATTGGTACGAAGGATAGACTTTGCAGTCTCCTTCAACAAGGTGGTCTTACCTGCCTTAGGCGGTGATACAATCATACCACGCTGTCCCTTACCTACCGGGCTTAATAAATCCATAACTCGCATGGCTACGCTGCAACCGGGAGTCTCCATACGGATGCGCTTGTCCGGAAAAATAGGTGTCATATCTTCAAAGGCAGTTCTCTTTGCAGACTCCTCCGGGGTGTATCCGTTAATTGTCTTTAAGAATAATAACGCACTGAATTTTTCCTGCTGGGTCTTGATTCTTTTATTACCAACTAAAATATCACCGGTCTTTAATCCAAAACGACGAATCTGGCTGGGTGCTACATATACATCACTCTCACCGGGCAGATAGTTTGCGCTACGGATGAAACCATATCCGTCAGGCATAACCTCCAAGATACCGTTTGCTTCCTCTCCGCTATCCAATTCAGTCGGATACATAGTGGAATCATACGCATTGTCTGCACGATAATTCTTCGGAGTCTGCTCTGCATTCTCTCGTACAGCAGCTTCCTTACCTGTCGCCGACTCGCGTGCCGGAGCAGTTTCCTTCACCTGCGGTACAGCTTTTGCCGATGCGTCTTTTGCTGCCTTATCCTTCTCATCCTCTGCAAGCATTGCTTCGATGACTTCTGCCTTCTTCATGGTTGCAACGCCTGCAATTCCACGTACCTTTGCCAATTCCTTTAACTGTGCCAAAGCTAAGGACTCATATTTTTCTCTCATAGCTCCTCCTTTATTTCAAAGTTATTCATTTCTATTTTATCGGGTATTTATATCTGAAGATATGCTATCGATGTGTAGTCAAAAAAGAGTTTTCTTTTCTCGTTACTGATTATATAACAGTTTTTCCCAAATAGAAAGTATTATTTTATTTTTTTCATTATTTCCTTGAAAAACCCCTCTGTACACATTAAAATAGTATCGTCATTAATTGCTCAATAAGGATAGAAAAGAGGACTGACCATGACTACAAACGAAAAAGCATTATTATTACATGAAGAATGGAACGGCAAGCTGGAAACTGTTTCCAAAAGCCCCGTAAAATCCAGAGAGGCTCTTTCACTGGCATACACCCCGGGTGTTGCGGAGCCCTGCAAGGTTATTGCACAGGATCCGGAAGCCGCATACAAATATACTATGAAAGCCAACACAGTTGCTGTTGTTTCCGACGGTAGCGCTGTTCTTGGTTTGGGCAATATCGGCCCCTACGCAGCAATGCCGGTTATGGAAGGCAAAGCTGTATTATTCAAAGAATTCGGCGGCGTAAATGCAGTGCCCATTTGTCTGGACACTCAGGATACTGAAGAAATTATCAAAGCAGTTACCTATCTGGCACCGGGTTTTGGCGGTATTAATCTGGAAGACATTTCTGCTCCCAGATGCTTTGAAATTGAGGAAAGACTGAAAGCCACCCTGAACATCCCCGTATTCCACGACGACCAACATGGTACTGCCATTGTAGTACTTGCAGGCATTATCAATGCCTTAAAGGTAGTTAATAAGCAAAAAGAAGACTGTAAGGTGGTAGTGAACGGTGCCGGTAGTGCCGGTGTAGCCATTACCAAGCTGTTACTGACTTACGGCTTTATCAATGTTGTTATGTGTGATAAAGTGGGTATCCTTTCCAAAACCACAGAAGGGTTAAACTGGATGCAACAGAAAATGGTAGAAGTAACCAATCCAAACAATGAAACCGGCTTACTTGCAGACGCCATGAAGGGTGCTGATATTTTTGTGGGTGTTTCTGCGCCTAATATTGTTACTCCGGAAATGGTTTCTTCCATGAACAAGGACTCCATTCTTTTTGCT
>JAZSII010000294.1:0-4190 GCA_045533725.1 Acetatifactor sp. | reverse complement strand
CCCGAAAACATTTAACAACTCCTGTTCCACATCCAACAACGTCACTCCCATATTGTTTGCCAATGTTTTGTCTCTAAATCCGGTATCAATTAACGTATATTTTCCCTCATATTCTGCAACATAATATAAAAAGGCAAATTTTTCAATCCTCTTACCATTCTCCTCAATATTTCTATACACAGAATCATAGGTTCCATATTTAAAATTCTCCGCAAAACGAATCGCATAAAGCCGCATATATTACTCCTATTTATACAACCAACCATATCATCCCACCGGACAACAACGCCACCGCGACACCAATAATAGTACCTTTCATTGCGCCTTTGACATGAAACAAATAGTCCGTGTAATCCTCATCCATATCTTCCGTGCCCGGTATCCTAAGCTTTTTGCTGTGGCAAAACACGCCCCAATCGAGTACCAACATATCATATATATTTACCACCAAGAAAAGCATAAATACATGAAAAAAGGTATCAACAAACCCTCTGCAACCGGAAAGATACGCCACGATTGCCAGTGTTACTGCAAAAAAGAACACACCGAATATCTTTTTACTTATTGGCTTTTTTTTTCTTTCTTTAATACATCCTGCGTATTGTGGTAATTGCTCAACCCTTTTTATAACATTTGGTGGGTAAGACATAATCATAACCATAGGGTCTTTATATTGAGCCGATAGAATTATCAGTGTAAACGCTATACACAATACAACGCATTCTATTGCTAATATCATTTTCCTTTACCTGTCTTTCTGTTCCTCATCTCGGATACATTTTTTGTCATAACTTTTCTGCCATAATGCACATACGCAAAATTCTTCAATTTACTCCAAATTTGCGGGTGCCTCTCAAAGAAAACATCCGGATTATCATATACACCATAGTCCGTAACAACTGCCTCATTTTGTACAAAAGTATCTCTTCCGCTCCACTCTAAATTGAGTTTTTCCAAGTCAGGTACCGCAACCGCATATGCTGCAAAAGGTCCGCCTGAACCTTTAAATTTCTCTTTTACAGCCTTCACATAAGGCTCATCCGTAATCACGCCTTCCAGTGCAATCCAATTGTCATTATAAAAAACTTCTACCCATGTATGCACGATACGCTCCGGTGCCAACACGGAAATAATCCATGATGTAGCGCCTCTTTGAAAATATTTACTCACTTCAGAACCATGCAATCTGCAAGGAATACCTACTCCACGCAATAAAGCCATAAGTAAGGTCGCTTTTGTGTTACACTGTCCGTATCCATCTTCTAACACTTCTTCTGCTGTCAACAAATCTGAGCTATTATACCCAAACAAAATATCATTTCTCACAAAATCATAAATAGCGCCGATTTTATGATATTCATCTAATTCCAACCATTTATGACTCTTGATAAGCGCTTGTATATTCTCCGCCTCGAAATTTAACATTTTTGTATTTTCAAGATATCTTTTCTCCATAACAGAACCTCTCTTTCTTTTCATGGCTCTATTATAGAAAACAAATACCTAATAAACTTTCAAAAATTCGCTATCTTTTACTGTACTTCTTGCCGGAAGTCCCATCATCCTTTTTACCGTAGCCGCAAAATGGGACGGTGAATCAAATCCGGCATTCAACGCCGCTTCTGTGATTCGTTTCCCTGCCAGCAGATCCCCAAATGCCCTTTCTAACTGGTGCAGCGTCAAATAACTTTTCAGAGTAATTCCTACCTGTTCGCTAAACAAATGAGACAATCTGCTGGTTGAAATACATAACTCACTCGCATACTCCTCTATGGAATGTTCATCGCAACTACAGTGTTCCAACATTTTAAGAAATGCTAAGATTCTTTCGTCAAATTGTTTATCCGAATATGTAATATCAAAACACTCATATATCTGATTCATAAGACTTGCATATGTTGCTTTGTCAAATGTATCAATCATAGAGATTGCTATATTCTTTATTTCACTTGCCTTGGTTTCCTCAAGAATAAAATAGTCCTTGTCTTGCAATAAATCATTCAATTTCGCGCCAATATCCGATACCGGTTCTATCACACATGTAAAATGCATTTTTTGATTCGCTTTAAAAGAATGTTTGGTATTCTTGTTTACTAAAATGCAGGAACATTTTAACTTCTCTTTTCCTACATTTATTTCCAGTTCGCCGTCTAGGCACAAAAAGAACTGTATCATGCCGTGACTATGAGCAGACGCATCTAAATGGTCAGTCAGCATAGAAATCTTATCAATATCCCAGTATATTCGATTCATAGAAATCCACTCACCCCTGCTTCTTTCCGGTCAAATAGTACACCGCCAACGCAGTGCGGTGTGACAAATTCTCCTTTGACAAAATAGAAGTAATGTAATTCTTTACTGTACCCTCTGTAATAAAAAGCTTGTTTGCAATCTCTTTGTTAGACAACCCGTCTGCCACTGCCTTAATAATATCCAACTCACGCTCCGTATAGCCCTCTTCACAAAATCCTCCGGTTTTCAGGTCCGTATTTTTTGCCAGATTTTCTAATATGGTTTCTTCCATAACGCCCGTTCCGTTATATACAGATTTTATCATCTGTTTTAAATGTTCCGGAGTGTGGTTCTTGATCAAATATCCTTTCGCACCATTCTTTAATGCGTTCTGCACCAGCTCATCATCATCAAAGGTAGTAAGAATCAAAACCTTCCCCAAATTATTCTCTACAATATACTTGGTTGCTTCAATCCCATCCATCTCCGGCATCTGAATATCCATCAGGAAAATATCCGGCGCATTTTCCTTTGCAATCTCAATTGCCTCACGACCGTTTCTGGCACAACCAAGCACCTCAAAATCCGGATCCACGTCCAATATGATTCTCATTCCGTCTCTTACAAAATCACTATCATCTGCAATAATTATTCTAATCTTGTCCATCCAACCACACCTTCCTATAAGGGCAACAACATATTGATTGTAAAACCTGCCTCTGTTTCAAAATCCAGAATACCGTTAATCTCCCTGACTCTCTTTCTCATTCCGGAGATTCCCATTCCGTCAACCACTTCCTTGCAGCCTATACCATTGTCAGATATGCTGCAACGTATCATCTGATTCAACACATGCACGCTGATTCTTATTTTGCTGCATTTTGCATATTTCATGGAATTGGACACTGCCTCATAAGCATTGTCTAAAATAACTTCCAAATACTTCTCAGGAATATCCTTTAGTTCTCCCTCTGTTATTAATTCTGCATCTACACCTTTACCCCGACAGTCTTCACACAATTTTTCTAACTGCAACACTGCCAACTTGTATTTCTTAGGGCGCTCTTTCCTAAGAATTACTCTTATCTCATCCATTCCGCCACGTAACTGGTCAATCACTGCCTGCACCATTTTCTTAGATGTTTCCGGTTCCTTCTCCATTAAAACCTTTACTGCTTCCAACTGATATACCGAGCCGTTAATATTATGTCCCAACTTATCATGTAATGTTTGAGAAAGCTCCGCTCTCTCTTCCAACATCTGATTCTCTGCCATCAGCAGGCTCTTTCGGACCTCTTCCTGCATTTCATGTTCTCTCCGGCTCATACTATGCTTTAATGTTTGCTCGGCAATGGTATCTTCTTTTGTCTGCTTCCGATAGGATTCCACCACGAAATCATGTTGCCAGTAAATAAATCCTACCAGAATTGCCATAATTAACGGAACCCAGTCCTCCGCGCTACCGGGCACAAAAGCAAATCCCAGCGGAAGACAATACACAAACATACGCGGTTTGAAGTAGGAAACTATCTCATACCCCAAATAAACGCCCAACAAAGCAAATGCTGTACTCACTGAAAATAAGATAACAATCCACAAAATGCCTGCTATCCCTAAAAAGATAAGTTGATACCGTCGTCCCACCAATTCTTTGCCTGCTGCCACTCCGATAAATAACGCAAGAAGCAGGAGCACCCCTGCAGATGCCCCTGTCAATACTGACCGGGATAAAATAATATATCCTTCCAATACCAGCAATAATGCAATTCGAAGTAAGAGAAAATAGTGTTCCCTGAATCGCTCATCCATAGCTTAACCCTTTCTACTCGTATCGCTTAATCTTAAGCCCTAAGCTACCCACACTGACAATCACAATCAAGTAAGCTACTGTAACACATAATACCATAGAATAGGCACTCTTGTCCCCTACTATTAATAATTTTGATGCATCCATAAAC
>JAZSII010000095.1:0-11990 GCA_045533725.1 Acetatifactor sp. | reverse complement strand
GGGCGTATAAGAATAAAATCTACAGTAAGAATGCACCCATGAAGACAGCGGTGATTTGGAATAAAAACTATGTGGAAGAGGTATAAGGATGAAAACAGTATTAATTGAGAAACCATTTGAAATCGTAGTGACAGATACAGAAATACCCATACCCGGGGAAGGAGAGGCATTACTGAAAGTGCTGTACTGCGGTGTTTGCGGTGCGGATGTGTCCAGTTACACCGGCAATCAGCCCTTTACCACCTATCCCAGAATCCCGGGGCATGAATTCAGTGCACAAATTGTATCCATTCCGGACAATGACAAGGGCTTGCAGGCAGGGGATATTGTAACCGCCAATCCCTATTTTAACTGTGGTACCTGCTATTCCTGTGAAAGAGGCTATGTGAACTGCTGCACCGACAATCAGACCATGGGCGTACAGAGGGACGGTAGCTTCCGTGGATATATAGTGATGCCTGTGGAGCGTATTTATCCGGGCAAGGGTTTGTCAGCCAAGGAGCTGGCTTTGGTGGAGCCCTTTACCATAAGCTATCATGCATTGCACAGAGCCCCTGTGAAAAAGGGCGACAAGGTGTTAATCGTGGGAGCTGGTCCCATTGGTCTGTTTGCTTTGATTGCAGCCAAGGCCCGGGGAGGGGAAGTGTATGTGGCGGATTTGTTGGACGGCAGACTGGAAAAGGCACTGCATTTCGGCGCGGACGGAGTGATTAACTCGGGAAAAACCAATCTTGTGGAAGAGGCCATGAAGATTACAGGTGGTAATGGTTTTGATGTGTGCGTGGAGGCCTGCGGACTTCCCGTAACCTTCCTGTCCTGTATCGATTGCGCAGCCTTCGCAGCCAATATCATCTTAATCGGTAATGGCAAGAAAGAGACCACCTTCCTCCATTCCATCCTCTTAAAGAAGGAGCTGAATGTATTCGGCAGCCGCAATTCCTATGCAAGGGATTTTGAGGCGGTGATTGATTTGATAGCCGGCGGAAACGTAAATGTGCTGGATATGGTCAGCGCTGTATACCCTGTAGATAAAGTGGATGAAGCCTTTCAGGCATTGGTAGAAAACGACGGCAGCCTGGCGAAGGTATTGATTGAACTGTAGAAAGGAAAGCGTATGAAAGAAACCATAATTCAATTTGGCGAAGGCGGCTTCCTGCGAAGCTTCGCCGATGTGTTTGTACATAAAATGAACGAGCAGGGTTTATATGATGGCAAGGTGGTTGTGGTACAGCCCATTGCAAAAGGTCTCATCCCTGTACTGAATGAACAGAAGGGTGTGTATCACCAGTTCCTGCGTGGTATCGAAGAGGGAGAAGTCATCAATGATTGTATCAAGGTCACTTCTATTTCCCGCGGGGTGGACCTGTATACGGATTTTGAAGAATATCTGAAGCTGGCCCACAATCCGGATATGCATGTGATTATTTCCAATACCACGGAGGCGGGAATCGAATATCTGGGAACAGAAAGCATCACCGATGCACCGCCCAAGTCCTTTCCGGCCAAGCTGACCGTGCTTTTGTATGAAAGATTTAAGGCAGGACTTCCCGGATTTATTATTCTTTCCTGTGAACTCATAGACAATAACGGTAAGGAGCTTTTGGACTGTGTGCTGAAATATGCCAAGCTTTGGGAACTGCCGGAAGACTTTATCACCTGGGTGCAGAAGGAGAATCATTTCTGTAATACTTTGGTGGACCGTATCTGCACCGGATACCCTAAGGATGAGGTGGCAGAGCTGACGGCACGACTGGGGGAAGAGGACAAGCTGATGAACACCGCTGAGATTTTCCACCTTTGGGTGATCGAGGGAGATTTTGAGAAGGAGTTTCCTCTGCAGGCAGCAGGTGTGAATGTGATTTGGACGCCGGATGTGAAGCCTTATAAAAAGCGTAAGGTGCGTATTTTAAACGGCGGCCACACCTCCATGGTGCTGGCGGCCAGATTGTATGGCCTGTCCACCGTAAAGGAATGTTTGGATGACGAATTGGTCAATGCATTTTTGCATAAGACCATCTTTGAGGAAATCATTCCTACTTTAGGAAATACAGAAGAAGACATCACCTTCGGTAAGGCAGTGCTGGAACGCTTTGCCAATCCTTTTGTAAAGCATCAGCTGCTGAGTATCGCACTGAATTCCGTAAGTAAATTTAAGGCAAGAGTATTACCTACCATTTTGGAATATTATGAGACAAACGGAGAACTGCCTAAGTGCATGACCTTCTCGCTGGCGGCATTAATCGCTTTCTATCGCACGGAGGAAGCCAATGACGGCGAAGACATTATGGCATTTATGAAGACTGCTTCCGCAGAAGATATCTTGAAGCAGGAAGGCTACTGGGGCAGGGACTTAAGCTTTATGCTTCCTGAGGTGGAGAAGTATCTGGCACTTATGCAGGAGAAGGGCATGGAGCAGGCGTTTCGACAACTTTTGTAGTTGTTACAGGAAGTAGCTTCCATTTGCTTGGTAACGAGAAAGTTCTTTCGAAAAGGATGCATTATGTCCTGCGGCGAGGTCTTGAAAAACGTCGGCCCTTGGTGAGGTTCTTTCGAACCTAGTGCCGCTATGTTTTTCACGAAGTGAGAACGTCCTCAAGCAGGATATAATGCGTCCTTGAGAAAACATTAGTGAATAGCAAATGGAAGTGGATTGTATGAAGGAGAAAGAATATGAAACAACTACAAATTCATGCATTAGATAATGTGGCAGTGGACGTGGAGACGGGTCACAAGGTGGCGCTGAAGGATATTCCCAAGGGGAGCAATGTGATCAAATACGGCTTTCCCATTGGTCATGCCACGCAAGATATCAAGGCGGGAGAATCAGTGCATACCCACAATGTGAAAACCAATCTGGGGGAGAAGCTGACCTACACCTATGAACCGGTGCGGTATGAGTTGCCACAGCTGCAACCGAAAACCATTCATGCTTATGTAAGAGAAAACGGTGACATCGGGATCCGCAATGATATCTGGATTGTGAATACGGTGGGCTGTGTCAATAAGGTGGCTGAGAAGCTGGCAAGCCTGACAGGGGCTTTTGCTTTTCCCCATCCTTACGGCTGTTCCCAGCTGGGGGATGACCATAAGCTGACACAACAGATATTGAAGGGACTCATACAGCATCCCAATGCAGGCGGCGTACTGGTACTGGGACTGGGCTGTGAGAATAATCATATGGATTCCTTCAAGGAGATATTAGGAGAGGTAAATCCACGCAGGGTGAAGTTTTTGAACACCCAGGATTGTGAGAATGAAATAGAAGAAGGTGTGAAGCTTATCAAAGAATTGCAAGCATATGCGGATAGCTTTACGCGACAGGAGGTGCCCTTATCCAAGCTGAAGGTAGGACTAAAATGCGGCGGTTCCGATGGATTTTCCGGTATTACTGCCAATCCCTTAATCGGACAGTTCTCGGACTTATTGATAGCAGCCGGCGGCAGTACGGTGCTTACGGAGGTGCCGGAAATGTTTGGAGCAGAAACCATCCTGATGAATCGTTGTAAGGATGAGACCACCTTCGAAAAGACCGTGAAACTCATCAACGACTTTAAGGATTACTATATCCGTCACAACCAGGTGATTTATGAGAATCCCTCACCGGGCAACAAAGCCGGCGGTATTACCACCCTGGAGGAAAAGTCCCTGGGCTGTACCCAGAAGGGTGGCATGGCACCCGTGGTGGATGTACTGGATTACGGAGATAGGGTAGAGAAAAACGGACTGAACCTGTTAAACGGTCCCGGCAATGATATGGTGGCGGTGGCCAATCTGGTGGCAGCGGGCTGTCATATGGTGCTCTTTTCTACAGGAAGAGGTACTCCCTTGGGAGGGCCGGTACCCACCGTAAAAATTGCTACCAATCAAAATCTGGCAGAGAAGAAGCGAAACTGGATAGACTTTAATGCAGCGCCCATGTTGGATGGCAAGAATCTATCCATGGAACTTTTGCAATATGTAACGGATGTAGCCAATGGTCTGGAAACTGCCAACGAACGGGAAGGCTACAGAGAAATAGTCATATTTAAGGATGGGGTGACACTTTGAGTAAATATGTGATAATCGATGCGCATTTGCATCTTTGGAAAAAGCAACAGGGTATGGTAAACGGCAGACCCGTAGTAGGGGTAGGAGACGGTAAAAGTGATTTTGGCGGAGAAATCCGGCAAATGATGCCTCCTTACATGAATGATGATGAAAATACCGTGGAGCGTTTGATTGCCAATATGAATTATGCCTGTGTGAATGGTTGCGTAGTCACCCAGGAGTATATTGACGGCAATCAGGACGCCTATTTGTTGGAGTCCAAGGCAAAGTATCCGGACAGAATCAAAATCTGCTCCCTTTATGAGGAAAAACCTCCCATCCTCTTAGAGGGAGCAGATGGAGTGAAAATCTGTGCGGGTCGCCTTAAGGACAAGGATTTAAAGAAATTATTGCCTGTTTTTCGGGAAGTCGAAAAGGCCGGTAAGTTTCTGTCCATCGACTTGGCAGACGGCGATGAGCAGGTAGCGGACATGGAGTATCTGATTGAAAGATGTCCGGATTTAAAGATTGCCATCGGACATTTCGGTATGGTAACTACACCCGGCTGGCAGAAACAGATAGCTTTGGCCAAGCATAAGAATGTATATATTGAAAGCGGTGGCCTAACCTGGCTTTTTCATAAAGAATTTTATCCCTATCCTTCTGCTATTGATGCTATTTTAGAAGCAAGGGATATCTGCGGTATTAATAAGCTGATGTGGGGCAGTGATTATCCCCGCACCATGACGGACATTACCTACATCATGGCGGTGCGCTTTATCGCTGAATCAAACAGGCTTACGGATGAAGAAAAACGTGCCTTTCTGGGCGAGAATGCTGTGAAGTTTTACGGCTTCGGTGAGATGGTACCCATGAAGGCGATAGCGAATATGTTATAGGAGGACAAAAATATGCTAAAAGGAATATCACCACTTCTTTCCCCCATGCTTTTAAAAGTATTATGTGAGATGGGGCACGGAGATACCATTGTAATAGCTGACGGTAATTTCCCTGCAGAGACCATGGGTAAGGAAGGCATAGTGATTCGTATGGACGGGCACGGAGTGCCTGAAATTTTGGAGGCCATTCTAGAGGTTTTTCCGTTGGATCAATATGTGGAGAAGCCCGTGTGTTTGATGGAGCGAGTGCCCGGAGATAATGCGGATGTTTCCATCTGGAAAAAGTATGAGGAACAGATTGCAAAAGCAGAAGTACGCGGTGTGGCTGTGATTGATAAGCTGGAACGCTTTGCTTTTTATGAGGAGGCTAAGAAGGCTTATGCGGTCATTGCTACTTCAGAGACCAGCCAGTATGCCAATGTGATTTTAAAGAAGGGTTGTGTGCTGTAAATATACAAAAGGCAGCGCGTGGAAAAGATTGACATTTGTCAAAATTTGATGTACTATACACACATATATATATAGTATACTAGCAAGAGGAGAAAAGAAATTATGTTTGGAGTTATTTTATCAGAAAGCGCAAAGATTCAGCCTATGGGTTGGGTGTTGATTATTGGTTTTGTAGTACTTTTGGTTGGCGGAGTGATTATCGGAAGGAAGATTGACAAAAAGAATTCCGGTAAGTTTGATGCAGAAACAGATATGAAATTTGCAGATAAGATTGCAGAGGGCAACCGTAATATATTTATTACGACTGACAAGGAATTGGTTCTCAGATACAAGAATATGGGGCAGAGCGGATATAAATTGTACAAGCTGGAAGGCATTAAGTACATAATGAGTTGTTGGGATTCTACATCAAAATGCTGGCGCATAGGATTATATAATGAAAAGAAAAAGCTGGTGCCTGGTGAAGATCATAAGGCCGGAAAGAAAAAAGTATTTAACACAAAGGCATCTTTCCCTGCAAAATCAGAAAGTGTCGAGTTTTTGGAAATGATTATGAAGTATGCCCCTGATGCAGAATTGGTAGGATTATACTTTAAAGAGTACAAAGGAAGCTTGAAAAAATAAACATTGGACATGCATAGCTGTCACAGATGGCTTTGCATGTCTTTTTTGGCAAGAGATAATAATGGTACAGGTTGCCGTTGATGTTGTGTCAGGTACAATGATATAGTTGTGGAGAATGAGAGTACACAGAAGAGTTGGGTAGAAGAACTATACAGGGATTTTTTATTGCGGAGGTGAACCTTATGTTTGATTTTTTGAAAAGCAATAAGCATGCGGGTTTGGATACTATTGTGCAGAAAATACACATGAATATGGAGAATAATTACAAGGATGCTGCCCAGATGAATCTGGCAGAGCTGGAGGAATTGTTTTTGCAATTGAAGGATGCTGGAAAACTCAATGATAAGCAAAAGCAACGTTATGAGAGTGAAATTGACTCTCTGAAGATTCGTATGAAGAATTTTACCCATAAGGATCAAAAACCTTATTGGACGTAAGGCTGAAAGAAGGTTGTGAAAAGGAGATTACTGTTATGATGAAGAAAATGAATATTGAACCTGAATGTCCGGCAGAAGCTTTCCGGAAGAGGGAGGAAATAACATATGGAACGGTAGTACATCATACCTATTATTCAAAAACCACGGGACTGGACCGTGGTGTTAATGTGTTGGTACCCGCCGGTTATGATGAAGCAAAGGTTTATCCTACCTTGTATATGCTTCATGGTATTTTTGGTGATGAGAATACCTTTACGGGTGACAGTGCAACCGGAATAACAGATCTTTTCGGTAATGTTCAGGCGGATGGCTTGGCAAAGGAGATGATAGTAATCTTCCCAAGCATGTATGCCACCAATGACCCGGAGCTGAAACCGGGGTTTAATCCGGATACAATTTGGCCATATGATAATTTTATTAATGATCTGGTGAATGATTTAATTCCCTTTATTGAGGCAAATTATTCCGTATCTAAGGAACGCAATCAGCGTGCAATAGTAGGTTTTTCCATGGGTGGTCGCGAAACTCTGTTTATCGGCTTGAGCAGACCGGATTTGTTCGAGTATATGGGAGCGATTGCACCTGCACCCGGACTTGTTCCGGGCAAGGACTGGGCGATGGAACATCCCGGGCAGTTGTCGGAAAAAGAATTGACCTTTGCCGGAAAGGAGTATAAGCCTACTGTTTTCATGATATGTTGTGGTACGAAAGATGGAGTGGTGGGCAAGTTCCCTCAGGGTTATCACGATATTTTCACTGCAAATGGCGAGGAACATACCTGGTATGAAGTGCCTGAAGCAGACCATGATAACAATGCCATTCGCAGCGGATTGTATAATTTTGTAAGGGCGATTTTTTAAAACGGAGATTTGGAGCTATAAGGAATGAAAGAACAAAGACGGGCGAAGCTGCTACTCAGCCTTTCCATGATTATTTTCGGTACCCTGGGGGTATTCACCAGAAACATTGCGGTAACCTCGGGAGAGTTGGCGCTGTATCGGGCAATATTGGCAGCATTGTTGATTTTGGGATATTTTCTGATAACCGGCCAGCGGATTGATTTTAAAGCAATTAAGAAGGAACTTCTTTTGTTATTATTTTCGGGTATGGCAATGGGTGTGAACTGGATTCTGCTATTCGAGGCATATAAACACACTACCATTTCGGCGGCGACGTTGAGCTACTATTTTGCCCCTGTAATTGTAACCATCATATGCCCCATACTGTTTCGGGAGAAGTTGGGGAAGAAGCAATTATTATGCTTTATTATGTCCACGATAGGTCTGGTACTCATTATCGGCTTTGAAAATATGGGTGACGGTAATCATGTTTTGGGTATTTTGCTTGGATTAGGTGCGGCAGTATTTTATGCCACGGTAATACTTCTCAACAAATTTATTAAAAACGTGGAGGGTATACACAGAACCTTTTTACAGTTTTTGGCGGCTATTGCAATCTTGATACCCTATGTGCTGATTTCGGGAGATTTGCAGATTGGACAACTGGACGGAAAAGGCTGGGCGTGCCTTTTGACAGTGGGTCTCATACATACGGGAATTACCTATTGTATGTACTTTTCTGCATTAAAAGAATTAAAGGGACAGGAAATAGCAATTTTAAGTTATTTGGACCCGTTAGTGGCAGTGGCAATCTCCTTTTTTATACTTGGAGAGCCCATGACAATCTGGCAAATGGTGGGCGGAATTCTAATCCTCGGATTCACATTATGGAATGAAAAAACAGAAAATGTTGACAAATAAAAAGTTTTTGATTATGATTAGGCGGAAGTGACAACTATATATAGGAGGAAAGTATTATGAAAAAGATTATCAGTTTTGCACTTACTATGGTACTTGCACTGGGATGCTTAACCGGATGTGGCGGCAATGCTTCAGGTGACGATGCAGGTGCAGTATTCAAAATCGGCGGTTCAGGTCCTTTGACCGGCGGTGCGGCAGCATATGGTGATGCTGTAAACAAGGGTGCCCAGATTGCAGTTGAGGAAATCAATGCAGCAGGTGGTATCAATGGTTATATGATTGAATGGAAGATGGAAGATGATGAGCATGATGCAGAAAAGGGTGTAAATGCTTATAACAGCTTAAAGGACTGGGGTATGCAGATTTTTATGGGTACCGTTACCAGTGCTCCCTGTATCGCAGTTGAAGCAGAAGCTTCTGTAGATAACATGTTCCTTATTACTCCTTCCGGAACAGCAGTAGATTGTATCAGCGGTTCTAACGCATTCCGTCTCTGTTTCTCAGACCCTGCACAGGGTACTAAGTCAGCAGAGTACATTGGTACTAACAAGATTGCAACCAAGGTTGCAATTATCTATGACAGTTCAGATCCGTATTCAGCAGGTATCTGCGAAGCTTTCAAGGCAGAAGCAGGAAATCAGGGAATTACCGTAGTTGCCAGCGAAGCATTTACTGCAGACAGCAAGACAGACTTCAAGGTACAGTTACAGAAGGCAAAAGACAGCGGTGCTGAATTATTGTTCCTTCCTATTTACTACCAGGAAGCATCTTTGATTCTGTCTCAGGCAAACGATATGGGTTACAGCCCTAAGATTTTTGGTTGTGACGGTTTGGACGGTATCCTTGGCGTAGAAAACTTTGACGTATCTTTAGCAGAAGGCGTTATGCTTTTAACTCCTTTCGCAGCTGATGCACAGGATGATTTGACCAAAAACTTTGTTGCTAAGTACGCAGAGAAGTTTGGCGGTGAAGTTCCCATTCAGTTTGCTGCAGATGCTTACGATGCAATTTACGCAATCAAGGCAGCTATTGAAAAGTCAGGAGCTACTCCTGATATGTCTGCATCAGAAATTTGTGATGCTTTGAGCGGAGCAATGACCGAAATCTCTTTAACAGGTCTTACCGGTACCATTACATGGGATGCTTCCGGCGAACCGAACAAAGAGCCTAAGGCAGTTATTATTGAAAACGGTGCTTACAAGGCAATGGATTAATTTGTTTTTTCAGAGGGCATTCCTCAAATCCGATGGATTTGAGGAGGCCTTCTTTTTTTGTCTCAAATAGTGGACTGTAAAGGATTATCTTGCTATTTACTGCTTTACTGTGCTATAATGTTTTAAATATTTTGCTTTAGAAGGGATAGATTATGAGTTTTGTTCAATTTTTGATTAACGGTATCAGTCTGGGTAGTGTATATGCGATTATTGCGCTGGGCTATACCATGGTATACGGAATCGCAAAGATGTTAAATTTTGCACATGGTGACGTTATCATGATTGGTGCATATGCGGTGCTTACATTAATGACGGGAGCAGGTGTAAACCCATGGTTGGCGGTGTTGCTTGGCATGGTAATTTGTACTGCTTTGGGTATGATAATTGAAAAGGTAGCATACAAACCATTGCGTAATGCGTCCTCCTCTTTAGCGGTGTTGATTACAGCGATAGGTGTGAGCTATTTCCTGCAGAATATGGCACTTTTGGTATTTGGTGCGGACACAAAGTCCTTTGTGAATATTATTACCTTGCCTGCGCTCAGTCTGGCAGACGGCAAACTGGTTATTACAGGAACTACCATTGTGACAATTATTGCATGTATCATAATTATGCTTGGCCTTACATTATTTGTGAACAAGACCAAGCCCGGAAGAGCCATGAAGGCGGTTTCAGAGGACCGTGGCGCCGCACAGCTTATGGGTGTTAATGTTAATGCGACCATTTCCCTGACCTTTGCCATCGGTTCCGGTCTGGCGGCCATTGCGGGTGTGCTGCTTTGCTCGGCATATCCCAGCCTGACTCCTTACACCGGCGCCATGCCCGGTATTAAGGCGTTTGTAGCTGCAGTATTTGGCGGAATCGGTTCTATCCCGGGTGCCATGGTGGGTGGTATTCTGCTTGGTATTATCGAAATTTTGGGCAAAGCATACATTTCTTCACAGGTAGCGGACGCTATTGTATTTGCGGTGTTAATTATTGTGCTGTTGGTAAAACCTACCGGCTTGTTCGGCAAGAATATCCAAGAGAAAGTGTAGGTGGCATCCATGAAGAATATATTTAAGAACATGAATAAAACGACGAAAAGTAATATGATTACCTATTCCATAGTAGTTGTGGCTTATCTTGTGGTACAGCTGCTGATTACCACAGGAAGTATATCCAGCCTGATGAAGGGTCTTTTGGTGCCCTTGTGTGTATATGTGATTGCTGCTGTTTCTTTGAATCTGGTGGTTGGTATTTCCGGAGAGCTTAGCTTGGGACATGCGGGATTTATGTGTGTGGGTGCATATTCCAGCGCATTCTTTTCCGTGTTGGTGGGCAATGGGATGCCGGAACTGGTGCGTTTCCTTTTGGCGATTTTGATTGGTGCGGCAGTGGCGGCTTTGTTCGGAATTTTAATCGGTATCCCCGTATTGAAACTCAGGGGAGACTATTTGGCAATTGTAACATTGGCATTTGGTGAAATTATTAAGAACTTGATGAACGTTCTGTATATCGGACGCGACAGCAAGGGTCTTCATTTTTCTGTAACCGATACGGCAGGATTGAATATGGAAGCAGATGGTCAGGTGATTGTAAAGGGTGCATTGGGTATTACCGGTACGCCCAAGAATTCTACCTTTACCATCGGCGTAATCTTGATTTTAGTAGCTCTGTTTATTATTTTGAACCTGATAAATTCCAGAAGCGGTCGTGCCATTATGGCCATCCGTGATAACAGAATTGCGGCGGAATCCATCGGTATCAATATTACGAAATACAAAATGATGGCATTCTCCATTTCGGCAGCATTGGCAGGTGTGGCAGGTGCATTGTATGCCCACAACCTGGCGACACTGACTGTTAAGAAATTTGATTATAATACTTCTATTCTGATACTGGTATTTGTAGTGCTTGGCGGAATCGGAAATATCAGAGGTTCCATGATTGCGGCAG
This sequence comes from Acetatifactor sp., assembly GCA_045533725.1. GTDB lineage: Bacteria > Bacillota > Clostridia > Lachnospirales > Lachnospiraceae > Acetatifactor. Next base: position 642 of record JAZSII010000095.1, on the reverse strand, counting down.
TACTTCTTACGGTGCTTCCGGAAGTGCTGAGAGGACTTTCTGATTATCGTATGCTTATTTATGCAATTGTGCTGATTGCTATGATGTTGTTTAACTGGGCACCGGCAGCAATTGACTGGAGAGCAAAAGTAAAAGAAAAATTTAAGAATAAAAAAGCGAAGGAGGCTAAATAATTATGGCATTGTTGGAAGTAAAGAATTTGTCCATTTCCTTTGGCGGACTTCGTGCAGTAGACGGATTTAATTTAACAATTGAAAAAGGAATGCTTTATGGGTTAATCGGACCCAATGGTGCGGGTAAGACCACGGTGTTTAACCTGCTTACCGGTGTGTACAAACCCAATGAAGGCAAGGTTAGTCTGGACGGCAAGGATATTACCGGTAAGTCCATTATTGATATCAATAAGGCGGGTATCGCAAGAACCTTCCAGAATATCAGACTTTTTAAGGATTTGTCCGTACTTGACAATGTTAAGGCGGGTCTTCACAATCATCATCCTTATTCAACCCTGGAAGGTATTTTGAGATTGACCAAGTACCGCAAGGTGGAAAAAGAAATGGATGAGCATGCCATGGAAATCCTCAAAGTGTTTGATTTGGACAGCGAAGCAGATATTCTGGCAAGTAATCTTCCCTACGGAAA
>JAZSII010000142.1:0-5475 GCA_045533725.1 Acetatifactor sp. | reverse complement strand
TCAAAATCAATTCCGTAGGAACTGATATGAATACCGGTCAGAACAATTTCCCGGTAACCGGCAATTACCAAACCTTCTATTTCGCTGCGAATATCCTCTAAATGACGGCTGCGCACCCTGCCTCTGGCATAAGGTATGATGCAGTACGTACAAAACTGATTGCATCCGTCCTGAATCTTAATATAGGCTCTGGTATGCTCCGCCGTTTTTTTCAAGGTCATTTCTTCGTATTCGTAAGTATTGTTCAAATCCAAAATGGTAGTATCGTGCAAAGTCTTGTCCACCTTTTCTTCCGAAAGGGCAAGCAAACCTTTTTCCTTCAGATACTCCTCCAATATTTGAACAATTTCCTTCTTACGGTTGTTTCCGATTGCCAAATCAATACACTCATCAGCTACTACATTTTCCGGGTCGGTCTGTACATAACAACCCACTGCCACTACAATGGCGTCAGGGTTCTTTGCTTTTGCCCGGTGAAGCATTTGACGACTTTTTCTGTCCGCAATATTTGTTACGGTACATGTATTTACGATATATATATCCGCTTTTTGATCAAATGGCACAATATTATAGTCATTTTCTTGTAACATTTGTTGCACAACGTCCAATTCATACGAATTCACCTTGCACCCCAAATTATGTAATGCTACATTTTTCATTTTATTCCTCGAAATTTTTGTATTGTTTGCTCCTTGACATTTTTTTAACCAACACGTAATATGATGATGAAGGTATGACAAACGTTAAAGGAGGTAACTATTATGAAAACAGTACAGATTTCTCTTAACTCTATTGACAAGGTAAAATCTTTTGTCAATGACATTACCAAATTCGATTACGATTTCGATTTAGTATCAGGAAGATACGTTATCGACGCAAAATCTATCATGGGTATCTTCAGCTTAGATCTTTCCAAACCCATCGACTTAAATATCCATGCTGAAGAGAACATTGATGAGGTTATGGCTGTATTAGCACCTTACATGATCTAATCAGACTTCGTAAGAACTGCGTGTGAGCATTTGCTCACGCGCTTTTTTTTTGCAATGCACTAATCATCTATAACGTCCGGCATGGTATCCTCCCGCAGGACGCTCTCGCTCCGTGAAAAGCGCAACGGCTGCTAAGCTCGAAAAAACCTCGCTAAGCACCGGCGATTTTCAAGGCCTTGCTTGTAGGACACCATACCCGCCGTTCGTGTGTCTTACTCACTTACCACAATCACTTCATCGGTATCAAGCGCAATCTGTACCAACTCATCAATTTTTTCTTCCAAATTCTTTTCATGACGACGAATCACATTTAAGCTCGGCTTTGTAACCGGATGCTTTGCCACGAAAATAGTACAGCAGTCTTCATAAGGCAAAATAGAAGTTTCGTAAGTGCCAATCTTTTCTGATACTTCCACGATTTCCTGCTTGTCAAAACCGATAAGAGGTCTGTAAACAGGCAATTCGCATACTTCATTGGTTGCTACCAAAGAAGCCATGGTCTGACTCGCCACCTGACCGATACTCTCACCGGTAATCAGTCCCAGACACTCTGTTTTCTGTGCAATAGTTTCTGCAATACGCATCATGTATCGACGCATAATAATAGTCAACTCATCATGAGGACACTGCTCGTAAATGTACAACTGGATATCCGTAAAATTAATGACATGTAAATAAATAGGACCTGTATACTTGGAAACCAGTCTCGCCAAATCCACTACCTTCTGTTTTGCACGGTCAGAAGTATACGGCGGCGCATGGAAATATACTGCATCCAGCTTTACACCTCGCTTGGCAATCATATAACCTGCAACCGGGGAATCGATACCGCCGGAGAGAAGCAACATAGCCCTTCCGCCGGTACCCACGGGCATACCGCCCGGACCCGGAATAATTTCAGAATAAATATAAATCTTTTCGCGCACTTCAATGTTTAACATAATGTCCGGATTATGCACATCCACACTCATCTCGGGATATGCTGCCAAAATAGCCCCACCCATATCCATGTTAATCTGCATGGACTCCTTAGGATAATTTTTGCGCGCACGTCTTGCATGTACCTTAAAGGTCTTGTTTTTATCCGGGTATACATCATCAATGTATTTGATTACAGTTTCGCAAAGCTTCTCAAAACCTTCGTCTTCCACATAAACAACCGGACAAATACCGGAAATACCAAATACTCTCTTCAGACGCTCCACCACTTCATCAAAATCAAATTCAGAAAGAGCATCCACAAAAATACGTCCCTGAGTCTTGTGAATATAAAAATCACCTTCACATTTTTTCAAGGCATATTTAATCTGTTGCACCAGTGCATCCTCAAATAAATATCGGTTTTTTCCTTTTACGCCGATTTCGGCATACTTAATCAAAAACGCCTTAAACATTTTTCCTCCGTTCCGAAACATTACTCCGTAAGCAATGTTCTATTTTCTTCTTGTGTATCTTCTAAGCATAGGAATCATATCGTACATCACCTGTAAGGTGTAATCGATTTCTTCCTTGGTGGTAAATACCGAAAAACTGAATCGAATGGTAGAATCCCAGTACTCTCTCTGCAAACCGATGGCCTTCAAAGTCTCAGATGTCTGTGGCTTATTAGAAGCACAGGCACTGCCTGCAGAAATATAAATACCCTTATCCTCCAATGCGTGCAAAAGCACCTCGCTTCGTACGCCCGCCACGGAAACACTTACCACATGGGGCGCTGTCTTTCGCAGATTACCATCCTCCGGCAAACCGTTAATCTGAATGCCTTCTAACTTGGTAACGCCCTGAATAAAGTATTCCTTTAGGTCATAGAGTCTATTCACATCTTCTTCAAAATTTGCATAGGCGATTTCCGCCGCCATGGTCATGCCTGCGATACCCGGTACATTTTCCGTACCCGAGCGCAAATTCTTCTGCTGACCTCCGCCGTAAGTAATGGGCATGATCTTAACTCTCTCACCCACATACAAGAATCCCACGCCCTTGGGACCGTGAATCTTGTGACTGCTCACGGAAAGCAGGTCAATATTCATCTTCTTAGGGTATATCTTAAACTTTCCGAAACCCTGTACTGCATCAACATGGAACAAAATATTAGGGTTCATCCGCTTTATCAATGCACCGGCTTCTTCAATGGGCTGCACCGAACCGATTTCGTTATTTACATACATCATGGAAACCAATATGGTCTCCGGTGTAATAGCATTTTGTAAATCCTCCAGACGCACACAGCCCGCTTTGTCTACAGGCAGGTAAGTTACCCGAAATCCCTGGCTCTCCAGATAATGCATGGTCTGCAATATTGCCGGATGTTCTATTCTGGTGGTAACCAAATGTCTGCCTCTGCGATTGTTTGCCATGGCACAGCCGATAATCGCCATGTTATCAGATTCTGTTCCGCCCGAAGTAAACACAATCTCCTTGTCTGAAACCTTAAGAAGCTTTGCCAGTGTTTCTCTTGCGTAACGAATATATCTTTCTCCCTCCACACCTTTACGATGCATGCTGGAAGGATTTCCGTAATCTTCGCACATTACTTTGGTCATCAGCTCCGCCACCTGCGGAAATACCCGCGTGGTCGCTGAATTATCCAAATATACTTCCATTTTAATATCTCCCTTTTTGAAATAGTTCCTTAATAATATATTATGCAGTCTAAATAGATAAGCAACCGCATATACTGTTTATTTCTGTGCTATTCCTCTAATTGGTACATAATCCAGGATAAAACGGTAAAGCCTGCCGTCTCCGTACGCAAAATACGCTTGCCCAATGTAATAGGCGCTACACCCGCATTCCCGGCAGCCTCAATCTCCGCTTCTTCAAAACCGCCCTCCGGTCCGATGAAAACAGCAACTTTCTGACCGGGCTTTAATGCACCAATGATTTCCTTTGTCTTGCTCATATCCTCCGCCAATTCATAGGGGATTAACTTTACTTCAAAGTCTTTCACATAATTCAATGCTTCCTTGAAGTTCATCACATCCATGATTTCCGGCACAATACGGCGCTTACTTTGCTTGGCTGCCGCCTCGGAAATCCCCTGCCAACGGGCAATCTTGGATTTGGCCTTTTTATCATCCAGCTTCACCACACAACGCTTTGTGGAAACCGGCACCACAGCGTGAACCCCCAGTTCTACCGCCTTCTGGATAATCAGCTCCATCTTGTCCGCTTTGGGAAGTCCCTGAAACAGATACACTTGTGAAGGCAATTCTACGCCATCCTCTTTTACAAAACGAAGTTCACAGGTAATACATTCCTCGTCCAAGCTTACGATGCCGCAACGATACTCTTTACCATCCACACCATTGCTAACCGATAATTCCTCGCCGATCTTCATACGAAGCACATTCTTTATATGATTGACATCTGTTCCTTCAATTCTGACAGTCTTGTCAGAAATCTGATGAGGCTCTACGAAAAATTGGTACATACACATCTCCCTTATACTTTACGACCAAACCGCAGATTGGCATAGAGAATGCTCTTGGCATTCTCTCGCAGAAAACATAGTCGTTCTTAGGCTGCGTTCTATGCAGACTTAGAATGACTTTTTCCAAGCAACTAAGCGTAACGCTTAGTTGCAGTGACACTAACCCACTCGCCCTGGTAGGTCACTTCCACTACTTCCAGACCCGCTGCTTTCACTGCATCTACCACGGTCTGCTCTTTATCATCAATAATACCGGAGGTAATATAGATTCCGCCGGGTTTTAACTGATTTACAATCACAGGTGTCAAAGGCACCAGTACGTCTGCCAGAATATTTGCCACCACAATATCGTAGCATTCATAACCCACTCTGTCCTGAATCTCCTTGTCAGTAATAATATTGCCAATCATCATCTCAAATTGCTCAGGAGCGATACCGTTATTAGCACAGTTATCTGCCACTGCATCAATGGCGCAGATATCCAAATCCGTACCCACTGCATGCTTTGCTCCAAACATCAGGGAAAGAATGGCCAAAATACCGCTTCCGGTTCCCACATCCAAAAGCTCGGTCTCCGGAGTAATATACTTACGAAGCTGACGGATACAAAGCTGGGTAGTTTCATGCATACCTGTACCAAAAGCAGTACCCGGGTCAATATGAAGAACCATCTTTTCATCATCCTCCGGCTTCACATCCTCCCAAGAGGGAATTACCAAAATATCATCAATATAAAACTGGTGGAAATACTGCTTCCAATTGTTAATCCAATCGATGTCCTCTGTTTCGTCCACGGTGATAGTTCCCTCACCAATGTCCATAAAGGATCGTAAATCCTCCAGCTCCGCTTCCACACTAGCCAAAATCGTTTCTACATCCGTGGGTTCTCCCATGATTTCCAAGGTATCGTCTTCCTTCTTTTCCACAAAGAAACTCAGGTAAGCAATTCCGTCGTCCTCCTGCGCTTCCGGCAGAATATCCACAAACATCTGCTCCTTTTCCAAAGCAGTCAATGGAATCTTATCTTCAATCTGTGCGCCCTCCAAACCG
>JAZSII010000027.1:0-4587 GCA_045533725.1 Acetatifactor sp. | reverse complement strand
CTGCTTCACTTCATCTTCAGATACTTCTGATGATTTACCCAATTTCTTCAATGCATCATTTCCGTCACGTCTGATATTACGTACTGCAACCTTTGCATCTTCCGCTTTCTTCTTAACTTCCTTAGCCAATTCTTTTCTGCGGTCCTCGGTAAGTTCCGGGAATACCAAACGAATTACGCTACCATCATTAGAAGGGTTAATTCCGATATCAGAAGTAAGGATTGCTTTTTCAATCTCCTTAATTAAGGATTTCTCCCAAGGAGCAATCTGAATAATTCTTGCTTCCGGAACCGTAACATTACCTACCTGCTGAATAGGTGTTGGTGTTCCGTAATAGTTTACACGTAATTTATCCAGTACATGAGGATTTGCACGTCCTGCACGGATGCCCATATAATCTGACTCCAAAAATTCATATGCTTTCTTCATTTTGTCTTCGTATTGTTGTAATCTTGCGTCCATTGTCATTCCTCCTTATTATGCAATATATTTATACGGTAACCTTCGTTCCGTTAAATTTCCCTTTCATAGTATTCACGATACTGTTTTCTTCGTTCAAGCCAAATACCCACATAGGCATTTTATTATCTCTTGCCAAAATGGATGCGGTCATATCTACCACCTGAAGATTCTGCTCTACAACTTCTTCGATAGAAATTTCGTCATATTTCTTTGCATTAGGATTCTTTTCAGGATCCGAATCGTATACCCCATCTACAGCCTTAGCCAACAGAATTACCTCTGCGTCAATTTCGATAGCTCTTAATACCACGCCGGTATCCGTTGAGAAATATGGATGTCCTGTACCACCCGCAAAGAATACAACCATTCCCTTTTCAAAATACTTATTCGCTCTATCCTTAGAGAATAACTTAGTAAAAGAGCCACATTCAAACGGAGTCAGGATATTGGTCTGCATTCCTACAGAGCGAAATATCTCTGATACATAAATACAATTCATAACCGTGGCCAGCATACCGATTTGGTCTGCCTTGGTTCTATCGATGTTTTTGCTTGTACGACCTCTCCAGAAATTACCGCCACCAATCACAATACCAACCTGTATACCATCATCTACCAGTTGTTTTACCTGCATAGCTACGTCTCTGACGGTATCTTCGTCAAAGCCTGTTTTTTTCTCACCGGCCAATGCCTCTCCACTCAATTTTAACATAATTCTTTTCATACCGCTACTCTCCTGTCTGACTTTCTATGATGTTCTCCGGAACGCTTTCCGGTTGTGCAACTTCTGTTTCCCCCGGAAGTTCTGTGCCCTCATCTTCCTGTTCGTCCGGCACTTCATCTGTATCGGATGTTTCTGTCAGGTCAGTCTCCGCACCTTCATCTTCGGACATGTTTTCATCCTTCGTTCCCGGAATGGGCTCCTCTGTATCCTGCTTTGTAATCACATGATGCACTGCCTTCGTATCCTCTGTAATAGGCAAAATCACCGCACCTTCTATTGACAATATCGCCTCAATTATGTCCGGCAAAGCCTCTACTGTTTCCGTTTTTGACGAAGCATCATGCAACAATATAATTGATGTACCATAATTGGTAATACTTTCGGTACAATTCTTAACAATCGTTTCCTTTGACAATTTCCTGCTGCTTCCGTCTCCTGAAACAACATTCCAATCATAATATTCCACGCCCTGTTCCTGCAAGAACTCTATACATTCCTGCATGTTCATATTCGAAGCGGTATTCGAGCTTCCTCCCGGAAAACGATAATACAGACAATCTGCGCCGATTGTGTCCAACAAATATTGTTTGCTCTTCCAAAAATCCAATTTAAAATTATCTAACGAGTAGTATATATCCGAATACACATGAGAATAGGAATGCATACCTATAGTATGTCCTCTCTCATAAATCATCTGTAATCGTTCAATGGATGTTTGGTCTTCTTTTCCCAAAACAAAGAATGTTGCCTTAACTCCATAACTGTCTAAAATATCCAAAATAGCTTCCGTATTGGCACTTGGACCATCATCAAAGGTCAGATAAACTTTATGTTTGATTTCTTCCTCATTTGATACATCACTTTGAGTTTCTTCGTTTCCAACATCGACAGAGTCGCTATCCTCCCGTTCCTTTAACTCCGTATTTACATCAGTTTGCAACTCCGCCGATGCACCTGTCTTATCGGCATTCATCTGCGTTCCCAATGTAAGCTTCATCTCTTCCATCTGCCCTTGAAAAATATTAACTTTTTCCTCTAATGCACCAATTCTGATACACAAAGCAATTGTTATTGCAAGCATCACAAGGGAAATCCCCACTATGCATTTATACATAACGTTTGCATTCTTTTTTTCTTCTATCTGCTTCTCTTGTTCCATTATATCATATTGACCTTTCATATAAAAGAGAGAATTTACATTGTCTCAACAAACAAATCATAAGATTATTTTTTACCGGATATCCCCTTTTCTTTTGCACAACATTTTGTATCTATGCATAATCTGCGTATTATAAAATATATCTATATTCGCAACATTTCTCATAGTATACCAAACTTCTTCCGGCACATCAAAATATTGATAAACCGCATCCTCTCCCATAAACTGTATTTCCAATATCATTCGAATGGGATGATACCGCATTGCTTTAATATTTTGAATTGATATTCTTTGCATATTTGTATTCTCCTTACACATATTTACTCTTTTGCACGCCACGGAAAATTTCTATGGTCCGCGCAAACATTGCCTTGATACCCTTTTCATATCTCCTCCATCTCATGAATATATCTTCTGAGGTTATACAAGGTATGTGCATATCATAAGAAGAATATTAAATTTTACTTATTTACAATAATCTCTGACCGTTTACTACCAACCAGAAATCCAATCCCAACTTTTCAGCCGCTTTTCTACACAAAATCATTCTGTTTAAAAATATTTCAAAGTAATCCATAACCGTACACATTTTGGTTTCAATGGTAAGATTCAATACCATATGAGAGCCTTTGAAAATCTCCACATTACTTTCTTTCACGGAATAATTCACTCTGTCATGAATATCAAACTGCGAAAAATCCTGATTTCTTACTCGGGTATATCGTACATCTGTTTTATCTGCCAAAATCAAGGCAGCAGCTACCGCATTAACCGGATAGGCAGTGGATTCGTCATGATTCCCGATAGCTGTAATAATAGTGGCAATATCCTCCGGTTCAGCCCCCATATTGTCCAACAACCGAAATGCCATCACTGCACCGGATTGCGCATGTTCCACACGATTAACTACATTACCGATATCATGCAAATAACCTGCCATTTTTGCAAGCTCCGCTTCTCTTTCATCATATCCCAATGTTAACAGTATTTCGCTTGCTAATTCAGCAACCTTCGTAACATGTGCAAAGCTATGCTCTGTATACCCCAGCGCTGTTAATGATTCATCTGCGTTTTGTATATATGTTTTAATTGGTTCATTTTTTCTCAAATCATCATATGTTATCTTCATAAGTCAATCCCCCTCCATCCTTGTACTTGTACAAATCAATTTCTCGTACATTATACTCAAAAAATCAATATCCTTCAACTGAATTTATAACTTTTTCATATAAATATCCGGATTTCTTTATTTATTCAATCCTTCCAAAAAAACCCGGGAATTTCTTCCCGGGTTTTAAACACATTTAAAAATGAATTAGTTGCCTGCCATCTGTGCTGCAACTTCAGCTGCAAAATCTTCGCTCTTCTTTTCCATACCTTCGCCAACTTCGAAACGTACAATCTTCTTGATAACAATTGCACTGTTTACTGACTTCAGATATGCACCAACAGTCTGCTTACCGTCTTCAGCCTTAACATAAACCTGATCTAACAAACAGATTTCCTTCAACTGCTTAGATACACGACCTTCAACTGCACCGCCAAACATCTTTTCAGCAACGATATTCTCCTTGTCAGCCATAGCTAAACCTGCAAGTGAAGTCTTAGCTGCCTCAGAAAGGAAGTTGAATAAGAAGTTCATATTGCTCTTCTTCTCTTCGTAGATTGCGATATCTTCATCGCTCCACACCTTCTCTGTGCAAGCCTTATTGATTAATGCATTCAAAATAGGCTTAGGAAGAGATGCGGGATCATTCAAAGAGGAATCAATAATAATATCTCTCATCTTATCAATTTCTGCAGCTGAGATATCATCTCTGCTGATATACTGAGGATTCATAGCTGCAACCTGCATTGCTACATTGGTAAGAGCTTCCTTAACATCTGCCGCACCATCTGCTGCTACGATTACACCAATCTTACCACCTGCATGAAGGTAGCTTGCTACACATTCACCGGTAACCTTTTCAAATCTACGTACAGATAATTTCTCACCGATAGTAGCAGTCTTCTCAATCAATACATCCTTCAGACCATTCATCTCAAGAAGTGCTTCAATATCTTCACCGTTCTTACCACCGTTCAAGCCGGAAGCAAGTGCGTTATCAGCTACTAACTGTACAAACTCCTGGAAGGTTTCGTTCTTAGCAACGAAGTCAGTTTCAGAGTTAACCTCTGCTACAACTGCTACATTGTCACTTACTGCAACACGTGCAATACCTTCTGCTGCAATTCTGGAAGC
>JAZSII010000244.1:0-4490 GCA_045533725.1 Acetatifactor sp. | reverse complement strand
ACTGATGCCTGAGGATGATTACGATTTGGCAGGTTTTGCAGTTGGTGTGGTAGATGAGAAGGATTTGATTACCGGTGCCAATATTAAGCCCGGTGATGTGTTGGTAGCTATCGCATCTTCCGGTGTACATAGCAATGGTTTCTCCCTGGTTCGTAAGGTGTTTGAAATGACTAGGGAAAGCTTGGATACTTATTACGATGAATTAGGAACCACTCTTGGTGAAGCGTTAATTGCACCTACCAAGATTTATGTAAAGGCACTGAAGTCTGTTAAGGATGCCGGTGTGACCATTAAGGGTTGTAGCCATATTACCGGTGGCGGTTTCCAGGAGAATATTCCCAGAATGCTTCCGGAAGGCATAAATGCACATATGGATTTAGGCAGCTATGAAGTACCCGCTATCTTTAAGCTGATGCAGAAGACCGGTAACATTGCAGATGAAATGATGTACAATACCTTTAATATGGGTATCGGTATGTTATTGGCAGTGGATCCTGCAGATGTGGAAAAGACCATTGCGGCTATTCAGGCAGCAGGCGAAACAGCATGGGTGGCAGGTAAATGTGAAGCAGGCGAAAAGGGAGTAACCTTATGTTAAGAATTGTAGTACTGGTATCCGGTGGCGGTACGAATCTGCAAGCCATTATTGACAGTGTGGCGGCGGGAAGGATTACCAATACGGAAATCGTTGGTGTGATTAGTAATAACAAGACGGTGAAAAGTTTGGAGAGAGCAAGGAATGCAGGTATCCCTGCGGTATGTGTTTCACCCAAAGATTTTGAGAGCAGAGATGTATTTAATGACGCTCTTCTTGCAAAAATTGACGAATTTATGCCGGATTTGGTGGTGCTTGCCGGATTTTTGGTGGCAATTCCTGCAAAAATGGTCGAAAAATACAATAATCGCATTATAAATATCCATCCTTCCCTCATTCCGTCTTTCTGTGGCGTAGGCTATTACGGACTAAAGGTGCATGAGAGGGTGTTGGAGCGTGGTGCAAAGGTTACCGGCGCTACCGTACATTTTGTAAACGAAGGTATGGATGAAGGTCCCATTATTTCTCAGAAAGCAGTATATGTGGAAGAGGATGATACGCCCGAAGTATTGCAAAAGAGAGTGATGGAGCAGGCGGAGTGGATTTTGCTCCCGCAGGCAATTGATGATATTGCAAACGGACGAATTACAGTCAAAGAAAATAAAGTCGTGAGGATAAAATAATGAAAGTATTAATCGTAGGCGGTGGCGGAAGAGAGCATGCAATTGCAACCAGCATGAAAAAGAGTCCCAGAGTGGATCAGCTTTATTGTGTACCCGGAAATGCGGGGATTGCACAAATTGCAGAGTGTGAACCTTCTATCGGCGTAATGGAATTTGACAAAGTTGTAGCTTATGCAAAGGCAAAGGAAGTGGATTTGGTGTTTGTGGCACCGGATGATCCGTTGGTAGGCGGCTTGGTAGATGCCCTGGAGGCGGTAGGCTTAAGGACTTTCGGCCCCAAATCTAATGCAGCAATATTGGAAGGAAGTAAGGCTTTTTCCAAGGATTTGATGAAAAAATATAATATTCCTACGGCAGCTTATGAGACCTTTGATGATGCGGATGCGGCCATTGCTTATCTGGAAACGGCAGAAATGCCCATCGTATTAAAGGCGGACGGACTGGCTCTTGGCAAGGGTGTATTGATTTGCAATACCTTGGAAGAGGCAAAGGCAGGCGTGAAGGAAATTATGCTGGATAAGCATTTCGGAAGTGCCGGCAATCGTATGGTTATTGAAGAGTTTATGACCGGACGTGAAGTTTCCGTGCTTTCTTTTGTGGACGGAAAGACCATTAAGACCATGACCTCTGCACAGGATCACAAGCGTGCAAAGGACAATGATGAGGGCTTGAATACCGGTGGTATGGGTACATTTTCACCCAGCCCCTTCTATACAGAGGAAGTGGATGAATTCTGTAAGAAATATATTTATCAGGCTACCGTGGATGCCATGGCGGCAGAAGGCAGAGAATTTAAGGGTGTTATTTTCTTCGGACTGATGCTGACACCCAAGGGACCCAGAGTGCTGGAGTACAATGCCAGATTCGGCGACCCTGAAACTCAGGTAGTCCTCCCGCGAATGAAGGATGATATTATGGATGTGATTGATGCCTGTATCGATGGCACATTAGATCAGATTGATTTACAGTTTGAAGACAATGCGGCAGTATGCGTGGTTTTGGCCAGTGACGGATATCCTGAAAGCTATCAGAAGGGCTTTGTAATTAAGGGCTTGGATAGATTTGAAGAGGAAGAAGGTTACTATTGCTTCCATGCAGGAACCAAGCAGACCGAAGCAGGTATTGTTACAAACGGAGGTCGCGTATTGGGTATCACGGCTAAGGGTGCCACATTGCAAGAAGCAAGAGCAAACGCTTATGCAGCAACTGAATGGGTAAGTTTTGATAACAAGTACATGAGACATGATATCGGTAAGGCTATAGACGAGGCATAACGATGGATTTTTTACGATTAGATACCTATCACATTCCGCGCATTTGTGCAAAATGCAGTGGAGTTATGGTGTACAAAGGCGTAGGTGAATATCGTTGCGAAGATTGCAACTATTTGGATTTTGATGATTACGGAAAGGTCCGGGCGTATATCGAGCAGCATAAAGGAGCTACTGCTATAGAAATTGAACAGCATACCGGAGTGTCACAGAAAACGATTCGACAGTTATTGCGAGAGTCCAGGTTGGAAATAGCGGCAGGTTCCAGATTATTTATATATTGTGAGAGATGCAGAAAGCCTATTCGTAGCGGTATTTTGTGCCCTGAATGTGAAATCAGTCAGCACAGAATGCTGGAGGAACAAATGCGGGTGAAACATCGGAAGAGTATGCAGGATATGCATGGTGTGGGTAAGGAACAACAGAATGCCCATGGTGAAAGACGTTTCAGAAGAGAAGATACAAATTAGTTAAAGGAGGTCGTATTGATGAAAAGGACACAAGAGATGAAGCACCGTTTGTTGAGAGCGGTTATGACAGTTATGGTAATGTGTGCAATGTTTGTATGCATTTCTGTTACTGCCTTGGCTGCACAGGGGAAGGTTACTGCAGATGCAGCGAAAATCCGAGAAGAAGCCAGTACAAGCAGTACTCAAGTGGGTAGTGCACAGAATGGTGCGGTATTTGAGATTTTAAGTGAAGTAACGGGAGCAGATGGTAAGATTTGGTACCAGGTTAGCTTTGATGGAAACAAAACGGGCTATATCCGTTCTGATTTGATGACAAAAATAGATGATACAACAACACCTCCTTCTAATGTAGCCTCAGAGGTTACCGACGTACAGCCGGTCAATTGTACTGTAACCGGAGGACAGGTGAATGTCCGTTCCAATGCCTCTACCAGTGGAGATAGGGTTGGACAGGTTCGCCGTGGCGAAGTGATGACCATTGATGGTACAGCAACTGACAGTGAGGGTAATGTTTGGTATCGTGTTAATTTCTCTACGGATACCGGAAGTGTAACAGGTTTTGTCAGATATGATTTTGTTTCTGTTTCAGGTGAGATTAAGCCGGTGGAGCAGATCGAGACTCCGCCTGAAGTAGTGCCTCCCACAGAGGAGCCGCCGGTGGAACAGGACCCTATCGAAATCCCGTCTTTGTCAAAAGATTATGATACTTCTCAAGAAGAAGGCGTGTGGTATTTGATTGATAATATCGAGAATAAAAGATATAATCTTGAAAATGTAATGGACGCGGCTATTAAGAATCCACAGATTTATGAAGAGATGGAAGGAAAAGTGAAATCTCGTGAGAGATGGATGTGGTTCCTTGTAATTCTGGTTATTTTAATGAGTGTAGCCATTACATTATTGATTTTAAAATTGAAGGACGTAATGGACGAGGCATATTTCACTGCTATTGAGAAGGATACCATTCGTCAGCGTCAGGGACAGCGTCAAAATCAACGCCAGAGTGCTGCTCAGGGCGGAAACAGCATACCGCAGAAAAAGGTAATGCATACTGTGGGTGCTACAACACAGAAGGGGGATGCTCAAGTAAAAACTTCAGTCCCCAAAATGAATATTGGCAAGAGCGGTGAGGGAACACCTCAGACTGTAAAGGTGTCTAATCCTGCGGATACAAGGGCACCTAAGCCGATACAACAAAGACCAATCAGCCCCAAGCCCGTAGAACAAAAGAGCGAAGAGGCAAAGGCGGACGTAACAGAAGAAACTAAAGTAATGCCGCCGATTGGCGGTAAGGAGCCCAAGAAAACCGCAGAAGGCTCTAAACAGACATGGCAGTCTAAAAATTTCATGACAGAAGTCGGATCGTAGCCATGTCGTTCTGTGAGCCAAGGAGTTGAATCCAGTGGTTGTCTTCCTAAGACCGCTTGGCCTCCGACTTAAACTAAAGTAATGCCGCCGATTGGCGGTAAGGAGCCCAAGAAAACCGCAGAAGGCTCTAAACAGACATGGCAGTCTAAAAATTTCATGACAG
>JAZSII010000261.1:0-29326 GCA_045533725.1 Acetatifactor sp. | reverse complement strand
ATCCTTACAGCGGGCGCCCAGGCGGTCGGCATTTAAATTCGTTCATTACGCTCCCTGTGGGTACTCCCACCGGTCTCTAAGAAAGACCTTTTTCCGCCAGTCGCGTAACATATTATTATATTACATGGTTTTCCTGCTTTTGACAAGTCCCCAAACTAATCAAAATGATAAATATAGCTTTCCCAATCCGCCAGATATACAGAACCATTCTCCATACGGACAAGCAACCCTTCCTGTACCAGTTCCTCAACAAGCTTGTTTGTCTCTTCCGCTCCGTATGCCAGTCCCAGCTGATAATAAGGTGCTGCCAACTCATAAGGCTCTTTCATTCCTCGTTGATAAGACGAAAGCTGTGCCAAAATATACTGCTTTCTACGCTCATGAAATACCGGATCCTGCGGAACTTCAATTCCTGTTTTTGCACAGAACTCCTCTATCATTTCATACTGTGCTCTGGCTTCAATCTGTCCCCATGCACCGATAATGCAGGTATATTCTTTGATTGGGTCTGAGATTTCATGTAGCCTTACCGTAATCTCTGCAATATCTCCGCCCTGTGCATAAGCCTCTTCCAACTCTGCCAAAGCAATACGGAACTCCGCGTAATCCCGAATCTGCACTAAATGGGGCAACATCAGCTGTAACAAATCAGTTAAGGTAATCGGCAATGGCAATTCATTTACTTCTATCTCTTTTGCAATCATTTCTTCCAAAACAGGAATATAATAATTACAACGGTTAGCAATCTGCTCTGCCGGATACGAATCACTTTTCAGAATATAATTCTCATTGCTCCAAAAATACGTATCCCAGCTATATCCCGAACGGGCATCCTGAATAATACTAAGCATTTGCATAAAATCCTCTGCATATTCCGGTCCCACTGTAGCCTCTGAAATTTCCTCGAACAACTCTAACGAATCCTTATCCGGGTCAATTAGCAGTTGCGCCGCACAATACAGAGAAAATACATTTAAAACATGATAAGAATCCATCTCACTCCAATAGGAGGGCTTCATGATGCCATCGTAGTTACGCGCAGTCTGATATACAGAACGTATTATTTCCATATTGAAATTCATCTGTGCCAGCTGGTCAATCTCCATTTCACAGGTATTCCATGCCCAGGTTCCCATGCGACAGCCCAATTCCTTAATCTCTTCTCTAAAGGTAATATAGTCCGCCTCATTAGAATGATAACCACATTCATAAAGCGTAATGTCCGTACCTAAGGTATCCACAAATACTTTTTTATCATAGATATCCACCCAACAGCTGATACCAAAATCAATATCAGGATTTATTGCTTTGAATTTATCTCTTAACATCTTTGCAAAAAAGGCAATATCTTCTGCGTTATTGAGATTGCCCGGATCATAATAATGTCCGATGACTCTATCACAACAATCTGCAAGTTCTGCATAAATGGAATAATACTTTTCAAAAGTTGCTACAGCCTCCGGGTTATCCTTTGCAAATCCGGTTTCTGCATGTGCATATGTTACGGTATTGTCCACCCATGCACAATCAGAAAACTCAGAACCCCAAACCCAAAGGGTGAAATTCATATCCAAGGAATGTGCCGCTTCCGCCATAGTACGAATTTTCTCATGGGCAATTTCATAGTCTCCCACTCCGGCCCAGGCAGAACACATCTCTGTTACCTGAATACCGGTAAAGCCACAGTATTTGAGCATTTTAACATATTCGTATAACTGTTCTTCCGAGAAATCCATTATGTTATTCTTTAAAGAAATATCTGAATCCAGATAAGCACCTCTGGTATAATTTACATTCCAAAGACAAACTATGGCTTCCCGTTCTGCAATCCAAGCTTCCTTTTCTTCTATATTTGCAGGCACATGAATGCTAGTGGTTTTGCTACTGATACGAGCACCTGTTTCTCCTGATTTTATCCACCCCAAATAAGTGTCCGTAAACAAATATACAGCTTCATAAAGTGCACCTTGACTCTTCGCACAAATACTTACCTGACCATTATCAATACTAATATTTTTATCTGTCGGAAGCTTCTCATCCAAGGAAACATTTATTACATATCCCACAGCCTCCTGTGCCGAAACCACATTCAAAACATCATTACCGGTCTGCTGAATGTAATATCGCAATTCCTTACACGCAGGTAACGCCTCTTCACTGCTATACACAATTTCGTATTGTTCTATGGGTGTATCGCCAATATATATTTCATCCTTAATACGTTTTCCCAGGTCCACATATTTTTCGCCCAACTCCATCAAAATACTTCCGTCCGTTGCAACCATTTCTTTCAAAAAATAGGTGCTTGCTCTCTTTATTCCCAAGTCCGACGGCGATAGCATGTAAATGGTATTATCCTTATTCAAAATAATAAAGCCATTTTCATTCCACTCTTCAAAAGAATAACCCAACTTCTGTGCAGCCTCGTTCTCTGTAATCAGACATATAGATCCTGCTACCGCTTCACTACTTACTTCCGGTTCAATTCCATAGTCTGTGCTTACTTCATTTATTAAAAATGCCACATTCTCCCCGGTAGTAGACGCTCCCGCTTCCAACACTTTACAATTTTGTACCTTAAAGGCTTCATCCTGTACGATTGTCTGCGGATCAGCCGGTAGCTCATCCTGTTGTTGTCCACAGCCCACCATAAGCATCACCATTCCCATAGTGCAAAATAATAATTTCTGTATTTTCCTTCTCATATACATCCCATCCTTTTTATCTTGCACCTGCATAATTCATTTGTGCATGAAATCCGACTACATCCACCACTTTTCCCAACACCTTGTCGTAAACCAAAATATTAATTCCATCCGTTACCTTTTGGTACTGTTGCGAATCTACCATAATTGTTCTCACGCCACCATCACTGGTAACAACCAAATTACACTCACCTAAATCGTCATAATACAGGAAATCCGCTTCCAGATTCTTGTATACCACTTCCTTATTATCAACTATCCAAAGTCCTCCCGATGTATAAAAGTCATCCGTCAAACCAAAATAATCCAAATACTCACTAATAGGGGAATATTCGTCCAAATAACTACCTGTAGTGGTAATAACGTATGTGTAATCATCCATACTGTACAAAACATCAAAATAGCTCCACAGCACTCCTGTGCTCTGCAGTAAATAGATGTTCCATTCATGATTTCGAACCTGCAAATCTTCTTCCCACAATGCATATTTCACATCATTATAATGGCTTTCCAAATCATAGTTTAACCACAGAAAATCTCCTAAATATGAAGTAACCTTCTGTGCTCCAAAGTAATTTGTGTGAAATGCATCGATAAAATCCTTGCCTGGGTCTAATCCTAACTCATCCTTTAAATTGATAAAATTCAAAACCGAAATATTGTTCTCCTCTGCAATATTTTGGGCATATTTTAACTTCATATTTTCTTGTTCATTGGCAGAAAAAGGGGCCACAAAGAAGCAGAGCTGTGTATTATTTTCCTGCGCCAGAGCAATTATTTTGCGAAGCCACGATTCTGCCGTTTCACTAATGGGCATGGTCTCCTCGCCCCAATAGGGAACAATTTCACCAATGTGGTTGGTTTCATATTCTGCATGGTATCCTAAATACACAGGTCGTTCTGTTTGAAAGTCCTCTTTTTGGAGCTCCGCATATCTGGTGTGAATAATCGGCCACTTCAAAAATATATCCTGTGCCTTTTCTCCTGCCATATCCTGTATCGCCTGATAGGAGTTCAAAGAGAGTTTAAAAGGTAATGTATTTCGATAGAGATTACCTTCTACTCCATAACCGTCAAATAAAACACCATATAAATCTACACACACCACTTTAGGAGTCTGGGTTTTTAATGCTTCTTTAAAGCAATAATAAGTACTTGCCAGATCCTGTCCCGAAATAGCCAGACTAAAAGAACTGATTCCGAAATTATCCCATAAATACGAATTATTTACGGAGCAATAACAATGACTGCTGCCCAAAAACAACACATCTACAACATTTTCATCCAAATTATAAAAAGTCTCCATGGATGAGTAATAATCTCCTGCCGTGTCCTTCCACGACAAAACTCTGTATATATAATTGAACAACACTACAAAAATAAGACAAAAAACAATAATCTTTGCCGCTTGTTTTACCTTCATACCTTCACCCTCAGCAATTAATTAGAATTGGAAATAAATAAACTGCGACGATTCAAACTTAATACCATATATACCATATACCAATGTTGCAAAAATCAATGCAAATATCACTGCCCACCGAAACCAGATACACTGTTCATTCAAAAAATCCACAATACTTTGCTTCTTGAAATAGCGAAGAAGCTCACTTAAAAACAGTGCCGTCACAGAAACAATTAATACATTGAACTCAAAGCGATCCAATCCTAACGTATATACTGTTCCGTTAAACAAAGACCAGGGATCCCACTGTGTAAATATTCGTGTGCAGTATTCAAATGCTTCCCGAACAGTTGATGCACGGAAGAAAATCCATGCAAAATCAACCAATATAAAAGTGACTGCCACCTCTAAAAACTTAAAGCTGAAGCTTTCTGTTTTTGCGTTCAAAACATTGCAGACTTTCTTTTTGATTGGAGCAAACAAATCGCCCAAAACCTGATAAATTCCATGTAACACTCCCCATATTACATAGGTCCAATTTGCCCCATGCCATAAACCACTGATTCCCATGGTTATCATTACATTTCCATACTTACGTATTTTCGAACAACGATTTCCGCCCAACGGGATATACACATAATCCCTAAACCATGTACTTAATGAAATATGCCATCTTTTCCAGAAATCACTAATGGAGCAGGCCAAATAAGGCGTATTAAAGTTTTCCATCAATTCAAATCCCATGACTCTGGCAGCCCCGATGGCAATTGTAGAATATCCCATAAAATCGCAATAAATCTGCAATGCAAATCCTATCGCTCCGGCAATTAAAGCTACTGAACCATACATATAAAATTGGTCAAACACCGTATTAACCAAAATCGCCACTCTGTCAGCAATAACCATTTTTACAAACAGGCCCCATACCATCATTGTCAGACCACCGGTTACTCTTTCATAATTCCAAAGTTTTAATTTATCTACATTTTGAACCTGGGTCAGCAAATTTTTTGAGCGTTCAATAGGCCCGGCCACTAATTGCGGGAAAAAGGACACGAACAAAGCATATTTCAGAATATTTTTTTCCGGTATAATATCCCCTCTGTAAACATCGATAATATATCCCAATGCCTGAAAAGTATAAAAGGAAATGCCGACCGGTAACAAGAAGTCAAAGGGCTTTTCCAACAGCTGAATTCCAAATCTTCCTAACACCTTATTACAACTGTCGATAAAGAAATCCATGTATTTGAAACATCCGAGGATTCCGAGATTGACAACAAAACATCCCACCACACAGCATTTCTTTGCTCGCTTGCTGTCTTGAAATTTATACAACAACCAGCCTGCCAGCCATGTCGTTCCGATAGACATTAACAGCAGGATAATGTATTTTACATTCCACCACATATAAAAGCAAAGACTGGCAATCAAAAGCCAGATATAACGTAATTTTTTAGGGATAACAAAATAGAGAACAGTCACTATAGGGAAGAAGATTAAAAAATCAAATGAATTAAAAATCATGGTTTTACCCTCTTAAAGTTGTTTGTTACATTTCATTTGTAATAATAGTATGTACACAAACAAGGGCTGCAAAACAGCCCTTGTCCAAATAATTAATTATCTACACTATAATTCGGTGCTTCCTTGGTAATATGAATGTCGTGAGGATGACTTTCTTTTAAAGAAGCAGCAGAAATCTTAACGAATCTTCCTGTTTCCTTCAAAGTCTCAATATCCTTTGCACCACAATATCCCATACCGGAACGCAAGCCTCCGAGAAGCTGGAATACTGTATCCTCTAAAAGACCCTTGTATGCCACTCGACCTTCTACACCTTCCGGAACAAGCTTCTTTGCATTTTCCTGGAAGTAACGTTCCTTACTACCATTTTCCATTGCAGAAATAGAACCCATACCACGATATACTTTGTACTTTCTGCCTTGGAATAATTCAAACTGTCCGGGACTTTCATCACAGCCGGCAAACATGCTACCCATCATACATACATTACCACCTGCTGCAATAGCCTTGGTAATATCACCTGAATACTTGATGCCTCCGTCTGCAATAATGGGCACTCCATATTCCTTAGCTACGGAATAAGCATCCATAATAGCTGAAATCTGCGGAACACCAATACCTGCAACCACACGGGTAGTACAAATGGAGCCGGGACCGATACCTACCTTAACAGCATCCGCACCTGCTTCAATCAAATCTCTGGTAGCCTGGCCGGTAGCTACATTACCTGCGATAACCTGCAAATCAGGGTAATTTTCTTTAATCATACGTACACAACGGAGTACATTTTCTGAATGTCCGTGTGCGCTATCCAATACAATAACGTCTACCTTTGCCTTTACCAGTGCTTCTACACGCTCTAATACATTTGCAGAAATACCTACTGCCGCACCACAGAGAAGTCTTCCCTGCGAATCCTTTGCAGCCAAAGGATACTTGATTGCTTTTTCAATATCTTTAATGGTAATCAGGCCTTTTAAGTTGTAATCCTTATCAACGATAGGCAACTTCTCTTTTCTGGCTTGTCCAAGAATCTTCTTTGCTTCATCAAGAGTAATGCCTTCTTCTGCTGTAACCAGACCTTCTGAAGTCATGGATTCTTTAATTTTCTTTGTAAAATCTGTTTCAAATTTCAAATCACGGTTGGTAAGAATACCAACCAATTTACGTCCTTCGGTGATGGGCACACCTGAAATGCGGAACTTCGCCATAAGTGCGTCTGCATCCGCTAATGTATGTTCAGGACTTAAGGAAAATGGATCAGTAATAACTCCGTTCTCTGAACGTTTCACCTTGTCAACTTCTTCTGCCTGCGCTTCAATAGACATGTTTTTGTGGATAATTCCGATACCACCCTGACGAGCCATGGCAATTGCCATACGATGCTCTGTAACAGTATCCATACCCGCACTCATCATTGGGATGTTCAGTTTGATTTTTTTAGTCAGCCATGTTGTTAAGTCTACCTGATTCGGTACTACCTGTGAATATGCCGGTACTAACAACACGTCGTCAAAGGTAATGCCTTCACCAATAATCTGTCCCATTTTCTTTCCTCCTATGAAATTGAATAATATGTGATAAAAAATGATATTGTTGATGAGTTTAACAAACTTACTCACGGATGTCAACAGCAATTTTTACTATTTTTTTAATCCAAAAACACTTTTCTTGGAGCAACATTTCTAAGCGCTGCAACAAATTCTTCTGACGGGCTTAAAATAATCCTTTTGCCACCCTCATAATAAATGGCAAAATCTTTCATTCCCTCGCCGCTATAGTCTATTTCCTGTACAGTACGGTTACGATATGCATCTAAATGATAAGAATTCGTCGGTGCCACAATTTCCATCTTGTCCATCTGATACACACCCATACGTTTCCTTTTTGACTGTGCCATAACCTTATCTACGGTAATCTCCTTGTCCAAATACAGGTATTCATATTCAACATCCGCATTTAAAAACACAAAATATGCAGCAACTCCTGCAACAATAGCAATCAGTAAAAAGAAAATGAAGCCCATCATTCCCACTAATCCGGTTGCAATAGTTACTAAAATCAGAATCACCTTTAACAGCTTCATGATTATTGAGCTTTTTGCCTTTACAAGGCATTCTACATATACATTATTCATTGTTCCACCTATCCTTCTTGACATTTTATCCTATAAAAGATGATATACCAGTTGTACGAAACTTTCAAGTAAAAGCATGGGAAAATGAAACATTTAATCTTTTTTTAATAGACTTATCCCGATTGTTTCATTGACAGTTCTCTTGAAACGCCTTATGATAAGTAGCAGAACATATTAATAAGGAGTAACTGCTATGCCTGTTATGGACGAATTTCGCGAAGAACGCGAGACAATCAAAAATGGTACCTTCAAACAAAAGTGGCAATACTTTTGGGATTATTACAAATGGCATGTCATTATCGGAGGATTTGTTCTCATTTTATTGATCATTTTCATTAAAGACATGCTGGATAATAAAGATTTTGCTTTTTTCGGTTTTTTTGTAAACTGTCAGGAAAATCCGGGAATCAGTGATGTTTTTCTTGAGGAATTTATTCAATTAACTGAACTTGACACAGAAAATTATGCAGTTGTTATCGACAGTGATGAATCCATTATCCGAAATTCCTACGATGAAATCACGTCTGCTTCCCATCAGCAGATAACCATTTCCATTATGGCAGAGGAAGTTGATTTTGTAGCCATGGATGAATATACCTTTGGACAATATGCATCTACATCCACGTACTTTGATATGCGAGACATTTTATCCCCGGAACAAATCGCCAAATTCGAGCCCTATTTTTACTATGTAGATATGGACGACGTCCGCAAAATTGAAGAATCCCGCAAGCAGGCATCTTATGATGTTTACCAAGGCAAGGAATATGACCATACCACACCGGAAGGTCAGGGAGATCCTGTTCCCGTGGCTATATATATTCACAGCTCCCAGAAATTGTTAGCAGCATATGATTTTGACGGCGAGCCTGTAGTATTGGGTATTCCCCTTAACACCTTACATCTGGACACTTCTATCAAGTTTATTGAATATATTCTGGAACAATAAACAAATACGGTTGCAATCATCCGATTGCAACCGCTTATTTTATTGTACGACCTGTAAGCTTGCGCTGCCTTGTATAATAAATCCAATATCCGATACGCTCTGCCCTGCTCCAATCGTCGCATTATAATTTACCGGACTTATCTTTAATACATTTCCATTCACTGCATATGTACCACTCCAGCCTTGATTCAACACAATATTTTCATTAAAAACAATTTCCGCTTCCCAATTATCTATTTTCTTATCAGAGGGGTTTTTCACGGTTACATTATAATTGTAGCAATAATTCCCTTCACTTTCCCAGCTGTCTTTTAACTCCAGCGTTACTTCTACCGCACCGCTTACTACCACATCCGTTCCGCCCGTTTGAGGTGTCTCAGATGGTTCTGACGGCGTATCAGGACTTCCCTCCGGATTCGCAGGTGCACTTCCCGTAAATCCGCTTTCCCCGGTCAGCACTTCAAACAACCATTTTCCGGTATCGGACAAATCCTCCCATGTGAATCCGGATGTTTTATTGCAACTGCTCTTGATAAGTGCAGAGGTTTCGTTTTTGTTACAAAGACTCCATGCCACATAGCTGATACCGTATTTGTCCATTTCTTCTACCCAGGCATCTGCCTGACCATAGTCTATGCCACCATTTCCGCTGGCATCACAAATACTATACTCCGAAACAAATATAGGCAGTCCTGCATTATACGCATTTACCATCTTCTTGCGCAAATCGTCCTTGTGAGTAGCCGCATAAAAATGCAACGCATACATAATATTATCGTAAGAAGTTATGGGATCTGCCGCTGCCTGATCCACATACTGGCTCCAGTTCGGGGTACCCACGATAATAATATTATCGGCACCATTGTCGCGAATGACCTTTATCACTTCTTCTGCATAGGATTTCACATCATTCCAGCTTGTACCACCGTTTGGTTCATTACATATTTCAAAAATTACGTTGGGATAATCCTTATACAACTTGGACATCTCATCAAAAAAGGCTTTGGAATCTTCTTTGTATGTATTGGGATTATTATCCGAAAGAATATGCCAGTCTATGATTACGTACAAATCATTTGCTGTAGCATACTCCACCCCTTCCTTTACCAGCTTCTTTAAAGCATCCTTATCGCCGCCTGTGCAGTATCCGCCATACTCTGCCGTATACATGGCCAATCGGAATACATCAATTTCCCAGGTTTCCTTTAATTCCCTCACACTCGCTTCATTTACGAACTGTGGGAACCACGCAAGACCATGGGTACTGATTCCGCGAAGCTGTACCTGATTGCCGTTTTCGTCACAAAGCTTTGCACCTTCCACGTGCAATTCTCTGATTCCGGTAACCGTGGGAATGGGTGTAGTCTGCGGCACAGGCGTACTCTCCGGTTCCTCTGTAGGTTCCGGTGTTGATACCGGTGCCTCTGATTCTTGCGGCTCAGCTGTAGGTGCTTCCGTTTCTTCCGGTACCGCAGTAGTCTCCGGTGTTTCAGTCTCTTCCGGCGCTTCTGTCACTTCCGGAACGGGTGTCACCTCTGTTACCTTATCCGTATTTTCCTCTTGTATATTTTCTGTATTGCCGGGATTCTGCGTGGGTTCTGCTTGCTTTTTCTTGCCCACAAACCAACCCAATACTGCTGCCAGCAAACACAGCACTACTACACTCACAATAATAAGTATCACTTTTGTTCTGGTCTTCATCCTTTGTTTTCCTCGTTTTTACACACTCTTTTATATTATAAAGCAATTTCACCTTCAAATACCGTAGTTGCAGGACCTGTCATATATACGATATTTTCTTCCCTATCCCAGAAAATCTGTATCTTTCCGCCAAGTACTTCTACCTCAACCTGCGTATCCGTCAAGCCATTCAGCACTGCAGCCACTACCGTAGCACAGCATCCCGTACCGCAAGCCAAGGTTTCACCGGTTCCTCTTTCCCACACTCGCATCCTTACATGATTGCGGTCCACAACCTCCACAAATTCTGTATTGGTTCTGTTGGGAAATACCGGATGATTCTCAAAATGAGGTCCTATTTCTTCCAAATCCATTTCCTTGGTCTGGTCCACAAATACCACTGCATGTGGATTTCCCATGGACACACAGGTCACTCTGTATTCCTCTCCCTGTACCATGAGTGGTACATTTACCGCCTGTTCTCCTTCAAATTTTGCAGGAATTTTTGCAGGCACCAATATGGGACTTCCCATGTTTACCTTTACCGTTTCTACCTGTCCGTCTTTACCTACCTGCAAGTCCAAATATTTAATCTGTCCGGCGCTTACCACCTTGATTTGTGTTTTGTCCGTCAAGCCTTTATCATACACAAACTTACCCACACAGCGTATGCCGTTTCCGCACATTTCCGAACGGGTTCCGTCCGCATTGTACATCTCCATTTCGAAATCTGCTTCCGATGCGGCATTAATAAAAATAACACCATCTCCGCCAATGCCAAAATGTCTGTCACTCAAAAAGCGGACAAGTTCCGGCTTTCTATCCGCAGAAATCTTCTCCTGCATTCCGTTCACATATACATAATCATTTCCGCAACCTTGCATCTTTGTAAATTTCATGTTCTTCTCCCTCTTTCTTAAAATATCCGGTCATAAAAACCTCCTTCGAATCATACAGTATATAAAAATGAATACGAAGCGAGGTCCCTTATGAGTTCAAAAACAAAAATTGTTGTACTTCACATGAAAGAGATTGTATATACCGGCATTTTTCTGGCACTGGGTATCCTACTGATAATTTTCCTTATCATACTGTTTATCCCCGGTGAAAACGAAGACGCATCTTCACCCTCCCCTACAGATACAGAAAACTCTGAATCGGAGCTTACCGTAGACAGTACTTCCCTTTACATACCGGGAATCTATAATACCGAAATTCTCTTAAACGACCAGGCCATCAATGTTGAGGTTATTGTAGACCAGAGCGGCATTTCATCCATAAATCTTGTAAATATCAGTACTGCAGTAACTACAATGTACCCCTTGTTGGAGCCGGCTTTTAACTCCTTAAGTGAGCAAATCATCACAACACAATCCTTGGATGACATTAACTATCCCCAGGAGAGTAAATACACTACCCTGGTACTTTTGGAAGCCATCCGAAAATCTTTGGATAAAGCACAACCCTAGCAGTGTAGTCTGGCACTACACTGCTAAGGCTTCCATCCTATTTACTCACCTTGTGACAAATTGCTTTTAAATCATCTACCGTAAATTCGTATGCCTTATTACAGAAATGGCACTTAACCTCAATCGGCTGGTCTTCGGCAATCATCTCCTGAAGTTCATCCATACCTATGCTTATTAATGCCTTTTCTATTCTGCTTTTGCTACAATTGCATAAAAACTGTGTTTTGGTGGTTTCCGTAAATTCTATGTCCAATCCCTCCAAAAGGGTTTCCAAAATACCTTCCGGAGTTTTACCTGTCTCAAGCATGCTGGTAACAGAAGCAACCTTGGACAAGTTCTCCTCCAAGCGCGCAATCACTTCCTCCTCCGTAAAAGGCATTAGCTGGATAATAAATCCTCCGGCCTGCTTTACGGTATTGTTCTTCTCCATTAATACCCCCAGACCGACAGATGACGGAACCTGCTCTGATGTAGCAAAATAATATGTTAAGTCCTCTGCAATTTCTCCGGTTTGCAACTGAACCTGTCCAACATAGGGTTCCTTTAAACCCATATCTTTGATTACATTCAAATATCCTGCACCTAATATCCCCGAGACATCCAGTTTACCCAATGCATTGGCCGGGAGTATGGCATCCGCCACCAATGGATATCCTTTTACATTACCATTCGCATCCGCAGTAACCATAATACCCTTACCGGGTCCGTCTCCCTTTATCTGTAAGGTCAGTAAATCCTTTTCGCCCTTTAACATGGTTCCCATCATAGCACCTGCTGACAACAAGCGTCCCAATGCCGCCGTCATTACCGGACTGGTATTATGGGCAAGACGTGCCGTTTCCACCATTTCTTTTGTTGTACATGCAAATGCCCTGATTTGGGCATTTGCAGCTGTTGCTCTGACAATATAATCCACAACTATCTTCCTTTCTTTCCCTGCTCTCGTGCCACCAAAAGCACACGTTCACTTTCAGCCGTAACTTCGCCCTCGGTATCTGCATCCCGCAATTCCACAAGCTCCATTCCCGCCTGTTCCAATAATGCAACAACCTGTTGTACGGTATATCCTTTTTGATAATGAGTTTCCGAAAAGCGTCTGAATAAGCCATTTTCCTCTTTCGTAAAAACCGTTACATCATATTGATTAATACAGGTCTCTTCGTCATAATAATTTTCCCAGATAAAACTACAATCTTCTCTGTTTTCGGCAATAGTAGTATCCCCGATTATCTCGCGATACTTATACGCTGTATTAAAATCAAAAATAAAAATTCCTCCCGGATACAAGTAGTTATTTACCAGCGAAAACACCTGCAAAAGCTCCTCTTCTTCCAGAATATAATTCACGGAATCACATACACTGACAACCGTTCCCACGGTACTGTACAATTCCAACTCCCGCATATCCTGCAAAAGGTAAAGGATTTCACTTTCAGACATAGCTCTTTTTTCCATAGCGATGCCCAGCATGGACTCTGAATTATCCACGCCGATCATGTCATAGCCCTTTTGATATAAAAGCTCCGTTAAGGTTCCTGTACCGCATCCCAAATCTATCACCAGATTTTTTTCAGAATCCAATATATCCTCTGCATTTCTTTTGGGTTCGGATATACCATGCTTTTTAATCAGGGCATCTATTCGCTCACACCACTCGCCATATGGAGTTTCATCCATAAATGCATCATATACATACGAAAAATCCCGATAGGCTTCCATAATTATTCTCCCAGTTTCATGGCAATAACAAAGCCAACTACCAATGCTACAATACCGGTTGTAATCTCAAGTACTCCGATAACAGGACATGCGATTCCGCTAATAATTCCAATAGGCGAGGCCAAAATCAATCCGATAATCGCCCAATAAGCATATAGCGGGAACTTCACAAAAATCACTTCAATCAATTTTGCTATCACAAAAATGCCTAACACTACGCCTACGCCAAACGGTACCAGTACACACATCTCCTGAAAAATGCCTTCCAGATTCCATTTCAACAAATATTTAATAAAATCAGAAATAGAATCCATAATAGGTTTATGGTATCCCAAAAGCATAAGTACCATGGAGCCACTCACACCCGGAATAACCATAGTCGCTGCGGCAACAACACCAACCGCAAACAGTTTAACCACATCTGCAAATGAAAACATCAGCTCAGCTGCATTCTCTTGGGGCTCGCCCAGAAGCGCCATAAATACAACCAATGCAAAAAACAAAATACATGCAATCAGATATCCCGGTCGAATAGTTTTCCCTTTTACATTTTTCCACATAATGGGCAAACTTCCCACTACCAAACCTACAAACAGCAAACTCGACTGAAACGGAATTTGCTTATACATCTCCGAAAGTACAATGGCACCGCCAACTACTCCGATTCCTATTCCGGCAACAATGGGAAGTAAAAATAAAATATTCTTCTTTAATTCACTGAACAAATGGGTAATACAATGTATCAATTTATCATAAATACCCATGGATACCATCATGGTGCCGCCACTCACACCCGGAATAATATTTGCGATACCTATTACAATACCTCTTAATATATTTCTAATCATCTCATTCTCTCCATTTCATTACTTGTCTGCCAGATATTCTTTTAAAAATGTAATTAAGGCATCCATCTCCGCATCCGTACCGATACTGATACGCAAGGAATTGCTGATTCTGGGTTTGTTCCAGTGTCTGACATAAATATCCGCTTCTTTTAACGCAGCAAAAATCTCTGCTGCGGGAACACTCTTGTGGGAAGCAAATACAAAATTAGTTTTGGAATCCGGAAATGTAAAGCCCAACTCCGTCAGTTCTTTTTTAGTTCTTTCTCGGGTATTAATAATCTTTTGTACCGTTTCTTCAAAATACTTCTTATCCCTCAAAGCTTCCACGCCCAAAACTTGAGCCGGCTGATTCAATGTATACGAGTTGAAAGAGAATTTCGCATCACTTAAATACTTAATCAGTTTTTCATTACCTATAGCAAACCCGATACGAAGTCCTGCCATGGAACGCGACTTGGAAAAAGTCTGTACCACCAGCAGATTATCATACTTATTCAACAAAGGAATCGCACTGGTTCCGCCAAAATCCACATAAGCTTCGTCTATAATTACAACGCTGTCCCTGTTGGCTTTGATTATTTCCTCAATCACTTCCTGACTTTCTTCCAAACCGGTAGGTGCATTAGGGTTGGCAATTACCACACCGCCGTTTTCCTGCATATAATCCTTGGGCTCAATATGCCAATCATCCTTTAAAGGACAGGTTTTGTAAGGAATGCGGTACAATTCTGCCCATACATCATAAAAGGCATAAGTTATGTCCGGAAACAAAACAGGCTTATCAGAGTTAAAAAAAGTCATGAAAGCCATGGCCAAAACATCATCCGAACCCACACCTACAAATACCTGCTCTTTCTTCACACCGTAGAAGGCCGCCAACTCCTCCGTCAGCACCTTTATCTCCGGATCCGGATATAATCTGGACTCTTCATAATTCATATTCTTTAACAGCTTCTCCACACCCGGTGCCGGGGGATAGGGACATTCATTTGTATTTAATTTAATCATGTTCTTTTTATTGGGTTGCTCACCCGGAACATACGGAACTACCTTACGTACATAATTTTCCCAGTTCATAAACGCCTCTTTCTTCCAATTCATGGTTATTTCACTAAAACACTTACTGATTATACAGCAAGTTTTTTTATTTATCCATAGCTAAGTTCTAATGTAAATTATTTTTTACTTAACAGTTCTCTTAGCTTTTCTTCGTATTCTTTTGCCTGTTCTGTCAAATTCAAGGCTTCATAACAACGTATCAATCCTCGTAGGGGCTCATCTTCAGAGGCACTAAGTACCAATATCGGCTGCGTCTCGTAGGCTGCATTATAATACCATATTACAGCCTCTTCATAATCACCGCACTCTTCATAATGATATGCCAGTTCCAAACACACCTCCGAACACTCCCGGGTCAAAACTGCCTTCATGGCATACTTCATCAGTTTCTGAATATTCTTTTTCAAACGTGCTGCTCTTACCAGAACACAATACGCTTCCATCAAAGTATCCTGATGAATCTCACAATCGATGCTTATCTGCTCAAAATATTCCTCTGCATCCCATATATCTTGTTCACCACCCACCAAAAGTAACTCTCTGGCATACATATTACTCAAACGCTTGGAAAGAATTTTGCCCTCGGAAATCTGTTTTTTGAAATTCTTTAAATCTCTTCCTCCATGTGGTGCAGTCGGCAAATGGGTAATCACAATATCGCTGTCAAATACGATGGGAAACGTACGAATGGTTTCATGAATTGCTTCCTCCCATACAAATTCCCGCAACCGCTTAAACAGTTTAGGGCGATATTCTTCATCAAAATTATATACCGTTCCAAAAGAAAGCTGATTGCCATACTTCATTTGCACAATCTCGATTTCAGGCAACAACTGTTCCTTCAAAAGCCGAAAACGCGCCCTATTCTCCTCATCAATCACCTCATCTGCATCCGCAGTATAAATATATTCCTGAGTAGCCTTGGAAAATGCGAAATTTCTTGCAGCACTAAAATCATCAATCCATTCAAAGTCGTAAATTTTATCCGTATATTTTGCCGCAATGGTCTTGGTTGCATCCGTGGAGCCCGTATCTACAATAACAATCTCTTCTACCAAATCCGCAACGGTATCCAAACATCTGGCCAAAACAGCTTCTTCATTCTTCACAATCATACACAAACTGATAGTTATCATAGAGACCTCCTTTGCAACGCACACTTATCCATATTAATTCAATAATACCAAAAAGCGGATAATGGTACAACCACTATCCGCTAAATAATCACCAAAAAGCTGATTGCTATATAGGGCACCAACGGAACCGGTGTTTTCAGATTTCCCCGTCTGTTGATATTCTTTTGGAAAAGCTGAACCACCCCCAGTAAAACAAATGTCAAAGCCATATGTGTCAGATAAGTTTCCATAGCTCTTCCGACGGCCGTAAAAAAAATGGCACATACCAAAAATTCCAGCACATCTGCTGCCCCATACATACGCCCGAAAACCAATATCTGAATCAGACAAAACCCAAAAAACATTCCCCATGTTTGCGAATCTGATTGCTTGCAAATTGCCAACACTCCGCCGCTAATTGCCCCTATTACGTGCAAAAAATTACTAACCTGCTGTAATTGGCTGTCCATAACCGCCGTAACGATCAGATAGCTGAGCATTCCTGCATAGCAGGCTTGGATACAAAGTGAATATTCTCCTATTTTCCCGTAAAGAAGTACCACACTCATTCCGCAAAAAAGTAAATATTCTCCCAAAACCTCTTTTCCTTCGCATTTTGAAAAATCCGAATCTTTCAGATGAAGTAACCACAGAACTACTGCCGAACAAATTATTGCACAAAACAACACTCCATATTTAACGCAGACGTGTTCTAAGCTCATCCAGAATACTTCCTTCCACCTCAATAACGATTATTTGCGGTCGGCACTCTAATTCCGTTCCTGATTTATATGCAATCACCTTGATTTGCTTTTGACCCTCAACGGCCGCAAGCGGTATCATGAATTCCCTTTGCTCCCTTTGCAGATAATCCGTTATTTCATAAAGATACACATATGGTGCTTCCTCTCCTTCTGCCAATAAATCATCCTGAAAATATACTTCTACACGTTCAACATAACCTGTAGTCTGTATATGCAAAATTCCGGATTCTCCGCGTTTAAAACTATCCGTATGAGGTTCCAAAATCCGTTCTACATATGCATGCAATCCGACACCCACCAGATTTATGCCCGCAGTACTCTCATTTCCCACTCTGTCCCGTGAGTATACCATTACACTGAATTTACCGTTAAAAACCATATTGTCTTCCGAAATATCAAATGTTACCTTTCCTGTCAGCAAACTGTCTTCATAACGTACCAGACTCCCATTTTCCTCATTATAAATCTCCACATAAAATTCTGCCAATCCGCATCCTTCGTCTCTTGCAAACACATCTATTGCCACTCTTTCTCCGTTTGAAAAATCAAGACACTCGATTTCTTTCAACTGCTCTAATCCTGATATTTGCGGTCCCTGTCCATCTGCAAGCAAATAAATTCCATTTTTCACATCGTTACTCTCTTCAGAGTAAATGATACCGTTCCCACTTATGGCACCCGCACGTGGTATCAGGCGGATTTTTTGACCATGCAAATTATCTTCTATGGTAAAACGTTGCAACAATTCTATATTTTTACATTGATTAAACCGCTTTGTTATGGTATAGCCGGCATCCTGTATGCAAATTTCTCCCTCTACTTTTTTCTGCAGCTGTTGCATCGGGTATGTATAATTTCCTGACAAATCTGTCACATTTTTGGGTGTGATAACACTATATAATCCCTCCCGCAAAAGCGAAGCCTCCTGCACTTCAAGATTCGTATAATCAATTTGATAGTTAATTCCCGCCATTCCGCATATATAAGCCTCTAATTCTATTTGGAAAGGAGTAGTTCCGTCTGCACGTACATAATAACAATCTGTCTCTTCTGCCTGCACTACATTTGCCCCTTCTGAAATCTTAAGTTTCTCTGTCATCAGCGGCCAATACTCCACATCCGCACTGCTGATTCCGAGATGCATGGTCTCACCTACATTTCCCGCTTTATCCACCGGAGCAATATGCAGGTATTGCTTCTCTGTTGTTACATTTACTGTTACAAACGGCACCTTTTCAGTAGTTTTTAAATATATCCCCTTTGTATCCGCCTTTGTATCCGGCATCTTATCTATCACATAATAATAACCAACCACTCCGCTAATTAATGTGTTCTTTGTTTCATTAGAACTACAAATTATTTGATTGGTCTTTTTATCGACGGATTTCACCTGATGATAGTACACTGTCCCCCGGTCATTCGGTTGTTCAAAGGAAATACGAAGCAATTCCTCACCAAGAGCATCCTTCTGCACTGTCTGCTCTTTAATTTTATCCGGTGCGGCCAAATCTGTGGCCTTTACACAATTCAGCCAGCTATCGCTCACAGCTCCCGCAATTGTTGAAACAATGTACAGACATCCGTTACCTTCTCTTATTCCGGCCTCAATAGAGGCGCTATAGCAATACTCCATATTCGCATAGCTTGAGCCTCCATATGCAGCCTTGGAAGAAATAATTTCTCCTTCTTCTCTTCCGCATGCATAATTCTCGTTTTGTCCGCACCCCAGTGCATACCCTGTCAGTTGTGTACATTGTGCGATATTACTGTCATACTGCACTTTACACTGTACGCATTCGTAACAATACTTTATATCCAAATGTCCCGGACAATAATCGCTTCCGCAACGTACACAGAATATATGATTTCCATAATCATCTATATTCCCGTAATAAAATATTCTGCCCTTTTCCTTCTTTTCGAAATTTGTGCTGTTACAATACACCGGCTGTGTATAACAACCGCCAAATACGCCGGCTTCGCCTTCATGCTGATGCCTGCAATTGAAATCATGATGATGTATCAGCACCTCTCCGGCACGACCGCCAAGGTACCCGCCTCCGCCTCCGCAAGCACCATTCTCACCATTTGATGTTGACAAGACTCCGGCTTGCGAGCCCCCCGGCAATCCATTTTCCAGAGAAGAAGCCCCGCCTCCGCCTCCGGCTACCATAAGCACTCCTTTTTGCTCTGCGGAAACCATACTGTAACCGCCTCCGTCTCCATACAGTGAACCTGTTCCGCCTCCCGGAATTCCACTCTGTCCGCCTATACAGTACTTCAACCTTTCGCCCTTTTCCAAATAAATGCCGGCTTCTGTTTTTCCGCCTTTTCCCCCCGAGTAATTGCCATAATTACCGCCTTGAGCCCCCAGTAGAGTCAATTGATAAAATCCGGAATATGGTACCGTATAAATTTGTTCTGTCGCAGAATATCCCAGTTCAACATCAACTTCATAGACTGTATTCTCTGAGTCGCCGGATCCTATTTGTATCCACTCCTCACCTTCTCTTTTCTGATAAATCAGGTACACCTTATCTTCATTATCTTTTTGACTCCAAGATAAATCAACCGCTCCCTTTCCCTGATTTGCCACATAATTATCCTCCGAAATCAGTTGCAATTCTACCCAGCCTGCATATAATGTCATATCTTTTCCCGGAATCAGCCTGCTGCCGGCTCCGCCTATCAGTCTGGTACACCCTTTATCCAAATACCAGCCTCCGAAGGAATATCCTTCCCTGTAAGCCGCCGGTAAAACAATTTCGACATCCGAATATACCGCCGTCAAACAATCTGTTACTCCTTCTTTATCCGAAAACGTATAATTCCAACCATTCAATTTCCCCGAAAAATCAGAACCAAGCACCCACTCCTCAAATTGCTTTTTCCCGGTGATATCCGCAACCGGGACACCGGCACCGGTATCAAAATGAATCGTATGACCTTGAGGCGGTTTCAGCTTATCTTCCTGAATCTCATACACCTCCCCAAAAGCCCCGTACACAAAAACAGACTCTCCGTTGCCATCATAGGTACCGCCGCCCGGATTTATTTGCAGTGTAGAATTACATTCCCGCCACTGTGCGTACAAAGAAATACAGGCCCCCTCTTCCGTAGCCAGATTCAAAATCTTTGCACCATCCTCATAGAACACACCGCTTCCGTCTGCTGCAGTATTCCAACCTACAAATACATATCCGGTTTTGGTATATGTATTTAAAGACAGCCTTGTTTGAGGTGTTATGGTTTGTCCTTCATATACTTCAGTATTGTTATACATATGTGCACTTTTTCCCATTATTCCGTTTCCCGAATTCGGAAGATAGTTTACATAATATCTATTTGCAGATACCGCCTTACAGATATGAGCATATTGTTCCAC
This sequence comes from Acetatifactor sp., assembly GCA_045533725.1. Classification (GTDB taxonomy): domain Bacteria; phylum Bacillota; class Clostridia; order Lachnospirales; family Lachnospiraceae; genus Acetatifactor. The sequence goes on along the minus strand of JAZSII010000261.1, from coordinate 8,564 downwards.
TGCCTGTTCCAAATTATTACAATGGGGACATTTATAATAATAAGCCTTTGACAGATCAATCCATTGCATGCTTCGGGCTGCATTGTCACTCATATAATACAATCTGGAAGCTGCCAACTCACCACAATCCGCACACACCGGTAGCCAACCGGAAAAATAGGCTCTGTAGCATTTTCTTTTTCCAAAGGGTTCCCCATGAAAAAAATCACTTTCTATATATGTATTATGTATACATTTAGCATTAGGAAGGATTACCACCCACTCCCCGACCGCCAGTTCTCCGGTAACTGCGTAATCATAATAATGCTCCCCTGTTTCCGGTTCCCGTAGCCTTGTGGTCATCCCCGTGGTTACAACCGTTCTGAAATCATACCATTCCGTATCAGCCACCCCCGCCTCTACCGTATACGCCTCTCCGTCCGGACTATAAGACACATACGGATTTTCGCTTAATGCTGCCAGAACTGATATTTTCCACTGAGACAAAACAAACAAAATACAAGCGAATAACACCCCTACCTTGCTCTTTTTCAAAAAATTCATGAGCCACCTCCGTTCTCCGTATCCGCGCATACCTTGACCAAGCGCAACGAACCTGTTTGTAGCTCATTATAGAATTGTTCCGCACGGCTTTTTTCCATAAGCAAATTTATTCTTGCGGCAGGTGTAACAACATCCTCCGAAGGTATTATATTTCCTGCCGAATCAAAAACCTGATGTACCATTACATTTTCCCACAGCAAATAGGTCTGATTCAGTTCCTCATTCACTACGTAAACATGAACCAAATCACCTTTTCTTAATACGCCGCTTACCATTTGAAACAAATCCTCTGCTTTGCATCCTGCCAACACCGGTTGAAACATATCCGATATATAAGAATCCGTATCCTCAAACATAGCTTCCGTCAAAAAACTCCCTCTCGGTATTGCAATAGAAGTCTGCTTACCGATTAAAATTTCCGATGCGGATATCAGTTTGTCCGGTATATTTTTCTTATCAACCTCTATCTGCACAAAACAGACCGGCAAATCTGCCTCTGTTATTTCCTTTCCCTTGGGAATTTCCGTATTTGTACACCACACCAATACCTTTTCATAATCACTCAAAGCATTTTTTTCTACTTGCAACATAACAAAGAAAGTAATCATTGCCGCCAGAAATGACACAAAAATTACTCCCGGCCAAAATCCTTTTTTTCTTCTTTCTTCTCTATTCATTTTCATACCTCACAATATCAACGCTTTTTTCTTTTTGGGCTCGAATATTCTGCTCTCCGATTCCTTTCACCTCAAAGAACACCCTGCTATAAACAGTAGTGGAGGTAACACAAATACCATCCGGCGTAAAGACTTCTCCCTTTTTACCGTCAAACCTGTCACAAATCCTTCCGTCTTCTCCTATTATGCAAACCTCCACTTCTTCTTCCCAAACATTATAAATACGATACTCTAAAATCTGTAGCTTAGCTGCCAACAAGGAATCCTCTGTAGGAAATAGATAAGCGTCCAATTGCAAATTATAACAAAGTGCCTCCCGAAACAGTCCATATGCTTCCATAGGATCTTCAATTATTATCCTGTGACTTCTCCCATATTCCTTTACATCAATTACCGCAGATGCCAAATTGGATGCCGCCAACGCATCCTCCACACAAGCAGATATGACCATAAACTGCGTAGTCTTAAAGCCAAAGCAAACCACAATGACCACAATCAAAACCCAAAACATTCCTGTCACAATATCCACCTGTCCCTTACTTTTGGATACCATACATGCAGTATCAGTTTTTGGCCGTGGACACCTTTTCTTCTTCCACCCTGAATATGGTTGAAACAAATCCTTTATTCCATATCTCATCTTCCGTTTCCACCAGCCTTCCTTGAATATTTCCTTTAATCTTCAGATAAATGGGCTCTCCGTAGGCAACCGGATGTAAAGTAGTTCCCGATATATCTATTTGCCGGAGACCCGCCTTTTCCAATTCCCGGAGCAATTCACCTTTTGCAGCTTCCGTCAAATATCCTTCCGTTTCCATCTTCAAAATATACTTTCTGGAAATCTGACTGATTTCCAATTTCCTAATCATAAGGTTCGTACACTCCAAAAATGCGGATATTAAAACAGACATAGCCAAAATTGTGATTAGTATTGTCAGAAAATCCAGTACATTACCTCGTTTTTTGCCCATAAGCTAACCTAAAATATCTATTGCTTTATTTTGTAAAGCTGTAATAATCTGTGTAATAAAGGCCGTGAGGCTGTCCTTCATTACCACACATAACAGGAGTGCGATGATACAAAGGCCTACCGTTACCAACAATCCATCAATTCCTGCACTTTTGCTCATAAACTTCTTTTTTAATTTCCATCTTTTCATATTCTTTTCCTCCGTTCTAAAAAAATAAATCTGCGGAAAATAAATGCACCACGCAGGCATATAACACCAATACCAAAATCAGTGCAAATATTCCCAATTGATAAAAAGTTACTCTTCTATTCAGTTTTTCCTTCTTTTTGTGCTGTATAATCAGCTCCATATCTTTGATTTGTTCTGCAATATCGCCTAATAATTCCACTGCCTGTCCTGACTCCATTGCCTGTAAAACAGTGATACACAGGGAATCGATATAACGATTGTTAAATCTGTTTTGAAAACGTTCCAGCGCATTGTCCAAGTCCGATTTCATTACAATGTCACCGGCCAGATTTTCCAAAGCATCTCTTAATCTCTGATGCTCCACACTGGAATAGCACTCTGCCAAAGCATCCGTAATATATACTCCGGCACGGATTTGAATGGACAAAGCACTATAAACCAAATCCAATTCTGTCAGCATTGCCTCGTTGTCCCTTTGATTCATTCGGCCCAATAAAATACCGGGCAAAAAGTAGCCAATTACACCGAGCACCATACCCACAAAGACTCCTCCGCTGATTCCAATGGCAAAAACAAGCAGGGCAGAAACAATATTGAGTGCCATATACGATATGGGATTCATCCATTTACCATAGTGATATACGGCTCCGTTTGCCTGCAAATATCTGTCCAATTGCTCATAATTGCGAAAAATACCCTTTTTCCTTTCCGCCCGCATACATATATTTTCATAGGCGGTCAAAATAATTTTTCGAGACGATGCAGAATAACCTATACAAATCAACTCTGCCATTATCAAAACACTCATTAAAACATTTAAACATACCAGTATCCTATGAATTCCCACAGCTGCTTCCATTTCTCTCTCCCCTCTATTTATCCATTTTTTTGATTTGACCGTAAAACATCAGAAGAATGCCGCCAATACCTCCCATACAGATTCTTCCGAGCCAGGTTTTCCACAAAATATCCTCTATGGGAATTCCTATCAATGCCTCCAGAGCCATCAAAATAACCACAGTCATGGCACCCAAAATAATGATGCTTACCCAAGCTTCTCCCGCCAACGCTTTTCTCTCCTGTCTCATACGCATATATTCTCTGACAGAACGCCTGCTTTGACTCACAAGCACCGTAAAGTCTGCCGAATACCGCATACTGATTTCCAGGTTCCTGACCAATTCCTTAAACTTGGGGTGTTGTATCTTTTCTGCCATACTGAGCAGTGCAATTCCTGCATCTCCGGTCATTTGTGCTTCATAACAGCACTCCTCCAAAGCACTTTTTAGAGGTTCTTCCAAATATTCTCCTACCTGTCCAAGCACTGCAGTTATCTCCCCGGAGGTCAGACTGTAATTTCCCAAAAAATCCAGAAATTTTAACAGCCCTTCATCTGTAGCATTATAATTTTTTGCAATCAAAAAATTTTCAGTCAAATAGAGAAGTATCCCAACTACTATCACTGCCAGCAGCCCATACCAACCGTTTTGCGTCAAAAGCCCTATTAGGGAATATACTGTTATTCCTATCACCAGCTTGCCGATTATATATACCTCCGGACTCAAAAAGGCGAAACGTCTATACAATCCGCTGTATAGCAATCTTTGCTCCAAACGATACAATTTCCCTTTTTTATGCTTGAATACCTCCTGCTTACGTCGATTATCCGCAGTTCGCCTTGCAGCCGCTTCTTCCAAGGATTCATAGGCCTTGGAAATCAAATTGTGTATAATACTTTCCTTACGCATCCAGGCAAAAAACAGTACAAACGCCGCAATCAGTTCCAAAAAAATAACTATTTTCCACATGTCGCACGCTCCTTATCCATAGATGCTTTCATACATCAGTTCCCTGCTTTCCGAATCCCAGCCTTTATTGACAAATACCTGTTTAACCTTGTACTTCTCCATAAATACAGTAGTCGAGAAGCACTCCATCATTTTCATCAGCTCTTCTCTGGAATAGCGACTGCCATACATGGCGTAATCCACCAGTTTATTAGTCGCCTTGTCCGCAGAGGGTGCATGAATGGTTGCGGCACATAATTGTCCCGTATACGCCGCATTCAGCAGATACAGTGCTTCATCACCCTTTACCTCCCCGATAATAAAGAAGTCCACGTCCATGGTAAGTCCGGCAATACTGATATTTTTTAAATCATAATTTACCTGGCTTTCACCGCTTCCCGGAAGAGAATGCATAAACATCATATCCGGATGTCTTTTGGTCGTAAGCTCGTCCGCCTGTTGCGCCACCAGGATGGCCATGTCATCTGGCAATGTTTCTTTTAATGCATTTAATAAGGTGGTTTTTCCGGAAGAATTTCCTCCACAAATCAATGTGGAACCGGTACGAAATCTTTGAATAAGCAACTCCGCCAATTCTCTATCCAGCATTTCACGCCGAATCAACTCCTGCATCTCCGGAAACTTCCTCGGCACCTTGCGTATACACAGATAGGGTGCCTCATAGGTATTGACAAGAGGCATGGATATTGTAAATCTGAGGATAAAGTCCGTATGTGAATCCGCATCGGTAAAACGTTGAATTGCATTTAAATTGGAAATATTCACCTGATTTTTGGTGGCTACATAATCCACAAACTGCCTGTATTCTTTTTCTGAGTCAAATACAATTCCCGAATCCATTCTCTTACCGTTACGCTTGATGCGAATATTGTCATAGCTGATAATACGAATGTCTGAAACCTCTGCATCATCAATCAGGGGCGAAATTTTGGAATATCCAAAGATATACTGCTCAAACAGGCTTACCAGTTCTCTCGCCTTTTCCGCATCAATTCCGTAAGTGAGTATCGCATAATCCTGCGCCTCCTTCAAAAAAGCATCCTTACTAAGGTTCCCCTTCTTCATTTGAATCAGAGAAGGTTGCTTCCTTGTAGAATAATCATCTATTAACTTTTGTAATAATTGTGTCATCAAAATAACCCATCAAAACAAACGGGTTCTCTCCACCACCTTTCACTCATATTTTTAAAGGGATTTTGACAATTAAACATTGTCCTTGAAAATAATAGAAATAGACTGTCACATGACAATTTGAAAATCGATTTATTGATAGTATAATTTGTATTTACCTATATGTCAATACCAAAATATACTTTTTGAAAATTTATTTTGACCATAGATATTTATGTAAACCTGCCTTTGATTTTGACAGGTTTACATAATTTTTTATTCCACTTCCTCGCCGGCTTCGATTCTGGCCGCCAGATCCTCCAGATACATCCAACGCTCCATCTTTTCTTCCAACCGTGTCTCACACGCTTCCTTCTTTTGCATTAGCTCGTTTAGCTTCACAAAATCTCTGGAATGCTTGGGAATTTCCTGCTCCAAATCCTCTATCCGCGCTTCCAGCTTTGCAATATCAGACTCTATGGTCTCATAATCCTTTTGCTCCTGATAGGTAAATTTGAGTTTCTTCTTACGACCGGCATTCCAATTGTTACGGTCGGTTTTTTCACCGGTTGTTACACCTGCAGTCTTTGCCGCAGTTCCATTTCCGGAATTAGCTTTTTCCACATCCCCATCAATTTCTGTTTCTGCCTTTTTCCGGTTTACATAATCTGTATAACCACCCTCAGACTGCCTTAAAACACCACCTTCTTCGAAGGCAAAAATTCGCCTAACGGTTCTGTCCAAAAAGTAGCGGTCGTGAGACACCACTATCACAATCCCCGGAAAAGTATCCAGATAATCTTCCAAAATCCGCAAAGTAGTAATATCCATATCATTGGTAGGCTCGTCCAAAATCAGTACGTTGGGTGCTTCCATCAGTACCTTACACAAGTATAATCTGCGTTTCTCTCCACCGGATAATTTACCAATCAAGCCATACTGGTCCTCGCCCGCAAACAAAAACTTCTCCAACATTCTGGCTGCTGTGATTTTGCCATCTACGGTCTCAATGATTTCTGCAGTATCTCTGATATAATCAATCACCCTTTGCTTAGGGTTCATGGTATCATTTCCGATTTCCTGAGCATAATATCCAAGCTTCACGGTCTGACCATGAGTTATGGTACCTCCGTCCGGCTTCTCCAGCCCCATGATAATCTTCATCAAAGTAGACTTACCGCAGCCGTTTTTACCTATGAATCCTACTCTGTCATCTTTTAAGAAAATGTAAGTAAAATCCTTTATCAGCACATTTTCCCCATAAGCTTTATTTATATGTTCCAGCTCCACCGTGGTTCTGCCCAATCTGGATGCCACGGAAGAAAGTTCTACCGCTCCATCCTTTACAGGCGCAGCAATACTCTTCATCTCCTCGTATCGCTCCAGTCTGGCCTTCTGCTTGGTGCTTCTGGCTCTGGCACCACGCTTCACCCATTCCAGTTCCACACGCAAGATGGAATCGCGCTTTCTTTGGGAAGCCTCTTCCATCTCTTCTCTCTGAGCCTTTAATTCCAAAAATCCGGAGTAATTGGTACTGTAACTGTATATTTTCCCCTTATCCACTTCCACAATGCGATTGGACACACTGTCCAAAAAGTAGCGGTCATGAGTAATCATCACAATTGCACTCTTAGTCTTTTTCAACATTTCCTCCAGCCAGTCAGACATTTCATTGTCCAAATGGTTAGTGGGCTCATCCAAAACAAGCAAGTCCGCCGGTGCCAACAGTACTGCTACAAGCGCCAGACGCTTCTTCTGTCCTCCGGACAATTCTCCGCACTTTTGCTCAAAGTCCGTCACACCCAACTTGGTTAACATGGACTTTGCCTCTGCAATCAGGGCCACTTCCTCTTCCGCGGAAAGAGCACCGTTCTTTTGCACCAAAGACGCCTTTGTCACCTTTATAATTGCATCAATTACCGTTTCTTCTGCTTTAAACTCCGGGTTCTGGGCAAGATAACTGACCACCACATGATTGGCCCGTACAATCCGACCCTCATCCGGCTCCTCCAGCCCCGCAATCATCTTTAGCAAAGTGGACTTACCTGTACCATTGATACCGATAATCCCTGCTTTTTCACCTTCCTGCAAATAAAAACCGGTGTTGTCAAAAAGCTTCCGTTCTCCGTATGCTTTTGTTATGTTTTCTAATGTCAGAATGTTCATACTTATTCAATACTCCCGTATATCACACTGCGAATCCTACGCATAGCGGGGGTAAAGCCCGCACCGCAACGCTGGATAAAGTATACAATGGTCAAATCCTCTGAGCAGTCCACTGTCATATAATTACCGGTCCAACCGTCCCAGCCAAACTCACCCAAACTGCCGTTGGTGCCCGCTTCGCCCTGATTTAAAAGCACGCGCATAAGACAACCGTAGCCACAGCCCAAATTGCTATCCCACATTAAGGCTCCCATCTGTTCCGGTTTCAAGTGATTCTGCGCCATAAACTCCACGGTTTTGCGTCCCAAAATGCGCACACCTTTGTAACTGCCCTTGTTTAAAAGCATCCGGGTAAAATGACTGTAATCCTCCACTGTAGATACCAATCCTGCACCGCCTGACTCAAAGGCCACATCTTCTCCGTAATACTCTCCCAAATGACTACGGGTAAAGGGCATAAGCTTACCGTCTACCTTGTCATAATTGGTCGCAAAGCGCCACTCCTTATCTGCAGGCACATAAAAGCCCGTATCCTTCATCCCCAAGGGTGTGAAAATCTCCTCCTGTAAGAATTTGCTGTATTTCTTACCGGAAACCACTTCAATAACAGCCCCTAAAATATCTGCAGACAGACCGTACATCCATCGTTCTCCCGGCTGAAACTCCAGAGGAATCTCCGCAATTCGGTTTACATAATCAATGGTAGTAGGACGCTCTCCTGCCTCTTGGCGTCCCTTCAACTCCTGAAATAACTTATCCATTCTTCTGCCGGATTCACAATAAATATCCGGGTAAGGAATGCCCGTAGTCATATTCAGACAATCCCAAATGGTTATGTCTCTGTTTACAGGCACCAGACCTTCTTCTGTAATCACCTTTTGGTCCGCAAACGCAGGAATATACTTGCTTACTGCATCCCTGACGTCAATAATTCCTCTTTCCACCAAAATCATGGTAGCCACTGCCGTAATGGGCTTTGTCATACTGAACAACCTGAAAATAGTATCACGCTTGATGGGGGTTTTCTTTTCCTTGTCAGCATATCCGTAGCAATCGAAAAAGATTTCTTCCCCTTTGTGAATTACCATAAAGTCGGATCG
>JAZSII010000016.1:0-2320 GCA_045533725.1 Acetatifactor sp. | reverse complement strand
GATTTGCTAATATAAATGGCTTGAAATCCACAGTTTGGGACGTGCCATCGCTGAAGAAGATGTGAAGGCTCACGTCTCCTGCATATTCAGCTCGTACGATGTAAAGTCTTGTGGTTTCCATACTATCTATTTTACTTTTTTTGTAATCTGGGTGCAACGTACTCTCTTCTTTAGCACGAAGAAGTTCATCCACTTTTCTACTATGTTCTTGTAGTATGCTCTTATGAATTCTTCTGCTGTAGCCTTGTCCTTTTCGTTTAGAAGTGGGTATCCTGCTTCAGAACGTGTACGAATCTCTTGTAATTCACCATCCATCAGAATCAGTTCAAAGACTGTCTGATAGCCACTTTTCATAACGTGCACATGGATAGGTTCGTGCTCATTAGAGAAAAAGAAGAAGATGAATCCGAAGTATTCGTAAATCTTTGGCATGGCTCAAATCGTTGTTATCCAAAGGCAAAACTACAAAAATTCTACCATAATAACAAGTGTGTCATGTTATTGTTTGTTGGGCATAAGTCCGTTTGATCCACCAGTATCCGGAATGACTAATGTGTATCTTCTGGCTTTGAATAATGCAGAACTGCTGGCCGTGATGCTGGAAGGTGACGGCCAGCGTGGCATAGATGCCGACAGGTATACCTTCATGCAGGGTGCTGCGATGCGGATGTAGTGTCTTGTCGGGAGGATTATTTTTTAGAAAATTTTTACTAGCTTTTTGAACTTTTTGCTTTTGGTGTTGTTTAGATAAGTGAAATAGTTTTTTAAGTTAGGTTAAGTCGGGCACACTCCGCTTCTCGGGATGAGGGGCGGGGTGTGTTTTTTGTTTTCTATTTGGGAAGGGGACAAAAAGGGGAAGGCGACAATGGGAATAAAACCAGGTCCAAAAAGGATTGCAAAATCCACAGGTAAGCCTGACAGACGTCAGCATGATAACAAGAAGACTCCGGGTAATACCCCGTCTTTTAAACCTCATCACCACAAGAAAGGTGATTGATGGTAGTTCTTTAAGCTGTCTGTCAAGCCCTCTGGTCTCAGCTGTCGCTGCGTTCAGAAGGCTTGCTTTTTATTATGCTGCACCGGAGAGACTACTACATTATCTTAAAAATAATATCAGGATGGCTTGTGAAAATCTAGGAAAGGTGTATATTTGTGGTGTTCAAAAGTATAGGAAAGGTGTAAAAAGCCTATTGGCGAAAATATAGGAAAGGTGATTATGAAAAGGAAGATATATGATAAGCTTCTTCAGTGGAAGAATGAGAAAGATGGAACGACAGCCCTTATGATAGAGGGTGCAAGACGTATTGGAAAGAGCTATATTGCTGAGAAATTTGCAGATAACGAGTATGAGTCATATATCTTGATAGATTTCAGTAAGGCACCAGCTCGTGTACGCGGGTGGTTTGATGAGTATCTTGAGGATATTGATACTCTTCTGCAGAATATACAATTGCATTATAAGAAGAAACTTACTCCGCGCAAATCACTTATTATCTTTGATGAAGTTCAGAAATGTCCACGTGCTCGCGAAGCCATCAAGGCATTGGTGGAGGATCATCGTTTCGATTATATTGAGACAGGATCGCTTATATCCATAAAGAAAAATGTTGATGACATACTGATTCCTTCTGAAGAAGACGGTATCGAGATGTATCCTATGGACTTTGAAGAGTTTATGTGGGCTATGGGGGATGAGGTTATGTATCCGTACATCCGAAAGTGCTTTGAGACAAATAAGCCGATGGGAGATTTTCACCGTGAGGCTATGAGGTATTTTCGCCAGTACCTTATTGTGGGCGGAATGCCACAGGCAGTTAAGGAATATGTGAAGTCAAGGGATTTCGCGAAAGTGGATGCAGTCAAGAGGCAGATATTGAGACTATATAGAAATGACATAAAGAAGTATGCAGGTTCAGCAAAGATAAAAGTGTCATCTATATTCGAGGCCATACCGGGCCAGCTGCAGAAGAATGAAAAGAAGTTCAAGCTAGCGGATCTTAATGATGAAGCAAGGATGAGAGATTATGATTCTGCATTCTTTTGGCTTAATGATGCTCGTTTAGCGAATATATGCTACAATACCACTGCACCGAATATTGGTCTGCAACTTAATGAAGAGCGAACTACGCTCAAATGCTATTTCTGTGATACCGGACTTCTGATTTCGATGGCATTCAATGCTAGAGGAATAGTCCAGAATGAGATTTATCAGAAGCTGATGTTTGACAAACTGGAAATAAATGAGGGTATGCTGGTGGAAAACATTGTTGCGCAGATGCTCAGGACAGCTGGTCACAGCCTATTCTTCTATAGCAATTAC
>JAZSII010000111.1:0-6500 GCA_045533725.1 Acetatifactor sp. | reverse complement strand
AATTGAGAGATTAGGAGGCAACACTATGTTTTTACACATGTTTAAATATCGCTTAAAAGCACTGTTTCATCAAAAAGATGAATTTTTCTGGAATCTGATCTTTCCACTGATTCTGGGCACCTGCTTTTTTGCCGCTTTCAGTAATATCACAAAAAGTGCAGAAACCTTTGAAACCATTCCCGTTGCAGTAGTTTTAGAAGATAACACCAAGGAAACATACTTCAAAGAAATGATGGATGGTCTTTCCGAAAGTGCAGATGGCGAAATTCCTTTCTTCTCTGTTACTTACACGGACCTGCCCCATGGCGAGGAATTACTTGCCGAAGAGCAGGTGGATGGTTTGATTATTGTAAAGGACGGCATACCCTCCCTTACCATTTTAGAAAACGGTATTTCCCAAACCATGACTAAAGTAGTTATGGACAAATACATTCAGACCACGGAAGTCGTTAACAGTATGATACCGAATCATCCGGATAAACTGGATGCTGTTATGGACGCTGTCAGCAGTGAAACCTCTTATATCCGCGAACTTCCTTTGACCCATGGCAACACAGACCCTGTTATGGACTTTTTCTTTGCATTAATCGCCATGGCCTGCCTTATGGGTACTACCGTGGGACAGTACACAGCCCTGCACATTAAGGCTGATTTGTCTCCCATCGGACTTCGTAAGGTCATCTCCCCTGCGAACCGCATGGCTATGATTTTGGGCGATATGTGCGCCAGCTTTTCCTTGTCAGCCATTGGCAACGCTATATTGATTGTTTACCTGAAATATATTCTGAAGTTAGAGTTTGGTGCAGGCTTCCTACCCATTTATCTGGTTGCTTTGATAGGCTCACTGTTAGCTACCTGTATCGGTATGCTGGTCGGTTTTCTTCCCAAACTCGGAGAAGGTGCAAAATTGGGCATTAACATTAGCTTTACCCTGTTTTCCAGCTTTTTATCCGGACTTATGGCAAGCGGAATCAAGCAGTCCATTGAAAAAACCTGCCCCATCATCAACCGCATCAATCCTGCATCCTTGATTTCTGATGCTTTATATGCGCTAAACATTTATGATACCTACGAAAAATATACCCGGTGTCTGATAATCATGCTGGCTATGTCTGCTGTATTTGTTTTCGCCAGTCTGATGATTGCAAGGAGGGAAACTTATGACAGTATTTAAGACCTTTTTTAAGATGGCGAAGAAATATATCGGCAATCTCATCATGTATACAGCCATCTTTTTGAGTATCACCTTATTCATTGCCAATAATAATGAGGCTACCGTAGAAAATTACACAGGCTCTGCTGTAAGAGTTGCCGTCTTTGATGAAGACAACAGTGATTTGAGCAAGGGCCTTACTGACTATCTGAATATACAGCACGAATTGGTAACCATAGAAAACGATTTGGATGCCATCCGAGATGCCCTTTATATCCGCAAAGCGGAATACGTAATTACCATTCCCAAGGGATTTGAGGCATCTGTTCTGGCAGGTTCAGAAGAAAATCTTTTGGAAGTCTATAAATTGCCGGGCTCTGTCACTGCCCAGTTTGTGGATTTGTCCATCAATTCCTTTTTAAACACCTATGGTGCCTATCTGGCAGGTGGTTTCACTGCTGCAGAGGCTTATGATAAAACCCTGCAGACCATAGATGCCGAGAGTGAAGTGGCTTTCTACAACAAAGAAACCGTTAACGATACACCGAAGATCCATTACTATTACCTGTATTTACCTTATGCATTAATCAGCATTACTATTTTGTGTATCGGTCCCATGTTAATCGGATTTAGTCGTACGCAGGTTAAAGACCGCGTCAACTGTAGCAGAATCTCTTCTTTCAAAAAGAATATGTCCCTTCTCTGTGCCAGCAGTATATATACACTTGCCCTTGTGCTTTTCTACTTCATCATCTCATTGATTTTGTACTCGGCAGATGTAACTGCAGACACCATACTACTACGATTTATTAATGTAGCCGTTCAGGCTTTTGTTTGTCTGGCATTTGCCTTCCTGTTCTCTTTACTTACTAAGAATGTTGGACTCTTAAGTATGTTTTCCAACGTATTCGGCCTGGGATCCAGTTTCCTTTGCGGTATTTTCGTACCCAGAGAGTTTTTGTCTGATTCCGTAGCATCCTTCGGCAGATTCTTGCCTGCCTACTGGTATATAAATGTAGAAGACGCACTTTGTAATCTCACCACAGAAGCCTACTCCACCATCACCACCGGATATTTGGTGCAGGTGCTCTATGGTGTAGCAGTACTGGTTATCGCATTGGTGATTGGGCAGTATCAGAGGAGACGATAGTGCGCGTAGCAATGAGTCATGCGCAGATGAGCTGAAGGTGACTGCCTGCTTGCGAGTTTGTCGACGTGGCGGTCTATGCAGAAAAATCCTCTCAAAAGTATCTATATGCAAAAAACATGCTGTGGGACCTCTTTTTTTTTCAAAGAAGGGAATCCCACAGCAATGTTTTTTCATATAGACCGAAAATAGTACGATTTTCAAGCAAAAATCGCTGAAAAGAGAATCTGAACGGCAGATTATTTCCTATGGACCACCGTAGAAATATCTTGATTCCTACTCTTTTCTTTAGATTTCTAATCCCAAATCAACCGTGCCATAAAACAGTTCATCACAAAAACTGCAACTGCACAAACCTTTATCCACTTACTCTTAGCTCCTAAATATTTGTTAACAAGATACATATCTCCGCAATCGCCGAATGCACAAAGCAGAAAATAGCCACAATCCGTCAATAAAAAAACCATGGCTAATTCCCACAGGAACAGTTTTAAATATCCCATTGGAAACAGCAGATAAATCCCCCAAAATACATAAGCCAATAATGTAGTTCCGAAGATTCCCGCTGCATTCATATACACCCATGCCTTTGTAATCGGCACATCTCCGTTTACAACTTCTTCCTCACCTTCAACGAACACCTTTGTTCCGCCATGATATGTAAACCATTGAATTTTAGTAATAACAAACCCCTGCTTTTTCCCTACAAACACATGCATCAGTTCATGCGTTACGTGTTGCAACAATACTGATATGATAAAGAAAATGATGATTAATACAATTCTTAGCATTTAGATATTTTCTCCCCATAAAACTCCTCTTCTGAAATGACTCTTCCGGCTTCCATATCATCTATGGCTTCATCCAAATTAGAAAACAAGACATTCATTGTATCATTTATGGGATATGCATTTTTTGTTACTTGAATTGTTTCCATACTACCATCCTTTCTTACCTTGAATGCCTCTCTTGTTCTATATTATAACGCACATTATGTATTTGTAAATATATATGTTCCCTCTTTTTCGAACCTCACTCACATGATACTACACTGATTCTGCCATCAAAATATACAAAATCTCCATCAGGATAGTTCCATACTGCTTGAAACTTGGTGGGATATTTAATTCCGCTTTCAGAAACATGATAATCCCCACATACCGCAGACCAGGGAATATATTCCATGGTTCCGTCGGTATTTGTCACTGCCCTATCGTTAGTTGTAAAAGAAACATATTCATACTGCTCATTAAATGTGAAAATACCACTTGCTGATTGACCTGCATACTGAATCGTAGCCTTCACTTCATAATCACTGACTTCTTCAAATGTTATATAATCCTGCAACAAGGCCGAAGGGGCAAACAAGCATTCCGCAAGGTATGTAGCCAGACATGCTTTATCCATATCCTCTCCTGTTTGATGGAACAACGTTATCCCCTTAGCAATAACTCCCTTCATACCTCCAACACCGTTTTGATAATAATCATACCCCTCAAACGGTACGCCAAACATACTGCTATCAATCAGAGCCATTCTACAAGGTTGCGCCACAAAATCATACTGCGTATAATCAATCTTTAATGCCGGATCGGTTCTTCCCTGCATAAAATCCACATCTCTATACTCCATTTTCAGATAACTCATTTGGGGTGTTCCAATATATCCGCAAATATCTATGTAACGCCGAATCGCAAGAGGTAAATGCGAAAAATCTTCACTTCTAAAAGACTCCCCCTCTTCTTCTAGTCTATTGCCGGCTTTCAAATTCTCAACATCTTTTGAAAAGCGACTTTTTACCGGTGAATAAGGGATATGGAACCACACTAAAACAAGTCCGATGATGACTATTATTCCAATCAAAATGCCCATTTTTTCCCTCTCCTTACCTTATCCCCTTCTGCAACGCATTATTAACTGCATTCATAATAACTTCACTTGAGACGGTTGCACCTGTGACGGCATCAACATCATATGTATTTTGTTTTACCATATCCTCTACAATCACGTTTGCCGCCTGCCCCAATCCATTTTGATGTTCCAAAATTTCAACACCTATGATTTTACCTTTTTCTACTGTTACCTTTACATTCACTATAACCGGTCCCAGTTCGCTATGGCCTTCATAAACTCCATCTTTCAATTTCGACATATCTATGGAAACATCTTCAAGTGCCATAGCTTCCTTTACGAGATTTATGCTCCAAATCTTAAATCCAATCACTCCTATAAGAACTATGCATAAAAGTACGCTTCCTACCTTGATTGCTTTTTTCATACCATGCCTTACTCCTCTACCAAATACTTTATAAGCGGTTCTGCATATTCCTTAGAAGAAATATCGTAGGAACTTTTTATCGCCTGCGCAAAACCTTCCTCTGCACTATCCTTATTCTTCTTTTTACTTAACACTTTCGACATCATCTTCATAATAGCCCTGTTAGAGAAGGACATTTTCTCATAACAAATTCCGCCCTGCATGTAAAAATGGGGGATAGATTCCAACTCTTCTGCTGACAGATTATTCCTCCAAACCTCATCAATCTGCTCTGTAGCTTCGTTAGGAGTGCCGCCTGTAGCAAAAAGAATAAACTGTTTTGAAGTGCTCTTATCAAACATCTCTTTCGCCTTTTTGTAACCGTTTATCATACCTGCATACAAACCGCCCCCATAGACAACCACATCATATTCTGACATTTTCTCAACCGTAACTTCTTTAATATCCATAAGCATTCCGTTTACTTCTTGTGCAATGATTTCTGCATACCTTTTCGTAAATTCGGTTTTACTTTTATAGATCACTAAAATCTTCATCCCTTTTCTCCCTTTAAATCGCTTTCAGATTATCTTCAATCTGTATGATTGTTTGTATAGTTACCTGTAATTGTTCTTCGGAAACTCCTTCAAACATCCTTTTCAAAAGCACCATACTCGCTTCATCGTTTTTCGCACAGAATTCCATACAGTATGGTGTAAGCAGGGTTCGCTGTTTTCTCTTGTCCCGTTCATCCACTGTAATATTCACAAATCCCTTTTTCTCCAATTTCAACAGAATCTGTTTCACATTCTGATGCGAACTACCCATAATCTCCGCCAACTCTTTAACTGTAGGAGGTGTTTTGCACAAGTTAATACATATGATTGCAAAAAACTGTTTCCAGCTAATCTCCTTCATGGCATTATCCGCCACTGTTTGAAATCTGTTTTCAAAAGCACTTAATAATCCCAGCAGAAAATAAGATAATTCAATGCCTGTAAAATCTACCTTATCACTTCGAATTACTTCCTTTAAATTCATACACCCTCCAATAGGTAATATATTACTTTTTATATAAGGTAACATGTTACCTATTATTTGTCAATAGAAAAAGACGGAAGATTTCCCGCCTTTTGTTTCTATTATATATTTTGCTTTTTAATCTTCTCGCCAGTCTATCTCAACCACCCCACGATTTCCTCAAAATGCATACCATGGGATGCCTTCACCAATACTGTGGTATTTTCAAAATCTTCCGGCTTATGCGCCGCGAAAAAAGCCTCTTTGTCGGGATAGTATTCAGGCGTGGCACGTAGCTTAACTGCTCCTTCGTACATCTCCTTTGATAAATTACCAATGAATATCATACCATCCAGACGTGCCATAGCGGCGTACATACCCACTTCTCTGTGAAGGGTCAGTTCATCGGTACCAAGTTCAAACATATCCCCTAAGATCACTACTTTTCGCCCCTGTGCCATCATCAACAAGTCAACGGCCGCCTTCATGGACACCGGGTTCGCATTGTAGCAATCGTCAATAACAGTTTTGTCCTCCAGTTTTAAGATATTACTGCGACCGCCGGTAGCCTGCACGGAAGCAATACCTTTCAGGATATCTTCTTCCTCCATGCCAAGGATTTTGCCAACAGTAGCTGCTGCCAATGCATTAATTACCATATGCTGTCCCGGCAGCGGTACACTTGCCTCCAGCTCGTTACCAAACAAAGTCATCTTAAAGTCACTGCCGAACAAACCATGGTTCCTGATATCTGACGCAAAGGCAGTTTTATCATCATCCTCCTGCAAGCCAAAGAAGAAAGGAGTCTTTCCTTTTACTTCTTTTACCGTAACCAATTTATCATCATCCCCATTCAGTACCACATAACCGTCTTCCTGCATAAAGTCAAAAATTTCGGTCTTTGCCTTTAATACACCGTCTCT
>JAZSII010000276.1:0-3493 GCA_045533725.1 Acetatifactor sp. | reverse complement strand
TCTTTCGTTACTACTCTGTATTCCATCATTTTCCCTCCTTAAGTATATCACAAAGCTCCGTCAAATCCCTCTTCTCATCATCAAAGTAGACTGTCCGGAAGCCCATCTTTGCCGGAACCACCAGGTTCTGTGCCGTGTTATCTATAAAGACACACTCCCCGGACTCCAGTCCGCTTCTCTTCAGAGCCTCCGCAAATATCTTCTCATCCGTCTTCCAACAGTGGACCTGCGCGGAAATAACCACTACATCAAACAACTCTTCCAGACCCTTTTCTTTCAAAATGGTCTCTATCCTGTCCACCTTATTGTCTGTAATCATCCCGATGAGATATTTCTCTTTCAGCTCCCTAATATAGTCTACCACTGCCTGGTCCAAGGTAATATTCAGAAACGCTCCCTTCAAAATACCATAATCAATATCCGTCTCCAGCTCCTCACAAAAGGACTGCCACATATCCGAATGCGTCACCTCCCCCATAAGTAAAGCCCGATTATGTCTCCGATAGGCCTTTTCCACGACTTCCATAGGCAAACCTGTTGTCTCTGCCATATATGCAATCATGGGCGGTGTGCCTTGCTTTTCCAGCGTGATGACGCCATCAAAATCAAAGAATATCCCCTTAATCATAAATCCTCCTACCTATGCACATACACTTTTGTCATCTCTTCTTCTCCGTCGCCCTGTGCCATGCACAAGAACTCCCAGCCATACCTTTCGTAAAAGTCTGTATGGTCTGTCACCAGATAGATGGGCGAAATGCCCTTTACCTTCTGGTCCTCCACAGCCAAATAAAGAAGCTTACCGGCGATCCCCTGGCCGCGGTATTCTTCCTCTGTGTATACGGCGCACACATTAGGCGCTAAGTCCTTTCGGTCATGAAAATCATTCTCGATGACACCCAGGCCACCGACAATACTTTCACCATCCAGACACAGATACCATCCGTACTCCGTTTCGCCACTCAGGTACGCCTCCATACATTCCAGATAGGCTTCTGTAGGCACGCCCCACTTGCTGTGGAACCACTCCGCCGCCTTTTGCGTTAATTTGCTGTTTTCTCTCAGTGTAATATATTGAAATTCTGCCATATTTTGTTCCTTTCCTAATCTTATCGTTCGTACATATTACTAAACCACTCTTGTTACTCGAAATATTTACTTCCGCTTTCATAAATTTACGCTATTTGGACATATTTTGTTTGTAATTTCCATCTCTACACCCTATTTTAAGGAATGCGACATATAGATATCACTAATTTCATCATTCTATCTGTTGTACATTTCACTTCAAACACTGGCTGTACCGATAGATTATGAATTATTGCAGTTTCTATCTGTCGAAATTATTGTATTATCGTCAATTCTTATCCGTTATTGTGATGCATCTGTTCAAATCACACTTTTCTACCCCCAAAATGCCTTCAAAGAGCATATAGATATGCTCGAATACTGCTTCCTATCCGTCACCACGCCAAATTATCAGTTCTTAGCAACCGATAGAAAACGTCAAAATTACACTTCTATATGCCCAAACAAGAACACCAACTCATAAACAACAGATAGAATCACCAAATTCCTTACCACTCTCTGTCTTCACACAAATCATTCCAGCAATACTTCACTCCGGTCAGAGATATCTTCAATTCACACTCCCTATGATACGGCTTCTTCTTCGACCAAAGCCAACACTCCATAATCCAAGTTCCATATCCCTTATATTGGTACAAGAATTCCAGTGTTCCCTTACCGCTGTTCACATGCTCCAACAATCTCGAAAGCCCCCACTCTTTCCGAATCATCTTCTTACCATCTTTTTCGAAAACATATATCCTAATGTCACTCTCATCCGCAGATTCCAGAAAGAACTTTACCTCTGCCTCGTCTGTACGAACTGTCTCGTCAACCATGTTATCCGGGTGTCCCGGTACAATCCAGATACCTTCCTCGAAGCCAAAGGTCAAAATACCCTCCTCGTAGGATACCTTAGTCCCATGACAATCATGTAAACTGATATATTCATCTGTTGTATCACAATGTTTCCACATAGCCCCATTCCTCTTCATTACCTATTCATCTCATCTACCAGCTCCGCAGGCTTTACGGTCATCTCCACCCATGCCGGGCGAAAACCGCTCTTTATAGCGTTTCTTGCAGACTTTATATTGGACCAGGCGCAACAGTAAAAAGGTACCTTACCTCTTTCTAAGATTTCCAGCGCCAATCCGGCAGTCATGGCAGAAGCAATACCTTTTCGACGGTACTCCGGGAGCACATCCACCCCTATCTGCCACATAGTTTCACAATCCGCGGAGCAAGCCGCCAGCCCAATCAGCTCACCATTATGGTATGCTCCTACTCCCAGTACATCCAGCTCCTTACGCTTTTCGCACAAAGCATTGCTCCACTCCGGCTTATATAAATCTTTGAAATCGCCTGCTTCTAAAACCCTAATCTCATACTCGCAAGGTAATGCCCGCAGTACCTGCAAATCCGGCAGGAAATACTCCGCCATAAAGCATACCCGATACCCAAACTTCTGAAATGCATCATTTAAAACATGCATATTGGGCGTTTCGAAGCAATGCTCCACAGAGTACTTGCTGATATACGACTCCACTATTCCCCGATATTCTTCCGAAATGGTAGCCACAATATTATTCCCATAGGAGATCAGATTGCAGACATGGGGAAGCTTCAAATACTTCCTGGCCAAAGGATTTTCCCTGGAAATCGTAATCACATTCTCGCCACGTGTAAAATCGCCCACTTCACAATTTGCATCAAAAGCAGATTGCTGCATAGCGATTTCTTTTATCATTTTGTTCGTAAAATTCATGATTTCTTCCTCACTACTTGTAAAGATACTCCCTGATTTTCCGCATCTCTTTCCACACATTGTCCCCATAGTTGCTCACCAGCACGGAGAGAATCTTCTTGTCCGCATTGTACTCTGACAGAAAACTCACGCCCGGGTCACAACCTTGGAAATAGGCAAAATCCGTGCCCTCAGGATTATCAATAATCCACATGCCGAACCCATAATAACCTTCCTCCGGGTCACTGCCGTCACCACTTTGCTTGCTCATCATAGCGGAAACCAATTCCTCGGAAATCAGCTTGCCACTTAACAGATTCTGCCAAAAACTGACGATGTCCTTGACGGTGATAAATGCTCCGCCGGCGCCGGTTCCTTTCGCATCCACAGAATAGATATTGGTACGGTAGTCCTCCGTTTCCGGACAATAAATGTAACTATTGGCACATTTCCTGGGCGGTCTGTCCAGTTCATAATAACCTGTGGACTGCATGTCACACACATCAAAAATACTTTCCTTCAAATACTCATCCAAATTCTTTCCGGTCATCTTTTCGATGATTGCTGCCAGCAATACATAGCCTGAATTATTATACTGAAACCTGCTGCCTTTTTCATACATCATGGGCTTATGGAGAAATAAAGGAAACAAATCATTGTTATGCCTGATTTTGTAAT
>JAZSII010000246.1:0-18282 GCA_045533725.1 Acetatifactor sp. | reverse complement strand
TTCCGCATTTCGCGCTACGCATATATCCTCCGGGAGACAACAAACTTATTCACATTCACATCATAATTTCTTAACTTAATCATTTTATTGCCTCCTTTCTTTCAACTTAGTTTACAATTACTTTACTTACTATAAACCCATTTCCATCATATGTCAATTTGTTTCTTGGGAAATTTTACGTTAAATTTTTCACTAAAATATCCACATGCTAAAGCGCCTTCCGCATCTTCTCAGAAGGTTTCTTCCATCTCCTTATAAAGCCCTGCCAGTCTCTCATAGGAAAGGTCCGTTTCGTTCAAAATGGTATAGCGGTCGGGTCGCGAGCCGGCCGCCTGCTGCCATGCACCCACGAAAATCTCCTCGGTAATGCCCCATGCAGAAGGCTTCACAGGCAAATTGTACTGCTTCAAAAGTCGGGTAATTTTGCCGATGTTGCGGTTCTGAAAAATGCATGCGCCGTAGCTTCCCATAGCCACTGCGATACCATGGGTCACGTTTACCTGCTCGCTGAAATTTTCTTCCAAAGCATGACAGAAAAGATGTTCCGAACCGCTGGCCGGTCTGGAATCCCCTGCAATCTCCATGGCCAGACCGCCCATTACCAGGGCCTGGGTCAAAAGTTTGATGAAGTCCTTGCTCTTAAGTTCCATTGGTTCACTGTAGCAAATGGTATTAAAGGCCATTTTGGAAATCATGTAGGCGAAGTCGTCCACCTTACTATTGCCCACGGTATGTGCCAGCTTCCAGTCATTTAAAGCCGTATATTTGCTGATGGTGTCGCCGATGCCTGCCAAAAGCTGGCGGTCCGGCGCACCGGTAATCACATTTACATCCACGATAATAGCATCCGGAATGGTGCACTTGAAGGTTTTACGGGCATTTCCTTCCGTACCCAGCACCGCCACGGGAGATGCCAGACTATCATTACTCAAAGTAGTAGGCAGGCACAAATAAATGGACTTGCTGACAAATGCCGCATACTTGGCTAAATCCAGCACCGTACCGCCGCCGAAACCGATAATCACATTTACATTATTCATACAGGCATACTTGGCCAGCGCCACCGCGTCCTCGAAGTAATTATTCTGCACCAGATACACTTCTGATTTGCTGAAATCTGCCTGCAAGGCATCGATAATCTTGCCAAAAAGCTTCTGCAAATTGGCGTCCGTCACAATAATTACCTTCTTATTCTTAATATCCGGCACGCAGTCCGCCATAACCTCGTCCACATGCTCAAAAATACCTTCCTGTACAATTAAATGATAGGGTAGTCTGAAGTTATTCATAATGCTTTCCTTTCCAAGTAATCTTTCACATCCAACAAAGTCTCAAAAATCTTCTCTGAAAGTGCCTGCATTTCTTCTGTGGGCGGCATCAAATCCGGCACCATCAAAGGTCTGAGTTTCCCTGCTGCCGCTGCCCGGATACCATTGTAAGAATCTTCAATGGCAAAAGCTTCTTCCGGCTCCACACCCAGCTCCTCACAGGCTTTTAAGAAAATATCCGGCTGTGGCTTGCTACGGCTGACCATATCTCCGCCGATAATCACCTGAAAATATTCTATAATGCCTGCATCGGTCAGTTCCTGTCGCACTACCGCACTTCTGGTAGAGGATGCCAGCGCTACCTTCACACCGCTTTCCTTTAAATATTGTAACAACTCCTCCACGCCGGTCTTCGTAGGAAGTCTGCCACCATCGTACAAATCGTGAAAAAGCTTGGACATCTCGCTTTTATATGCATCGTATGGGAAGTCCTGTCCATAACGCTTCAAGAACTTCTCCTTGGTCTCCACCGCATTGACGCCCAACACTTCCTGACATGCCTCTTCAATGCCCTGTACACCATACCTATCCGCAACTACTTTCCAACAATCTATTACCGCACGCTCCGAGTCAAAAATGACCCCGTCCATATCGAACACAACTGCTTTAAAATTCTTAGCCATAGTGGCTCCTTTCTTGTAATGATTAATCACTACAGATTAAATTATACGCAACCCGGAAGGGTTTTACAATATGAAATCGTAACTCCTAATTTCTTGCTGTCTGGCACGGCTCACACAAAATACACCATTTCATCTAGGTGACGAATACTTTTCACATAGTTTAAGATGTCCTGGGCAGATAGCACCAGTCATCCTTTTATATCTATATGTCAATCTTCCGTCGAAAATTAAACAACAACGTATAGAAACACTATTTCCATAGTTCCTATCCGTCGTACAAGCATACACAAATTGTGCGTCTACGGATAGATACACTATATACCCATACTTCTATATGCCTTTTAATGGCATTTTCTACTATTTAGATTGTTTGAACAAGAGTAACTCTGTACAATTTCTGGATTATAAGCATATTTTAACAGATAGCTATTCCTCAAGTCCAAAATCTATCTGCCCCCTTTGTGAAATGGACAAATTTAGCGGCAGATAGAGGCTCTCTTTTTTCACTACCTATCTGCCGAAATCCACTAAAGCACTTTTATAGACGGATAAAATCCTCCTACACTACCTCAAAAACCAGTATCCTCTCCCGCATATTCTCTCCTGCAAACAAATCCCCGCAATCAATTTCATCCACAAACAAAAGCTCCTCCCTTGTCATCAGGTATGCCACATATTCATCCGCCGGATAATAAAAAAATAACTGCATGCTTCTGGGCGCTTCATAATAGGACTCCAAAATCCGCCCCAAAACCGACTGCAAGATCTCCAAAGAAAAAGGATTGAAAAAGTAAAAGCAGTCTGCCGCCTGTACTTGGAAATCCTTGGCGTCCTGACATACGAATTGCACCTTGCCGGATACGTTCCCTTTGCATGGTGATTTTGCACCGGCTGACGCACCACCCTTGCCTACATGTTGCACGCCAACTGACGCGCCGCCCACGTAGCTTTTCAGATTTTCCCTCGCCTTGGCGCAAATCTTCTCATCATATTCTATGCCCACTACGGAACAGCCCAGCCTATAATGCAGGAAAAATCCTACTCGCCCTTTACCACAACCATAATCCAGCACCTTGCTGTCCTCGGTAATGTACCCGCTTTCCGCCAAACGCTTCAACACGCAGTAAGGCGTTGGCTCATAAGGATGGTGGTATTCATCCGCATGCCCATCCAATCGCCCGTTAGTTTTTATTTTTAGTTTTTTGTCCCATTCTTTTTCTGTCATAAGTTAAGTCCTCTTACCGAATTCACACCCCAATATCATTATAGCAGTTTTGTCCGCTGTTGCAATCGTACAGCGCACACATAAAAAAATGAATATTGTTTCATTTTTTATCTTGACAACCAACCCGTATTCCGTTAAAATGAAACTACATTCACTTTAAACTCATATATGAAATATACTTCACTATATCTATATCGACAAAGGAGGCCTCTCATGCCAAAGGTTACAGAAGAATATATTCAAAACAAAAAACAACAAATCATTGATTCTGCCTACCGGCTTTGCCTGCAAAAAACACTCAGTACCGTTACCATGCAGGATATTATTGATGCTACAGAATTCAGTCAGGGCGGTATTTATCGCTTTTATAAGGATATTGATGAGATATTTCAAGACATGCTACGAGATAACCGCAGGAAAGTAAATATCATGGCGCAGGTAGATGCTATTTTCGAAAACACTACTGACCAACCCATTAAGACCGTACTACATCAAGTCTTTGAGCTATTAGGAGACTTTATGACCAAAGAACTCATGGGCATTGTGAAAATCAATTTTGAAATGTCTGTACTGGCCATGAATGCACCTCTGCGTGCCGAGAAGATTCTAAAAGACATCGAAGGAACCGGAAATTTTGAGTACCTGTTGCAGCATACCACCGGCTACTTGAAACAGCATATTGCCGGAGGTTCCGCATATCCCAAAGTAAGCTTTGAGGAACTTTTGACCTATCTAATTTCTTCTTACAATGGTATTGAAATGAGTTGCATCGTTAACCATTGTTACAACAAACTCCCCCTGACAGAATGGTACACTCCAAAACGTCAACTGCAAACACTGGAAACCACACTTTACTATTTATTAGGATTGGAGGATTAAATATGAAACTACATGAATTCGGCAAAGAAAACACACTGGTTATGGTGTTGATACACGGAGTATTAACTCCCTGGCAAATCTGGTTGCCCCAGATTCAGGCGTTTGAAAAAGATTATCATATCTTTGTAGTGGCTTTGAGTGCCCATACGGAAGAAGAACCCAGTGAATTTGTTTCTTTAGAAACTGAGGTTGCGGAAATCCTCCAAGCGCTACGTGCACATGGTGTCGCTGAAATCGATGCTCTTTGCGGATTGTCCCTGGGCGGCGTTATTGCACATGAAATCTGGAAAACCGCCAGCCTCCCCATTAAGCATCTGATATTGGATGGCGCACCTCTGGTGCCCTTTCCCTTTGGCAGCGGCAAATTCATGGCAAAAAACTACGTAAAGATAATTCACAGGTCCAAGGAACGTGACCCGAAAGTTCTCGCCAGCTTCAAAAAGAATTTCCTACCGGAGAAGTATTTGGAAGGCTATCTGAAAATCGCCGACTTTATGACCGACACTTCTATGACAAATATTGTCATGGCTGCCGATGCCGGCAATCTTTGCACTACTGTCGACAATAAAAGTAGAATTCTCTTCCTCCACGGTACAAAAGGCAATGAAATCCTTTCAAAAAAAGTTGGTAAACTTATCAAAAAAGCCTATCCTGAAGCAGAGGTGATTTGTTTCAAAGGCGATATCCATTGCTACAAGGCGATTTATGAGCCCGAAAAGTGGGTAGAGGTAGTGAAAGATTTTCTTGATAAGCTTTAACCATACACAAGAAGGGGAACTCGAACCGGGCTCCCCTTCACATTTTCATTTCCTTCTTTTACGATTCCTTGCGCAACCTGCTTAAATTCTCATTTGCCTTCTTGACTTCATGAAAATAGGACACATAATATATTCCTGCAAACAAAACATAAGGAACTGTAATCTGTATAAACATATCCCGATACGCATTGGGAGAGACTTCCACAAATTTCCCCAACACATAAATACCCAACAGAACTCCACCTATCACAACCACATATTGTCCCACCATCACGAAAAGCAATGGTATCTTATGAAATATACGATGCATAAACAAAACAAATGTTGCGAAACAGGTTACTACAAACAGGCTTCCAAAGTTCCCTACATAATAAGGATCATGATAGCCGCTTATAGCTTCCATTAACACTTTCGTCATTGCCAAAATAGTATAAACCACACATACGGAGATCAAATACTTTTTTATCATTTTCATAGCTCCATCACCTTCTTTTCCAAATACCTGTAAAACTCATTCTTATAACTTCGATTCAGAACAATCTCTTCTCCGTTATCCATCACTATATTTACACGCATGTTCATCTGTGCTCTCAACTCCTGAATGTGATAAATATTTACCAACATGGATTTATGATTTCTGGCAAATCCCATACAACCAAACATATCCATAAATTGTTGCAAGCCACATGGAATCCGCCAGACACTGTCCTTTAAATATGCATAGGTTTTCCGATCCACAACCTCAATATAAAGTATCTCGCCGGGTACCAATACCTTCTCCCTTTCATGGTCTTCATCCTTACCCTTAATCTGCCCTGAAAAGGCAGATAAATATTTCCTTATAGCCACAGTTTCTTCATCCATTTGCCCATAATACAAATCTACATGATTCTCTTGTATATTAGAATCTTCAATAATATTGATTTTCACTGCCGGCCTCCTATCTTTCCTTTTCATTTTCTCGTATACGGCCATTATATAATAAACGCAACTGCCAGTACAATATAGGTCTTTTTAAAATTTCTGCCCCAAAACAAATAGATTGCCCCAAATAGAAAGCCGATTACAATCCCTCCCAGACCAATCCACAGACTGCTCTTAGTAAACCAATGCGCAAGTCCCCAGGTCAAACCCACAACAATACCACCATAAGGGATATTTTTCTTTCCGAATAACTTCTCCAATGCATGTTGACCAAATACAATAATCAATGCAAAGAGGAGAACCTCCGCCAGATAATATAGATGCTGAAATACAAATTTTAGTACACCCAGTCGTTGAAATTCATGAATGATTTTTAACTTACCCACATCCAGATAATTTATCAACATCATAAGACCAATTAAAATGCAACTTGAAATAATACCCTTTGCACTCCACTTACCAATATTTTCTTTTAACTGAAATCCCAAGCTCTTTTTGGCACTTCTTAGAAGCAAAAATGCCACCACCAGCCAAGTAATGATTGTTATAGACCAGTGAAGAATGCATTCTTTGGTAGTAAATTCATTCATGGAATGTCCATAAAAAAACGGCTCCAATACAAACGCATATAGTAACTCCAAACTCAACCCGCCAAACGCCAGCATTACGTATTTAAAATATTGATAGCTTTCTCTTTTCCTAAGCTGCATCTTTTTCATGATTTAACTCCTCCGTTCTTTTCTATATTTGAACTGTAAATAATTCTTTTAAAAATGAAAAGGATATTTGCCTATGTTGCATTTGTAAGGTTTATGTTGCAAAAAATAAAAGAATCTTCTCTATTTCTCACTTGACATTTTCCAAGCGCTTGCATATAATGTGTGAAAAGAGTTTTTGACAATTAAAAACATCATATTAAATAAACCGTTGAAGTGGAGATAAAAATAAACGGGCACTTACAGAGAGTCGGGGGGCTGAGAGCCGGCAGAATGCTACTTATTAAATGGACCACGGAGGGCATAGTCAACAGAAGGTCGTGTTTTTGGACTTTCCCAGTATTCTATGACGTGCACGCATACGTCAGTTGCGAGGAATATGTTAGTATTCTGTAGAGAGTGTGGATTCCACAAATCAAGGTGGCACCGCGGTAACGATTTTACCGTCCTTGACAATAGACAGTACTATTGTCAAGGACTTTTTTATTTCAACAGTTTAGGCAAACAGTTATACGAGAGCAGAAAGCATGCTCGCATGGTTTTGCGAACGAATTACTG
The DNA here is from genome assembly GCA_045533725.1 of Acetatifactor sp. GTDB lineage: Bacteria > Bacillota > Clostridia > Lachnospirales > Lachnospiraceae > Acetatifactor. The sequence goes on along the minus strand of JAZSII010000246.1, from coordinate 11,271 downwards.
TTTGCACTAAGCGCCCGCTTATGAGCAAAGGTAGCTACAAAGTAGCGGAAAGTGCTGCAAGCACGACTTTGCGAATGGCGCGGCTAAACTGTCACATTATCGAATAGGAGGATATAAACATGGCAAAAGGAAGATATGGTGTTCATGGCGGTCAGTACATTCCAGAGACCCTTATGGACGAAGTTTTGAAGCTGGAAAAGGCTTACGAGTTTTACAAAAACGACCCGGAATTTAACGAAGAATTAAATACCTTGCTCAAGGAATACGCAGGCAGACCTTCCCTGCTCTACTACGCAGAGAAGATGACCAAGGATTTGGGCGGAGCGAAGATTTACTTTAAGCGTGAGGATTTGAACCACACCGGCTCCCACAAAATTAACAATGTGCTCGGTCAGGCACTTTTGGCAAAGAAGATGGGCAAGACCCGTATTATTGCAGAAACCGGCGCCGGCCAGCATGGTGTGGCTACCGCTACTGCTGCTGCCCTCTTGGGATTGGAATGTGAAATCTTCATGGGCGAAGAGGATACCATCCGTCAGGCCCTGAATGTATATCGTATGGAGCTTCTTGGCGCAAAGGTCAACCCGGTTATGACCGGTACCCGCACCTTGAAGGATGCCGTAAACGAATGTATGAGAGAGTGGACCACCCGTATGGACGATACCCTGTATGTACTGGGTTCCGTAATGGGTCCCCATCCCTTCCCTATGATTGTGCGTGATTTCCAGAGTGTTATCAGCCGCGAGGCACGTGCACAGATTTTGGAAAAAGAAGGCAAGCTTCCCGATGTAGTTATGGCCTGTGTAGGCGGCGGAAGCAACGCTATGGGCATGTTCTATGAATTTATCAAGGATGAATCCGTAAAGTTAATCGGCTGCGAAGCGGCAGGTCTCGGTGTGGATACCGACAAAACCGCTGCAACCGTTTCTACCGGAAGCTTAGGTATCTTCCATGGTATGAAGTCTTACTTCTGCCAGGATAAATACGGTCAGATTGCACCGGTGTACTCTATTTCCGCAGGTTTGGATTATCCCGGCGTAGGTCCCGAGCATGCACATCTGCATGATATCGGCAGAGCACAGTATGTACCCGTAACCGACGAAGAAGCGGTAGAAGCTTTTGAATACATTGCAAGAACCGAAGGTATCATCGCCGCTATCGAAAGCTCCCATGCCGTAGCACATGTAATGAAGTTAGCACCCACCATGGATAAGGACCAGATTATTATCTGCTGTCTGTCCGGTCGTGGAGACAAAGACGTTGCCGCAATTGCGAGATATAGGGGGGTAGATTTACATGAGTAAACTTAGTGAAGCATTTCAGAATAAAAAAGCATTTGTGGGCTTCCTGACCGCAGGAGACCCTTCCTTAGAAAAAACTGCAGAATACATTTTGACCATGGAAAAGGCCGGTGCATCCGTAATCGAAATCGGCGTACCCTTTTCAGATCCTATTGCCGAGAGCCCCGTTGTGCAGGAAGCAAATGTACGTGCACTTTCTGTAGAGGGTGGCTGTACCACCGATATGATTTTCGACATGTTGGCAAGCATTAAAGATAAGGTATCCGTGCCCATCGTGCTCATGTCTTATTTGAACCCGGTATACAAATTCGGTTACGAAGAGTTTATGGCAAAATGTGCCGAGACCGGTATCAGCGGACTTATTATTCCGGATATGCCCTACGACGAAAGAGGCGAGCTTCTGCCTTTCGCAGAGAAGTACGAAATCGACATTATATCTTTGGTGGCACCCGCCAGCAAGAGCCGCATCCGTATGATTGCAGAGGAAGCAAAGGGATATATTTATGTACTTCCTTCCCTGAATGCAACCGACACCCGTAACGATATCATTACCGATATTTCCGGTATCGTAGCACAAATTCGCAAGGTAACCGATACCCCTGTGATTCTGGAAATCGGCGTGCACTATCCGGAAGCAGAATATGAAACCATCGCTGATGGCTTTGTCGTAGAAAATGCAATTGTAAATATTATTGCGAAGCATGGCAATGAAGCTGCCGGACCGATTTTTGAATATGTAAAGAAAACTGTGGAAAGTTTGTAGGATTCTTGCTCCACAAACTTATCGAGTTGCACATTCTATCATATGTTTTTCATTTCCTAAATTATATAAGCCGCTACAGTGTTATTCTTGTGACGCTGTGGCGGTTTTTGTACGAATCCCCATTCAGTACTCCCAAAAACTAAAAGCGAAGAAACAACATTTGTTACACCAAGTACTGCTCTATCATAATTTGCACCATTTTCTGATTGAGTGGTAATTTAGCAGTTTCATATGTCAGTATCAGATTCTTCCCCGGAAGTATACCGTTCTGTGCGTATATGTTAATTTTTTCCAATGCCTTCTCCGCATACTCCGGCTCATCCATCATCCCCAGATGTTCCCAATAAATCTCCTTTCTTTCCTTTACATTCAATACCGTGAAATCCGGATGCACAGTCCCCCACTCCTCTACATAAATCGGGCACTCATAACGGTAGGGGATTCCTGCTCTATTAAGAGAATCCGCAATGATTACTTCCGATTTGGAGCGAACCCGTTCACCCTTTGCCGTATATAATTTAGGTGCAAATGCATCAAAATCTTTTCCTATATATTCCACACTTTCCCAATTTGATACAAACTCTTCTTCCGGCTCCTCTATTGCACAAATGAGTTTACGTCGCTCTGCATGCAACATACCATATATGTCTTCCGGGAAAATCACAAGGGCGCTGGTAAGGTATTTGTCCAAAACTTTCAGTTCTTTCTCAACACAAAACAATACTTTCTCATCATAATCTTTTTGTGCCAATTTGCGAACAAGCCCAATATTTTTTTGTGGAATATATACGCCGTTAAAATCCTTCGGATCCGTCCTATGATAATATTGCACCTGCGTCCCTTTCTTACAAATTCGAAGATGCCCCTTCGGCACGTTTTTTAGCGCCTTCTCTTTCTCCTTTTTTACTCTCAGCAATTGTTCTTTTCTGGATTCCAATACATCTTTAATTGTTTTCATATGAAATACCCTCCTTTAATAATTGTTAATTTGAAAATTACATTAGAATGACCGATAGATGCCTATAAGTTATCGTATATATATGTCTGTTTATCACCTCATTTTCTCCCTCTACCGATAGTACGCTCTATACTTGCATATCTATATGTTTCCTCATTTCTTCTTTCGTCCTCACCAACAGATATAAAACTTGAAACAGGTAACTATATATGCTTGTTTATGGTCTTGCCTGCTCTTACCAACCGATAGTTGACCTTAATTTCTCACATATATATGCCAATTGGCTAAACGTGCTCTATTCTTAGACAGATAGATATCTACAAATATTTATTTCTATATGCTTTTACTCATTTTCCACCTCCTCATGTAGCAGATAGATTGACCGAAATACATTCTTCTATATGTCGCTCTGCTAAACAAGCTATGCATATAACAGATAGATATAACAATATTGTCTCCTATATATGTACTTAAAATTTATACGGATTTTTTCTTCGAATAAATTAGAATAATTGACTTTTTTAGATGCCCGCACAGGGAGAAATCTCTGTGCGGGCAAGATTTTATGAAAATAAATGATTTTATTATAACCTACCTATCCAAATATTCCTCACTAATATCCAGATATCCTTTTTCTGCCATATAACGGGTTACCTTCTCCTGACCATAGCAGTTAAAATGCTGGGAATCCTTGTAGTCCGTCGTACCGTCCAAGCGAATCTTGTGCATTTCATAGAACAAATTATAATAACGTAACCCCTTCTCATCCGCATAATCATCCAGCCAGTTAAAAATACGCTGTCTGCGGAACAAATCCTCTCTGGTACTTTCATCATCATACAGGGAGTTAAACGGTGCTACATATAAAATCAGTTCCACATGATTTTCCTCGCAAAGCTCCACAATCATATCCAAATACTTAAGCATTTCATCAGACATAGGCTCTTTTTCGTCCCGGGAAATGACCGGAATCTGCCAATTGTACTTGACTTCCTCTGTATAATATCCACCACGAGGCGAGGTCAGATTACTCTGAAAATCTTCCTCACTCAAATCCTTCCAGCGGGAATGATAACGACCCAAATTCAGATAATAATAAATCCGTTCCTCCGGCTCTATCAAATCCTCAATGGCCAGTTTCTTAGCTTCACACCAAGGCATCCCATCAAAAAAGGTATGAGACATTTCCGGCGTCACCGTTCTGAAATCATTGGTACAGTATAGCACTTCCAGCACGATTGCCTTCGGATGCTGGAGCTCAATAGCCTCCATGGCCGCGTAGTACGACATGGGAATGGTCTGTGCCGAGGTAGCCAGCATAAAACTGTTGATTCCGTACTCTTCATACAACAAATCCGGATTTATGGTACAAAACTGATGACTGGTTCCAATGAAAACCATATCCACGCTGTCCGGCTCCAATTGTTTGAAATTGTCCTGAATATTGGTGCCTTCCTTCTCCCGAAGTATATAAGAAATCCGAAATAGTGCCGGAATCAAAACCGCCCAAAACAGAAGGAACAAAATAATTGTGTAAATTCTCTTTCTCATTTTGCCATCCCTCCGTTAAAACTGAAAATAAATAAACTGGGACGCACTGTATGCGGGCCCGTAAATACCGAAAACCACAATAAACAAAATTCCTGCCAGAAAGAAGCTCCACTGGAACAAAAGATTCTGCTCCGCAAATTTGGCTGACAGGGATACTTTCTTATACTTAAAGCACTCTGCCGTAATCATGACCAAAAGTGCAAACAACAAAACATTCCAGTCCTTGCCATCCAATCCCAAGCTAAGCAAGGATTCATCAAACAGCACCCATGGATTCCAAACCGTCATCATACTCTTTATCAAATCAAGAGCCTGTCCAATGGTTTCTGCCCTAAAAAACACCCATGCAAGTGTTACCAACAAAAAGGTTACGCATACGCGAAAAGCCTTGTAGGATAACACCTGATCCTTAATTTGTAGGAACGCTCTAAACCTTGCCCGAATCGTTTCGGTAATCTCTCCCACCACTCTCATAAGTCCGTGGAGCATGCCCCAGACTACATAATGCCAGGCTGCGCCATGCCACAAACCGCTGACCGTAAATACAATCATAATATTCATGTATTTGCGAAGCTTCCCTTTTTTGCTGCCGCCCAGCGGGAAATACAAATAGTCCCGAAACCATGATGTCAGGGAAATATGCCACCTGTTCCAAAAATCCTTAATAGACATCGCCAGATAGGGAGTGTCAAAATTGTTCATTAACTCAATGCCCATGACCTTGGACGCACCGATGGCAATATACGTATACCCTGCAAAATCACAGTATATTTGGATAGAAAACAGAATCGCAGCCACCCAAACGGTAAGTCCGCCGTAAAGAGAATATTCCTGTGCATGAAATACCCTGTCTACCATAAGTGCCGCTCTGTCGGCTATCACCATTTTCAGTACATAGCCGTACAACATGACCAACGCACCGTCCCGTACCCGGTCTCCGTTCCAAAGCTTAAGCTTGTGCACGTTTTGTAACTGCGGCAAAAGCTTGGTACTTCTTTCAATGGGTCCTGCCACCAGCTGCGGGAAAAAGGACACAAACAAAGCATAGCGGAGAAAATTCTTTTCCGGCGTCAGCTTCTCACGGTAGATGTCTATCATATAACCCACTGCCTGGAAAATATAAAAGGATATTCCTACCGGCAAAAGCAGACTAAATCCCGGCTCTGCCAAAGTTATCCCCAATTTCCCAAGGACCTTCTGCAAAGTATCCACTGCAAAGTCCAAATATTTAAACAAAAACAGAATACCAAAATTCACAAAAAGGCTTCCTGCCACAATCCACTTCTTTCGGGCAGCATGCTCCCTACTTGCCGCCAAAAGTAATCCCGCCCCATACGTTACCACTGTGGATAACAACAAAAGAAGGGCATACTTGGCATTCCAACACATATAGAAAAAGTAACTGCAAACCAATAGCCATATATATCTGATTCTCGCAGGAATTACAAAATATATCAGCAATACCAGCGGAAAAAATATTAAAAAGCTTAATGAATTAAATAGCATGTGAGTCTCCTTTCACCGCCCAGCGCATCTTTGTGGAGCGTGCTCTGGGATTCCGTACACATTCCTCCGCGGAAGGTCGGATGACATCCTCGGACACCTCGCTGTAAACCCCTTCCTTTTTCCACTGCTTAAAGGATTTCTTCACCAATCGGTCCTCTCCCGAGTGGAAGGTAAGGATTGCCGCCCTGCCGCCGGGTGCCAGTATCCCCGGCAACTTTTCCAGAAATGCATGCAGCACTTCATATTCATTATTTACGTCGATGCGCAATGCCTGAAAAACGCGCTGACAGGATTTCTTCACTGCTTCCTTGCGTTCCTTTTCGGATGCCCGCTTTAATTCCGGCACCCTGCTCAAAGCCTCTTCAATGGCTTCCTTCAACTGCGTAGTGGTCTCAATCTTTTTGCCTCGCTTGGAAGCTGACACAATTCTCTCTGCAATTTCGTAAGCATAAGGCTCGTCTGCATTTTCAATCAGCATACCCGTCAATTCTTCCTTGGAAATATCTTGCAGTCGCTGCGCTGCACTTACTCCCTTGGTGGGGTCCAGTCTCAAATCAAGAGGTCCCTCTACCTTATAAGAAAAACCTCTCTCCGGATTATCAATCTGCATGGAAGAAACTCCCAAATCCGCCAACACAAAATCAAACTTCCTGCCGGCTTCCTCTGCCACCTGATCAATATTGGCAAAATTGATGAGCTTTACCGTTAAAAGCTCCTCTCCAAATCCCTGTGCCGCCAGTCGTTCCTTGGTTTTTGCCGATTCAATAGGGTCCACGTCCAAACCGAAAATATGCCCCTGCCCCTGTAAACATTTCAGCATTTCTTTGGTATGACCGCCATAGCCCAGTGTAGCATCCAAGCCCCACTGTCCGGGCTGAATCTGCAGAAAATCCAGAATTTCCTGCACCATAATGGAAATATGCATGCCCGCAGGTGTACTTCCCTTGCTGATTACCTTGGATATAGTATCACCGTACTTTTCAGGATTATGTTCCTTATATTTCTCACTGAACTTCTTGGGGTGAGTGCCCGAATAGCGCACTCTCCTTTTGTGCTCGCCCGCCTTGTTCTCCATAATCAGTCTCCTTCTCTACCCATACTGCCGCAGAAAAAACTCTTCATCACAGCTACTCTCACTAAATTATAAAATGTTTACCTTCGCTTTGCAAGATAAACACTGAACAGTATTTCACCCCTTGAGTACAAGATACTCCATTGTGAAAAATCAGCACTTACTTTATACTGAAACCAAGCTGAATATGGGGGTATCAGCAAAAGGAGGTTTCTTATGGGCAATTACAAAAACTATGATTTAGTAGTGTATTTTATTGCTCAGGGCGTTGCCGGCGCCACCAAAGAGCAATTACAAAAGGACATTGATTTTTTCAACCGCTATATGCGCTTGGATAAAGTATATCTGGAGCCCTTCCGCGACGGCGTGTTTGCCTCGGAAGAGCAGCTTCGTCTTTGCAAGGAAGTCTTCAATGCAAACGGAATCCGTACAGAAGGCGGTATCACCACTTCCATGCCGGATATGAAGGGTCATGCACCGAAACAGCGTATGTTCAATACCTTCTGCTATAATGATGCCGGTATGATGGATACTTTACAAAAGGTTTGTGAAATGAATGCCCGCGTTTTTGATGCGTTCATCCTTGATGACTTTTATTTCACCAACTGTACCTGCGAAGCATGTCGCAAGGGCCGTGACGAGTACAATGCCGCAAACGGTATCACTGACGGTAGCTGGCAGGCTTATCGTACTCACTTAATGTACGAAGCTTCCAAGAAATATGTGATTGCACCGGCCAAGGCCGTCAATCCCGACTGCAAGATTACCATTAAGTATCCTAACTGGATGGAGGCTTATCAGGAAACCGGCTATGACCCGGCATCCCAGAAGGAGATTTTTGACTATATTTATACCGGTACGGAAACCCGTGATCCGGTGAACACAGATCAGCATTTGCCCAGATATTTATCTTATTCATTAATGCGTTATCTGGAAGATATGGCACCCGGCAGAAACGGCGGCGGATGGTTCGATCCTTTCGACTGCCGCATGTTGGACTACTATCTGGAACAAGCTTACTTGACTGCGTTCTCCAAGCCCAGAGAAATGATGATGTTCTGTTTCCAGGCTTTGGTTAACTCCGTAAATGTGCCCGCGCTGGGCTTCATGCTGGATAAATTGGATGATTTGCTGGATAAGCTGGGCGAGCCCATAGGTATCCCCTGTTATATTCCAAACGCTTCGCAGGGCGAGGATAATGTGCAGGACTTCTTAGGTATGCACGGCTTCCCTATTTTGACCACGCCTGATTTCAAAGAGGATGCACCGGTAATGCTGTTAACCGAATCCTCTGCTTACGACGAAACAATCGTCGATAAATTAGAAAGCTATATTTTAGCCGGAAACAAGGCCATCGTAACCAGCGGTTTCGTAAAAGCCACTCTGAACAGAGGACTTGCACGAATCACTTCCATCCGCGACCGCGGTCGCAAGGTAAGTGTACCGGAATTCGCTGCTGAAGCATCACACTTTTACAATCGCTGGGAGCGTGCCTTTGGAGCAAAATCGGTGAACATACCGGTTTTGGAATTTAGGAACAATGCAACCTGGGGCGCTATCTGCAAGGGCATCGCCGAAGAGGAGGCTTACACCTTATTCTCCCGCGACACCTATGGCAACGGTCAGATGTACACCCTGGTAGTTCCCGAATCCTTCAGTGACCTGAAGTACTATCCTAACGTAATCCGTGACCGTATGCGTAAGGAAATGGCAGTAAACGGTATCTACTTAACCGGAGATCCAATGATTAGCCTGTTTGTTTACAATAATGACACCTTCGTCATTTATCCCTATGTGGATGCGGATACCAAAGATAGCGATATCTATGTACATATCAAGGATGCAGCAAGTATTACCGAAGTAATGAGCGGTCGCGTTATCGAGCCTCTTTACAGAGATAAAGACGAGGCAATCTTCTGCTTGCGCGCTATGGTAGGAAAGTTTGTGGGATACAAGGTAAATCGTGCGTAGGTGCGCAATTTGCATCCATATCGGATTGCCCAAACGGGCACTATAAATTCGACACCCATTATTTGCGGGTCCTTCTGCTACGGCAGGAGGGCCTGCTTTTTTGTACTATTGTATTTACCACAAAATACATCACAACTGTTTTGAAGCACAATTTTCGTGCTTCGACAGATAGCATTCAAGAATTTAGTGTCTCTATCTGCTGATTTTTCTCACACAAACAGGAAGCCAACATATATATCTCTCTTATCACTAGAAACTATCTGCTCTTCTCACTTAGCAAAATTGCCAACCGACAGATATATTTTACTTAATATCTACTCCTATCTGCCCCTAGTCACATTCAAAATCATACAGCAACAGATAGCTACTTCCATAACGCCCCTTCTATATGCCTGCTACTCATGCAACACCCGCAATCCAACAGATAGATACTCCTCAATCCCCCATTCTATCTGTCACCCTCTTGATTTGCGAGCATATGCAGGCAGATAGAAACCCCAATAATTATTATTCTATATGTCGTATTCGGTTGCACTCCTTTCAAAATTGAAGTACAATCTAATTTGGAAGCTTATATGACAGCAAAACATTTATGTTCTGCCATACTACATACATGCTTTCACTTTCCCAAATCACATGTCAACACAAAGGAAGATTTATCATGTCAATAGAACGCGCAAGAGACTATTTAGAGAAATGCGGAATCGCAGATAGAATTCAGGAATTTACCGTATCCAGTGCTACCGTAGCTCTGGCTGCAGAAGCCTTGGGCTGTGCGCCCCAAAGAATTGCCAAAACCATGGCATTCCTGGTAGACGGCGCCGCAATATTAATTGTAGCCCCCGGTGATGTAAAGGTAGACAACTCCAAATTCAAACAGCAATTCCATACCAAGGCGAAAATGCTTTCCCCTGATGAACTGTTGGAACTTGTCGGTCATGCCATGGGCGGCGTATGTCCCTTTGGGTTCAAGGAAGGTGTTACTGTATATTTGGACGAATCCTTAAAACGCTTCGAGACTGTATTTCCCGCCTGCGGAAGCGCCAACAGCGCCATTGAGCTTACTATTCCCGAACTGGAACAGTACTCCGGATTTGAATGTTGGGTGGATGTGTGTAAATTAATAGAAGGATAATAAAAGACTCCAACGAATGATTGATTTTCGTTGGAGTCTTACGTTTATTTATTCTTCATTCAATGCACTAATAACATCATCCATGGAACCGCCTACCAAATCACCGTTTGGCAATCTGCGGAACTGACTAAAGAACTTCCATGCATTCTTACAATTCAGGTAGCGCATCTCATGCTGCTGGGGACTGCCGCTTCCGAATACGCTGTAACAGCAGCCGTTTTCGCTTTCAAACAGGTGCATAGTAAGTACACTGCCGCGGTTATCATCCTTATCTCTGCAAATCACGTCACCATCAATGCCCCAGATAGGATTTACCCAGTTTGCTCTATCTTCAAACTGTACGTCATATTTGGTCTTGGACTTATTTACCTCCAGCACATATGCCATACGGTCGGTACATTTCTGTGCCTGGAACGGAAGCTCCGGCAACGGAGTCTGCTCTCCGCCCACGTAGAATACGGGTACCGGAATTTCCCGGTTGATATTTTCTACCGGCTGTCCGTAGGCATTCTGTCCCACATCAAAGGTTGCATCCATGGGTGCCAATGCAGCAAACACATACGGATATTCTTGATACAAATCCCAAGACTTGCATCCTCCCATGGAGAAGCCGGTTGCATAAATACGCTCTGTATCAATAGAGTACTTCGCTTTCAAATGTGCTAACAGATTCATCATTTCTGTCGCAGTGCTGTTCAAATGATTCTCCACACTGACTAATAAGAAGTCATTTTGTGCTACCACCCTATGCCAATCGGAAAGCGCCACCATACACATAGCTGAGTCTCCGCCACCGTGGAAACAAAGCACAAGCGGTACTTCCTCCTTGTTCATAATGCCTCTGTTATAATATGCCACATAACCTATCTTATGCTCCGTAGTATCAGCATCGTCACCACGATTATCAGGAGCGGTGGGAACCACACAGTAATCGGCCTCTACCTCTACGCCCATTTCTTCCAAATTCGGTTCCTCATCCAGATAACCCACCATACGGCGGTACTTCTTCATGAA
>JAZSII010000166.1:0-5907 GCA_045533725.1 Acetatifactor sp. | reverse complement strand
TCTTTCCTAAGACCGCTTGGCCTCCCGACTTCCCCTGTAGTGAGGAGTATCCAGAATTTCAAGTGGAGGAAGGCTTGAATCTGGATGGCATATCCATATATCCCCACAACAATACGGAGGAAGAGGAATATCCGGAAAAATTGGTGTCAGGGGATGAAATCTATGTAAAGAATGATTTACTGAAAGTGGCGGCAGAATACGGTGAGTTTTATTTGATACAGGACCATATGCGGGAAAGCGGAGAAACAGATGTGAGTCTGATAAAGGTAACCAACGGACATGCGGAGTATTACGCGGAAAACCAAGGAAAAATATGGAAGGCCACGGGAAATGGAGTAGAGAAGTTGGTATAATCAGACGAATTCAAGGAGGTAGGTCTTATGGCTTCCGGCATGATACATTATGTGATTTCAAAGAGAGTAGCAGAACAGGTAGGGATAGAAGATTTAGAAAGGTTTCTTTTAGGAGCAGTGGTGGCACCGGATGCCTCATCCCATGCAGATGGTTCTTATAATGAGGCCCATTTTCAGGGTTGGTTACAGGACCGAACCATGAAAGGGATTGATTTTAACCGATTTGCGGACAAGTATGGTGACAGGTTTGAGGAAGATGCCTTTTACGTGGGCTATTGGTGTCATTTGATGGAGGACGCCATATGGGTTCATGATGTGGTGGATAAATATGTCCGTATCTATACCGGTGAAGTGAAGAAGGCATATTACCAAAAGGGATATAAAGACTATGAGAGGCTGAATTATCTGCTTTTGCAGGAGTATGGTTTACAGGGTTTTGCTTTTATCAATAGAGAGGTTTCGGTAGAGGAAGTACGTCAGGAGTTGCTGACATCGGTGATAGAGTCGATGAAAGGGTATTTTGAGGCAGAGCCCTGTAAGAAGGAGGAACTGGAGCTTTATACCTGGGAAGTGATAACAGCTTATATCGATAATTGTGTGCAATTTTGTACAGAAGAAATAAAAAAGTGGCGAAGGGGAAAAGAAAACTCGCAGGCAGAGCAGTATTTTGTGAAGGCTTAGTATGAGAGTAAAGAGGAGGAAGTACTATGATACGCGAAGCAAAAAGAGAAGACTTACAGGCGCTTTTAGAACTGTATTTATATCTGCATGAAAAGGAAGTTCCGGAGGATTCAGAGCATTTACAAAAGACCTGGGAACAGATCATCACAGACCCTGCCCACCATTTAATCGTATGTGAGGTGGAGGAGAAAATCGTGGCTTCCTGTGTTTGTGTCATCATCCCCAATCTGACCAGAAATGTCAGACCCTATGCCTTCGTGGAAAATGTAGTGACTCATGAGGACTATCGGGGCAAAGGATATGCCACGGATTGCCTCAACTTCGCCAAGAAGATTGCGGAAGAAAACAACTGCTATAAGATGATGTTACTGACCGGTTCTAAGGAAGAGAAGACACTGAATTTCTATAAGAATGCCGGGTATAACAGTGCGGATAAGACGGCGTTTATACAGTGGATTGAATAGCAAATAAATAGTATTTGGAGGAAAAAAGATGGTTAGCCCACAGGGAGAAAAAAGAATCTCTAAGATTGACACCTACTTAAACTGTGCGGAGGTTTTTGCTTATAGAAGCACCTGCTTGAAGCGTAAATACGGTGCTGTGATTGTGAAGGATGATGTGGTCATATCTACCGGATATAATGGTGCGCCAAGGGGATTTGAGAACTGTTGCGACATCGGGAAATGTCCCAGGATAGAGAAGAATCTGCATCAGGGGGAAGGATATGGAATGTGTCGTGCCATTCATGCAGAGGCCAATGCTTTATTAAACTGTTCCAGGCAGCAGACTATGGGAGCGGATTTGTACCTGACCGGTATCAATCCCAAGGATAATTCCATCCATCGTGCCAAGCCCTGTCCTTTGTGTGCCAGAAGCATCATTCAGGCAGGCATCAACAATGTATACTTACGCGTTGGCGAGGGTGCGGACAATTATGAGGTGGTGGCGGCCAAGGATTTGAAATGGGTGCAGGAAGTTGAGTGATTGGGAAAGATTACAACCAGTGCTTGTGATATGCAGGAGAGATTAGAGTGACGATAGTAAAATTTTATGATGATATTGAAGATTCTTTGCTGAAGTTTGCAGTGATTATCACGGAATATCAGGGGAAATGGGTATTTTGCAAACATAAAGACCGTGATACCTTGGAGGTGCCCGGTGGTCATCGGGAGCAGGGAGAAGATATCGAAGAAACAGCCAGACGGGAACTGTACGAAGAAACCGGCGCTACAAAATATCATATGGAACCGATAGGAGTCTACTCGGTGACATCACCGGATAATTTTGATGGAGAAGAAACCTTTGGAAAATTGTTCTATGCTCAGGTAGAAGCGTTTGAGGAAGAGCTACATAGTGAAATAGAAAAAATCGTGATAATGGATGAACTTCCGGAGAATTGGACTTACCCGGAGATTCAGCCGGAGTTGCTTAAGTTTTGGGAGCAGAGCAGATAATTCATAAGGAATTAAAAAGGAGGGCTGGAACCATGTACCTATACCACTATTTTGAAAAATCCACAGGTCCATTTCGCAACCTTTCAGATCTGTCTGTAGAGGAAGCACAGGAGGTTGTGAAGAGGGTGAAAGAAGAGCGGCCCGATACCCAATGTGCCACAAGACATGATAAATATGTGGAGTACAGACGCAACTGTGAAAATGTTTTACGGACCGAATTTACAAAAAAAGGTGGAAAAATGGACCGAAATGTGCCACATTATATGGTAGTGGAGCATAGTCCATGGTTAAGCACCTGGTTTGAGGATGGTCGATATATAAAGATTCCGATTGAGGAGTTTGACCTTGCAACCTTATCATTTACGTACGGAGATTCCATGCCGAACTGGGGTGTAAAGGATGACAAGGAGTATCGGGGCAAGCTTTATACTTACGAGGAAATCCTGAAGGTCATAGAGAAATACGGATTGCCCCAGGACTGGAATGATGACGGCAAACACGGACCGGAACGTTATATTGAGGTTCAGGTGTGGAGCGACGAACCAATTAAAAAATATTTGAATGATAAAGGAGAAAAGCTATGAAATTAGGTTTTATCGGACTTGGCAATATGGCAAGTGCCATGATTGGCGGTATGTTAAAGAAAGGACTGGTAAACAGTCAGGATATCATGGGTTCGGATGTGAGTGAAGCAGGACGTGCCAAGGCAGCGAAGCAATTTGGTATCGAAGCCTGTGCAGACAATAAAAAAGTAGCAGCAGGGGCTGATGTACTTTTCTTTGCAGTGAAGCCTATTTTTCTGTCGGAAGTACTGGCAGAAATTGCCGATTCCGTAAAAGAAAATACGGTTATGGTAAGTATCGTGGCCGGCAAGAGTATTGACTTTATTAAACAGGGAATGGGTGGTAAATTAAGGAAAATCGTTCGCTGTATGCCCAATACACCTGCCTTGGTTGGGGAAGGATGTACCGGTGTTTGTGCCAGTGAAAGTGTAACAAAAGAGGAACTTAATCAGGTGCTGAACCTGCTTCAAAGCTTCGGTGTGGCACAGGAAGTGCCGGAGCGTTTGATGGATGCGGTAGTGGCTGTCAGCGGCAGCTCACCGGCTTATGTTTTCCTGTTTATCGAGGCCATGGCAGATGCGGCAGTAGCGGAGGGAATGCCTAGAAATCAGGCCTATACCTTTGCGGCACAGGCGGTGCTCGGCAGTGCTAAAATGGTGCTGGAAACAGGCAAGCATCCCGGGGAATTAAAGGACATGGTATGTTCGCCCGGAGGTACTACCATCGATGCGGTTAAGGTGCTGGAACAGAAAGGATTTCGTGCTGCCGTAATGGATGCCATGGAGGCATGTGCAGAGAAATCAAGGAATTTGTAGAAAAGTCTGAATATTTTTTGATAGTTGACAAAACAAAAAGTATTTGTTATTATGTGCCTCGTAACAAATTTAACATTATTGTAACATTTGTTTGGAGGTAAAGAAAATGTTTAAAAGCAAGAGACTTCTTGTGCCTGCGTTGGGATTAGCAGCGAGTCTGATTCTGACCGGTAGCATGAGTTTGTCTGTAGAAGCCGGCGACAATGGAAGTTACCAGGAACTGTTAAATGGTGGTGTGGCATCCCTATTAAATATGCAGGATGAAACTGCAGAAGAACTGATGGAAGCCACAGAGAAAGAGTTGCGTCAGATGGAATCCGTAGAGGAATTGGACGAAGAAATGCTTGTGATGGCAAATGTCCAGAATGCAGTAAATGTCAGAGCAGAAGCGGATGCGGATTCAGAAAAAGTAGGTAAGCTATACAAGGACTGTGGTGGTCACATTATTGAGAGAAAAGACGGATGGACCAAGTTTCAGTCAGGCAATGTAATCGGTTGGGCAAGCGATGAATATCTTTTGTTCGGCGATGAAGCAGTGGCTTTGGCGAAGGAAGTGGGCAATACCCTGGCTGTTATTGATGCGGAGGCACTTAATATTCGTGCAGAAGCAGATATTATGTCGGACGTTATCGGTGTAGTGTCCAAGGATGAAGTCATGGAAGTGATTTCTCAAAGTGAAGACGGCTGGATATGTGTGAATTACGAAGGAAAGAACGGCTATATTCTTTCAGAGTACGTGGATATTGATTTTAAGATTGATGCAGGAGAAACGCTTGAAGAAATCAAAATCAGAGAAGATGCTGAACGTGAAGCAAAGCGTCATGTGAAGTACGGTGAATATGCAACGGATGAAGATACACTGATGCTCTTGGCAGCATTGATTCACTGCGAAGCCAGAGGAGAGTCTTATGAAGGACAGCTTGCGGTAGGAGCTGTTGTAATGAATCGTGTAAGAAGCTCTGCATATCCGGATACCATTTATGGTGTTATTTATGCGTCAGGACAGTTTACACCGGCTATGAACGGTAAGGTTGACAAAGTGCTTGAGTCCGGCAAGATTAATGAAAGCTGTATTAAGGCGGCAGAGGAAGCGCTTTCCGGCGTGTCAAACGTAGGAGACCTGACACACTTTAGAACAGTTAACGGTAGAGAAGGCTTGATTATTGGTAATCACGTATTCTATTAAATTGTAAGCGATAAAATCCCGATTGGTAATCAGTCGGGATTTTTTTTGCTTATTTTGGGAAAAATAGGGGTAACGTGCAAATATTGCCACGTTACGGGAGTATAATATAGCAATAATTCAATTGCGTATACAAAAATATTGTAGTATAGTAAATGCATACAAATCAATTGTACACAATAAAAGGAGGGAGAAAGATGGAAGTGATTGCGTGGCTTATTGCCTTGATTGTTTTTCTGGTTATTGAAGCTGTTACTGTAACGTTAGTTTGCGTTTGGTTTGCGGGCGGTGCATTGATAGGTATGTTAGCTGCTGCATTGCAGGCACCTTTGTGGTTGCAAATCATTCTGTTTTTACTGGTATCAATTCTTCTTTTGATTTATACCAGACCGATTGCAATGAAGCATTTTAACAAAAACAGAGAAAAAACAAATGCATCCGGTGTAATTGGTAAACAAGCCATCGTTACCAGAGAGATTGATAATCTGCATGGTGAAGGTAAGGTGACTGTGAGTGGTCAGGAATGGAGTGCCAGAAATACAGAAGGTGATAAGGTTATTCCGGAAGGAACCATTGTTACAGTGGAAGAAATCAAAGGTGTTAAATTAATGGTTCGCAGCATGCCTGTTAAGGCGGCAGAGCCTAAAGAAACAAAATAATAATTAATTTTAGGAGGAAATTATTTATGGAACCAGCAGTAGTAGTGATTATTACGCTTATTGTTATTTTAGTTATTCTTGCTTGGTCTTGTATCAAGATCGTGCCTCAGGCACAGAGCTATGTAGTAGAAAGATTGGGAGCATTCCAGAATGTTTGGGATACCGGTCTTCATATTAAGTTACCCCTTATCGATAAGGT
>JAZSII010000102.1:0-7008 GCA_045533725.1 Acetatifactor sp. | reverse complement strand
CATCCGCCGCATTGTCTGTGGAAGGCACATTTGGGCTCCACGCGAAAAGGAGAAGGCTTTATTACCTTCTCTAAACGGGCATACGCGTAATTCTTCTTGGCCTTCAGGATTTTGGCTTCCACTTCATCGCCAACCACCGCATCCTTGATAAATAAGGTGAAACCATCGATTTTACCGATGCCTTCACCCTCTGTTCCGATATCTTCAATGGTCACTCTGACCACATCGTTCTTCTTATATTCCATACTTCACCTTTCCGGTCTACTCATCATTTACATGAAAATGTATCCTGTCTGTGGGAGCATCTGCAATAGCAGTCTTTTAAGGACTGTATGAAAACGTCCTCACTTGGCAAGGTCTTTTCGAGCCTAGTGAGGCTACGTTTTGCATCCAAGCGGGAGCGCGTCCGAAGAGATTGCTATTGCAGATGCTCCCACGGATGGGGTTAAATCCTTACTCCACCTTGGTAGCGCGTAAATTAGATTCAAACAAACGGTTATAACCCATCCAGCCGGTTACCTCCGCATTGTTCTCCAAAATTTCCTTAAAGGTTTCCAGCTTGGCGTCCGTATCATCCGCATAATTTAACGCCAGTGCCTCAATAATGGCCGGAATCTTGGGTGAACCGAATTCATACTTGCCGTGATGTGCCAAAATACAATGCTGCAGCTGAGAAAGTACGCCATGGGGGAATCCATCAATGCCTGCTGCCTTTTCGGCTACCATCTGGGAACCCATCACAATATGTCCCAACAGCTGACCGTCGTCCGTATAATCATTCTCCGGGAAAGGCGAAATCTCCTTGGTTTTGCCAATATCATGGCACATTCCTGCTGCCAGAAGCAAATCTCTCTTAAGCACGGGGTACATGCTGCAATAATAATCACAAAGCTTGGTTACACTCAAGGTATGCTCCAAAAGTCCCCCCACAAAACCGTGGTGTACGCTTTTTGCCGCAGAAGAATTGCAGAAACGCTTCTTAAAGGCATCATCCTTTACAAAAAATGCTTCCAGCAACTGCTTCAAATATGTATTCTGAATGGTACTGATAATACCGGTCAACTCTCTGTACATATCGGTAATATCCTTGGAGCTGACGGGCAGGTAATCCGCCGGATTGTATTCGCCCTCTCCGCAAACGCGGATTCTCTTTACACTAATTTGTAATGCGCCCTGAAAACTGCTCACTTCTCCGTATACTTCAATATAGTCCATGGCATCATACTCGGAAATGCCCGGATTGTTTGGCTCCCAAACCTTGGCATCAATGGTGCCGGTCTTATCCTGCAGAATCACGTTTTCATAAGGCTTGCCGTTTTTGGTCACCGCCGCCTGCTTATGCTTACACAAATAAATATCAAATACTCTGTCGCCTTCTTTGTAGTCCTTAATAAACTTCATGTTTTCTTCCTCGTTTCTAGTTTGCTGACCCTAATACTATACTAAATGTCATCTCTGTGTATTCCTTCACAGATTGTCTTAAAATCTTCAATTCCAACATCTGTCCGGCTTTCTTTTGGCCAAAAACTGCCGCATACTCCTCGAAGGATTCCACTTCGTTTCCATCGATTTCCACGATAATATCGCCTTTTTGAATGCCGGCACGAAGCGCCGGAGAATCTTCCTCCACCTCTTGAATATATACCCCTAAAGGTACCTCTGCCTGTTGATTTGCTTCTTCCGTTACACCGATACCGGTAATTCCCAGATATGCCACTTCAAATCCGCCGGAAAGAACGGAAATCAGATTCTTCATATCTGAAACGCCGTACGCCGTTATACGGTTTCTCATATCTACAGTACTTCTTCCGTTACAAATAATACCGATAATCTGACCCTTCAAATTGAACAAAAGACCTTTTGCATTCTGGCTTCCGTATATGTCTGTGGTAATCAGCTTGTAATTACCGTCTACCGTAGATATCATCCCCTGATCCGAGGTAACCATACCATAACCCACGGAACCACACTCTCCCATGGGGCTTCCCAATGCAATTACCGGCATACATAACATTTCTTCCGTAGAATTTCCGAAAGATGCCACACTGAGTATCTCCGCATCATCTCCCATTCCGGCCACGCTTAAGCTCAAAATTGCAATATCAGAATCCTTGTGGTACTGTTTAACCGTCACAGAGTAACTGCTGCCATTGGACAAGGTAACACTCAGTCTATCCGTATCCTTAATACTGCTATAATCTGTTAATATCAATGCCTCCCGCCCGTTTTTGCCTATAATTACGCCGGTAGTATCTTTTTTCGTCTCATACTCATTAGCCAACCAATCCGTGTTGACCTTTGATGCCGTTACTGTAACCATGGATTTATTCAAGGTCTCTACCAGGCTTGCCAGGGATTCGTAAAGCTGCACATAATTTAAATAATCTAAATCCAGTCCGTTAGGGGATTTGGTACCTTCTCCATCCGTTCCGCCAAGCAGTCCTTCTGCAGAATTGCCGGGAAGATTGTCCGAAAGCATATCCTCCGGCTTCATTTCCGTCTGATCCTCCGGAAACAAAACAATCTGGTCATCTGTAGGGTCCGGATATAGCCAATTACCAATGATAGGTTCCAAAAGCTGAAACGTAATACACGCAACCAAACCAAAAATAATTGCCATCAGAACCGTTGTTAATGATTTTTTTAACAACTTTCTTTTATTTAAGGGACGCTCTTTCAGTTTTTCAATCATGAAATCGTTATTGCTCTTTTGTTCTGTGTTCTGCATCTTTCACCTCGAAATATACATTTATCCATAATAAATTATAATTTATTATGGAAGGTAAGTCAACCTGTGGCATTTCCCGCAAACACACACTACCATTGGCCTAAAAAATATGATATACTTATTGTTAACTATGAACTTTTATTTAGAAATGAGGCAATTATGAACACAAAGGTATTATCTACTTTAGAATATACAAAAATTATTCAGATGCTGACAGAAAAAGCAGACTCTGAACCGGGCAAAAAACTATGTAAAGAACTGCTGCCGGATACGGACCTGGATGCCATACGACAGGCACAAAAAGAAACTGCAGATGCGCTGACACGTTTATTTAAGCAGGGCAGTACCTCCTTCGGGGGCAATAAGGACATTGGCTTTTCCGTAAAAACTCTGGAAATCGGCAGTACCCTTTCCGGTATCGAGTTACTGAAAATCGCTAAGCTTTTAGATAATGTTAACCGTATCAAAACTTACGGTCGCAAGGACAGGGATGACACCCCGGAAGATTCACTGGATGCACTTTTCGAGCAATTGGCACCATTAACCCCTTTGGCCAATGAAATCAACCGCTGTATTTTGGCAGAGGATGAATATGCGGATGATGCAAGCCCCGCTTTGAAGTCCATCCGCCGCGCCATGGTAGTAACCAATGAAAAGATTCACAGCCAGTTAATCAGTATGGTAAATGGTTCCTACCGTTCTTATCTGCAGGATGCAGTAATTACCATGCGCAATAACCGATATTGTATTCCCGTCAAGTCAGAGTATAAGAGTCAGGTACACGGAATGGTACATGATCAGTCCGCCACCGGCTCCACCTTTTTCATTGAACCGGCTGCGGTTGTGGAGCTGAACAACAAATTAAAGGAATTGGCCATAGAAGAGCTGGAAGAAATTGAGCGCATTTTGGCCACATTAAGCGCTATGGCGGGCGAACATATCTCCGAATTGGAGCTGAACCAAAGGACCATGACCCATTTGGACTTTGTCTTTGCCAAAGCGAAACTGGCTCTGGAACAGAATGCTACCGAACCGCTTTTTAACACGGAGCATTACATTAATATCCGTAAAGGTCGTCATCCTCTTTTGCCCAAGAAGACCGTAGTTCCCATTGATATTCATTTGGGCAAGGATTTCGATTTGTTGATTATTACGGGTCCCAATACGGGTGGCAAAACCGTTTCTTTAAAGACCGTGGGACTCTTTACCTTAATGGGACAGGCGGGGTTACACATTCCTGCTCTGGACCGCTCGGAATTGTCCATTTTTACCGAAGTATATGCTGATATCGGTGATGAACAGAGTATTGAACAGAGCCTGAGTACCTTCTCTTCACACATGAAGAGCATTGTGCATATTCTGGCTCATGCTGATGAAAACTCCCTCTGTCTTTTTGACGAATTAGGGGCCGGTACTGACCCTACGGAGGGAGCTGCACTTGCCATTGCCATACTGAATCATCTCCATGACAGAGGTATCCGTACCATGGCAACCACCCATTACAGCGAGTTGAAAATATACGCACTATCCACCTCTTTTGTGGAAAATGCCTGCTGTGAATTCAGCGTGGAAACCTTACAGCCCACCTATCGACTGCTTATCGGTATTCCCGGAAAGAGTAATGCTTTTGCGATTTCTTCCAAGCTGGGACTGCCTGATGAAATTATCGGGGCTGCCAAGGAACAAATCAGTAAGGAAGACGAAAGCTTTGAAGACGTTATTTCCGATCTGGAGCAGAGCCGCCTTACCATTGAAAAGGAGCGGCGGGAAATCGCAGAATACAAAGAGCGAATCCGCACCCTGCAGGAGCAGTTAAAGGCTAAGAACGAAAAAATTGACCGTGCCAAGGACAAAATCCTGCGTGAGGCAAACGAAAAGGCCCGGGAAATCCTGCAAGAGGCAAAGGATGTGGCGGACGAGACTATCCGAGACTTCAACAAGGTAGAATCCGGTGCCGATATCAAGGCCTTGGAAAAGAAGCGCCAGAAGGTTCGTGACAAAATTTCCGAAAAGAATGAGAAGCTGGCTTTGAAATCCGATGCTTCAGCACCGAAACAAAAAGCCCTGGATCCTGCCAAATTAAAGAAGGGGGATGCCGTAAAGGTCATTTCCATGGGACTAAAGGGAACTGTCAGCACCCTGCCGGACAGCAAAGGCAACCTCTTCGTACAATGCGGTATTATGCGTACCTCCGTAAACGTACGTGACTTAGCCTTGGAGGAGGAGATTACCATTACCGCACCCAATTTACAGCGTAGCGGCTCCGGCAAAATCAAAATGTCCAAATCCCTGTCCGTATCTACGGAAATCAATTTACTCGGAAAAACCGTGGATGAAGCAATCTCAGCTTTGGATAAATATTTAGACGACGCCTACATTGCCCATTTGCCCAGCGTACGTGTGGTTCACGGCAAAGGAACCGGCGCTCTTCGCAGTGCCGTTCACTCCCACTTAAAACGTCTCAAATATGTTAAAGAATTCCGCCTGGGCGAATACGGCGAAGGCGATGCGGGCGTTACCATTGTAACTTTTAAATAATTCAGTTTTCTTTCAGAAAGAGGTACCCTATGGCAAGCAAACAAAGAGTATTAATTGTAGATGATGACAACAATATTGCAGAATTGATTTCTCTGTATTTTATTAAGGAATGCTTCGAGACTATGATTGTAAATGACGGTGAGTCTGCCATTCCCGCTGTGGAAAGCTTTCATCCCAACCTGATTTTGTTGGATTTGATGCTTCCCGGCATTGACGGCTATCAGGTATGCCGCGAAGTCAGGAACAAGCACTCCGTTCCGATTATTATGCTCTCTGCAAAGGGCGAAGTGTTTGACAAAGTACTCGGTTTAGAGCTTGGTGCGGACGATTACATTGAAAAACCCTTTGATTCCAAAGAGTTGGTGGCTCGCGCAAAGGCTGTGCTTCGCCGCTATAAGCCCGCACCGGCAGTTGTGGAAGCCTCTACAGACAAATGCGTGGAGTATACTGATTTAAGTATTAATTTAACCAATTACTCTGTACGTTACAAAGGAGAAATCGTAGAAATGCCTCCCAAGGAATTGGAGCTTCTCTACTTTTTGGCTGCGTCTCCCAACCATGTATTTACCCGCGAACAGCTACTAGACCAGATTTGGGGCTATGATTATATTGGCGATACGCGAACCGTAGATGTTCATATCAAAAGACTTCGTGAGAAAATCAAAGACCATGCAAACTGGAAGATCTCCACAATTTGGAGCATCGGCTACAAATTCGACGTTAGGAATTAAAAGCATATGAAAAAGACTTTGTATCTCAAATTTTTGTTGGCATATGTGATTTTCAGTGTATTCGGCATTATTGCCGTAGCCATCTTTGTTCCTTCCTTAACGGAACAGCAATTGACGAAAGAACGGGCTGCGGCATTACATTCCGAAGCAACCTTGATTTCTGACACATATGCTACAGAGCTCTATACCAGTGAAATATCATTGGAACAGGTAAAAGAGCGCTTGGATTACTTGTCTGTATACCTATACTCCGATATCCAGATTATTAATCCTTCCGGCCGTGTGGTTTTGGACACCGCTCAACCCTTGGATGTTGAAAAAGTAGTAACTATTGAGAACTTTGACCCCACCAGCACCGGTGCTTCTTACTATTTGGTAGGAAAGTTCTTTGATCATTTTACCACCGACCACCTTAGTGTCATTGTGCCGATTACTGCAGATTATAAGGTAAAGGGCTATGTTGCTATTCATATGAGTATGAGCTATATTGAAGAATCTACCATGGAGCTGGTAAATATCAGCTATATTACTCTGGCCATATTACTGTTTTTGTCACTGATTATTTTGCTCTTCTTTACAGAGATTGTATATATCCCTCTAAGGAAAATCACACATGCCACAGAGCAATATGCTACCGGCAATATGCATTATGAATTTACCGTAGACAGTGGCGACGAAATGGGTTATCTGGCTGCCTGTCTTTCTTACATGGCAAGCGAAATCGCCCGTGCCGAAGATGACCAGAAAAAATTCGTGGCAAATGTATCCCACGACTTCCGCTCCCCGCTGACATCCATCCGCGGATATCTGGAAGCCATGCTGGACGGAACCATTCCTTCGGAAATGCATGAAAAATATTTGGGAATTGTATTAAATGAGACCGAACGTCTGACGAAACTGACCAATGGTCTGTTAACTTTGAATAACTTAAATACTAAAGGCATGTTATTGAACAAGACCCATTTTGATATTAATCAGGTCATTCGAAATACCACGGCAACCTTTGAAGGT
>JAZSII010000083.1:0-3160 GCA_045533725.1 Acetatifactor sp. | reverse complement strand
CGCTTGGCCTCCGACTTGTTTTGTAACCAGTGTGGGGAAGACATTATTGTGTTCGGATGCCGGGATAGAGGAACCGTGGCGTCTCTCGCATGATTTTACTAAGATGCCGGATGATCCGGTATATAAAATAGCAGCTGTTTTGAGGGGACATGATGAAGCGAAAGAATTGGCGAAGCGGTATGGTTGCTGTCTGTATTCTTATCGAGGCGAAGATTTGTATGGATTTGCGAACGGTAATTCCGGTAAGTATCAGGCGGTTAGAGCATTAGGGGAGTTATTACAGATTGGTCTTGAGGACATGATAGCTTTTGGCGATGACGGGAATGACTATGAGATACTGAAGAATGCAGGAAGAGGAATCGCTGTTGAGAATGCGATACCGATGATAAGAGAAATTGCAGATGATATTACCGATAGTAATGATAACGATGGAGTTGCGAAATACATTGAGAGGATATTAGAGAGGAACTAGGAATATGTTTGGTATACCGATTGCAGATACTTTTTCTACAGTAAAAGAGATAGAGAAAGGTATGTCCGGTGACAGGAAGTATTACATCGAAACAATAGAAGGCAAGAAGCTTTTATTGCGTATTGCAGAAGTAGCGAATTATAAATCAAAAAAGAAGGATTATGATTTTCTTTGCCGTTTGAATGAAGCCGGATTGCCGGTTCCGAAAGCAATGGAATTTGGTATGTGTGAAGCCGGAAAGTCGGTTTATATGCTTTTAGAGTGGATGGAAGGCGAAGAAGCCGAAAAAGTAGTACCGAACATGGCAGAGGAAAAGCAGTACGGCATCGGGGTAAACTCAGGTCAGATATTAAGAAAGATTCATGATAATTCTATAATTACCGGTGTGGAACAAGATTGGTATGATAGATATTTTGAAGTTATTAATCCAAGAATCGAAGCATATAAAAATGAAGGAATCCCATTTGATGGTGCAGAAGAGATTTTATCTTTTATAGAGAAAAATAAGTATTTGCTACATGGCAGAAGACAATGTAACATTCATGGGGATTATCATCTGGGTAATCTGATTATCAATGATGACGAAGAGCTATTCGTAATCGATTGGCAGACCGTTGATTTTGAAGGCGGTGGAGATCCTTGGGTTGATTTTATAAACATTGGGATTGAACACCCTGCGTTTGCAGCAGAACAGATTGATGAATATTTTAATCATCAGGTACCGGAAGAGTTTTGGCGTATGTTGGCATTGTATTTGTCGGTGAGTGCGATTACTTCCATTGTATGGGCGAAATACTTTGCACAGGATCAGTTGGAGCGTGTCTTAGAACTGAATCGGAACGTAGTAGGTTGGTATGACAAAATGAATCATGTGGTTCCTTCTTGGTATAGGGAGTATAAGGAATATAGAGAGGAGATTCTATGAGAACGTTATCAAAATATAAGTATTTGATCTTTGATGTGGATGATACTTTACTGGATTTTTATAGTGCGTTTAAAAAAACACAGGACGATATTGCCGGACGACTTGGAATTGAGAACTCTGATGAATATAAAAAACTTGATGAAAAATGTGGCTGGAAAGCATGGAAAGAAAGTGGGTTAGAGAATACAGAAGAGCAGGATGTTCAAGAGAACTATCATGAGTATTACTATCAATACATAAAGAATCATTATTCCTATTTGTTGCAGGAACTTGGAATAGGGATAGATACAGATGAGTTAGTTAACTGCTATATTGAGAGTATCTCGTCGTCAAAAGAGTTAATGGAACCGGATACATTACATGTTTATATGACGCTGGCCCAAAGGTATAAGTTAGTGTTGGCTACGAATGGGATTGAGTCGATACAAAAGTCGCGTATATCCGATTTTGTTCCATTTACATACAAAACATTTATTTCAGAGAAAGTGGGATACATAAAACCATCCAAACATTATTTTGATTCTGTCATGCGGGATTTGGGTTGTGAAATAAAGGATTGTTTAATGATTGGAGATTCCATGACCAATGATATTATGGCTGCTAAAGAAGTAGGTATGGATGTTTGTTATTATAATATTAAGGAGAAAACAAAGCCTGAGGGTCTTGAGGTGGATTATGAAATACATTGTATAGCTGAATTGATAGAGATATTGTTATAACTGCAAAAGAGATGTTTGCTTTGATTGGTGCGTTTGATGCTGAAAGGCATGAGGATTGAGTTTACGGAGAAATTATGAGTAAGGCATATGATTTTCTAAAAGAATGCGGATGTTTTTATGTGTTGACGATGAACGGGGATTTCCCTGCAGGGAGACCCTTTGGTGCTGTAATGGAACATGACGGGAAGTTGTTCGTATCTACAAATGATGGAAACAAGGTTCACAAACAGTTGCGGAATAACGGAAAGATGCAAATCCTTGCGAAAAAAGAGGGAACAAGAGAGTGGTTGAGAATTACAGGGAATGCTATGGAATGTAATGATGTTAAAATGAAACAGAGGATGTTAGAGGAATGTCCTGTTTTGTCGAAACATTTTTCTTCGGCAGACGATGAGCATTATTTACTATTTCAGATAGAGGTTCTTGAAAAGGAGTTTCACGAATGAGGGATGTCATGATGTCAAAGAAAAATATCATTGGGCGATATGCATTGTTTTTGATAGGACTTTTTATTGCATCTATGGGAGTTGCCTTTTCGACGAAGGCGGGGCTTGGAACATCACCGGTAGCATCGGTTCCATATTCTGTTTTTCTGGTATGTCCGGTTTTGACATTAGGTGGCTGGTTAAATCTATTAAGTATATTGCAGATTACAGTGCAGGTACTTCTGCTTAGAAAGAAGTGTAAACCGGTGGAAATTATCATACAAACTGTTTTAGCATTTGCATACGGATATATGACCGATTTTTCCTGTTGGATTCTTAAGGGAATTAAGGTTGATACCTATATACAACAGCTTGCTTTTATGTTGTTGGGCTGCTTGATACTGGCTTTTGGTATATGGATTCAGTTAAAGGGCGCCGTTGCAATGTTGCCGGGTGAGGCTATGAACCGGGCAATCAGTATGGTGACCGGGAAGAGATATGAGAATGTTAAAATCTTTTTTGATATTTTATATATTGCGATAGCGGCGATAATTTGTCTTGCATTTATCGGGCGTCTGCAGGGAGTAAGGGAAGGAAGTATTTTTGCGGCTGTTGCAGT
>JAZSII010000026.1:0-5521 GCA_045533725.1 Acetatifactor sp. | reverse complement strand
TGGGTAATCCGTCTGTGCCGGTTCCACAGGAGTTTACGGACAGAATGATACATATGTTGGCTACTCAGGAGACCAACGTGCTTCACGGCTACAGCCCCAGTCTGGGTATTACTTCCGTAAGAGAAGCGGTAGCGGCTTCTTTAAGTGAGCGTTTCGGAATTCCCTACAAGGCGGAGCATATTTTCATGGCTTCCGGTGCTGCAGGTGCGCTTGCACATGCCTTTCGTCTGGTGACAGAGCCGGGAGATGAGATATTGACTTTTGCGCCCTTCTTCCCGGAATACAATCCTTATGTGAATTTAACCGGTGCTGTGCTGAAAATCGTGCCCCCCAATACGGCAGATTTCCAGATTAATTTTGAAGCATTTGAAGAGATGTTGAACGAAAAGACTATGGCGATTTTGATTAATACGCCCAACAATCCTTCCGGTATCGTATATTCCAAGGAAACCATCGAGAAGCTGGCTGATACTTTGCGCAAGAAATCTGCAGAGTATGGTCATGATATTTTCATTATTTCCGATGAACCTTATCGTGAAATCGTATTTGAAGGTGTGGATGCGCCCTGCGTTTCTTCTTATTATGATAATACTATTATGTGTTATTCGTTCTCTAAGTCTTTGTCTTTGCCGGGTGAGCGTATCGGTTATGTGGCAATCAATCCTGCATGTGCGGAGGCGGCAACCATGGTAAATATGTGCGGCCAGATTTCCAGAGGTATCGGTCACAACTGTCCTCCTTCCATTATTCAGCTGGCAGTGGCGCAGGTGTTGGATAAGACTGCAGACTTAAGTGTTTACGAGACTAATATGAACTTAATATATGATTGTCTGGTTGAGCTGGGCTTCACAGTAGTGAAACCGGGCGGAACCTTCTACATTTTCCCCAAGGCTTTGGAAGAGGACGCAAAGGTGTTCTGTGAGAAGGCACTGAAGTACGATTTGGTACTGGTGCCGGGCGACAGCTTCGGTGCACCGGGATATTTCAGAATGGCTTACTGTATCGATACCGAAAAGGTAGAGCGTTCTTTGGTAGCAATGCGTAAGTTTGTAGAGGAAACATATCCGGACAGATAAGTTTTGATAGGTGTAGATGCCCTAAGGGGCAGGAGTCCGGAGAGGTCCGGATGTTAGAGGAGTGAGTGAAAAAATGTATCAGGCAGGATTGGTTTTGGAAGGTGGCGGCATGAAGGGCGCCTACACGACGGGAGTGTTGGACTTCTTTTTAGAGAAGGGGATTGAATTTTCCAGAGTGTATGGAGTATCTGCGGGTGCCATTCATATGATGAGCTACTTATCCAAGCAAAAGAAGCGTAGTATTAATATCGGCATCCGTTATGCTAATGACAAGCGTTATTGCAGTGTGAGGAGCTTGGTGAAAACGGGGGATATTTTTAATGTGGATATGTGCTACAATTTAATTCCGAGAAAGTATGATCCTTTTGATAATGAGACCTACATGAAATATACAGGAAAAGCGTATGCTGTAGTGACAAATATTGAAACCGGCAAGCCGGAGTACTTACGTGTGAAGGATGGTTTTGCGGATTTGGTGAAAGTACGTGCGTCTGCGTCATTACCATTGGTGTCCAGAAATGTGGAAATCGACGGCAAGCTTTATTTAGACGGCGGTATTTCTGATGCCATCCCCATTCAGAAGTCTATTTTGGATGGTAATGAGAAAAATATTGTGGTACTTACCAAGGAAGTGGGTTATGTGCGTAAGCCTGCAAGTAAGCTGGGGCTGCTCAAGGCTCGTTATCGCAAGTTCCCCAAGGTTTACGAACTCATGAAGAAGCGACATACGGCATATAATGATACTATGGAGTTCCTGTGCAGGCAGCAGGAAAACGGGCAGGCTTTTGTGATTCAGCCGACAAATCCCAGCGAAGTGGGACGTTTGGAGAAGGATCCCAAGAAGATCGAGGCATTATATTTGCAGGGCTATCAGGATGCGCAAAGCTGTTACGAGCAAATGATACAGTATTTGGAGTCGTAGAAAGAACACCGGCAGTGAAATCATGTAAGTTGGTGAAATGAGGAAAATATGTTAGAAATTATTAAAGCAATTATTTACGGTATTGTGGAAGGAATCACCGAGTGGCTTCCCGTGAGCAGCACAGGACATTTGATATTGGCAAAGGAACTGATACCTTTTGTAGAGGCAAGAGACGGTTTCTTTGAAATGTTTGAAGTGGTAATTCAGTTGGGTGCTATTCTGGCGGTAGTTGTGTTGTTTTGGAGTCAGATTTGGCCCTTTGCTTTATCTAAGAAAGAACGTGAAGGCAAAACAGGGGTAATGTCCTTTGTGAAGATGGATATCATGACTCTGTGGTTTAAGATTCTGGTATCCTGCGTGCCGGCAGCAGTCATCGGTATTCTGTTTGATGAAGTATTTGAAGAATTGTTTTACAATCCGGTGTGCATTGCCATTGCGCTGATTGTGTTCGGTGTTGGCTTTATCATTATTGAAAACTGGAACAAGGGTAAGGAAGCTAAAGTAAACGGTTTGGGCGAACTCACCTATCAGATGGCAGTCTGGATTGGCGTGTTTCAGGTGATTGCGGCAGTATTTCCCGGCACCTCCCGTTCCGGCGCAACCATTTTAGGTGCATTATTAATCGGTGTTTCCAGAAAAGTGGCTTCCGAGTATACCTTTTTCCTAGCGATTCCGGTTATGTTCGGCGCAAGTCTGCTTAAGCTTGTGAAATTCGGATTTGATTTTACCGGTGTGGAAATCGCATGTCTGTTAACCGGTAGCGTAGTAGCGTTTGTGGTATCTTTGTTCATCTTAAGATTCCTGCTTTCTTATATTAAGAAGCATGACTTTAAGGTGTTCGGATGGTACAGAATTGCATTAGGTGCGGTGGTGCTGGTTGTGTTTGGATTGTTTTTATAAAGATACAAAACTTGACAAATAGCAAACTTTATCATAAACTAAACCACGTTGATGAGGAATTCCTCACTGATTGAGGAGAAAATACTTATTTTGAAAGGAGCCCATAACAATGGCAAAGAAAGCAGAAGTAATCTTGCAGTTCGCAGGAAAGTCATATACACAGGACGATTTCGTAAAGACTGCAAAGGAAATTTGGAAGAATGAATTAAAGAGAAAGGCTAACGAAATGACCAGCATGGAGCTTTACGTAAAGCCTGAAGAGAGCAAGGTATACTACGTATTCAATGAGACTGAGTGCGGAAGCTTTGACATCTAATTAAGAACTTACATAAGTGTCCGATACCTATGTGACCGGAAGGGTTGCGTAGATATCGGGCACTTTTTCTTTTTAGAATTTCTTTATAATTATTTTGCGTGAAATCTGTTGACAATAGAAAAGGTAAGTGATATTTTATGTTAAGAAGATGTTAGCACTCTTTTGGATTGAGTGCTAATAATTCGAAAAGGGGTGAATGTGTTGGAACTGGATGAACGTAAAAAGAAAATACTGCAGGCAGTGATTCGTAACTATCTGGAAACCGGTGAGCCGGTGGGCAGCCGGACCATTTCTAAGTATACGGACTTGAATCTCAGTTCGGCAACCATTCGAAATGAGATGGCAGATTTGGAGGAGCTTGGATATATTTATCAGCCTCATACATCTGCAGGACGAATCCCTTCCGATAAAGGTTACCGCTTCTATGTGGACACCATGATGGAGCAAAAAGAGCGTGAAGTTGTGGAAATGAAGGAGATGCTGGTGGAGCGTCAGGACAAAATGGAGCTCCTGCTCAAGCAGGTAGTAAAGGTGCTGGCACAGAATACCCAGTATGCTACCATGATCAGTGCTCCGCAAACACATCGGAACAAACTGAAATTCATTCAGTTGTCCAGAGTGGATTACAATCAGATTCTGGCGGTTATTGTTATCGAAGGCAATGTGATTAAGAACAACATTTTAAAGGTGACGCAGGAGTTGTCAGATGAGACACTGCTTAAGTTAAATATTCTGCTGAATACGCACTTAAACGGTCTGGCTATTGAAGAAATCAATCTGGGTATGATAGCGGCGCTGAAGCAGCAGGCAGGCATTCACAGCGACATCGTAGGCGAAGTACTGGATGCAGTGGCGGGTGCCATCAAGGCAGATGAGGATTTGGAGATTTACACCAGTGGTACCAACAATATTTTCCGCTATCCGGAGTTGGCAGACCAGCAGAAGGCCAGCCAGTTAATCAATGCCTTTGAAGAAAAGGATACCTTGAATGAGCTGGTGCATGAGACTTTGGCAGATGAAAAGAACACCGGCATACAGATTTACATCGGTGAGGAGGCGCCGGTCAGCGGCATGAAGGACTGTAGCGTGGTAACAGCCACCTACGAGTTGGAAGAAGGAATGAAAGGAACCATAGGTATTATCGGTCCCAAGCGTATGGACTACGAAAAGGTAGTCGGAACCCTGCGGACCATGATGCACCAATTGGATGACTTATATAAGAAGTAGAAAGGGCGATGAGATGACAGAGCAGGAAAAGGAAATTTTAGAAGAAACAGACACTGCAGCAGACAGCGGTGCGCCGGATGGTGAAGAAACAATGGCGGACAGCGTTGCTTACGACAGTGAAGATACAGCAACGGATGAGGCTTGTGACGAGGAAACTTGCGAAGGCGACGCGCCAAAGACCTGGGCAGAGAAAAAGGCTGCTAAGAAGCAGGCTAAGGCAGATAAGAAGGCAGATGCTTCCAAGGAAAAAATTGCAGAGTTGGAAGATAAGGTAAAGCGCCAGCTGGCCGAATTTGAAAACTTCCGTAACAGAACGGAAAAAGAAAAGCAGACAATGTTTGAAACCGGTGCCAAGAGCGTAATTGAGAAGATTTTGCCGGTTATCGATAACTTCGAAAGAGGCTTTGCTACAGTGGAAGAGGCAGATGCAGAGGATGCGTTCGTAAAAGGCATGAATCAGGTTTATAAGCAGATGATGGATGAGCTGGACAAAATCGGTGTGAAACCCATCGAAGCAATCGGACAGGAATTCGACCCGAACTTCCATAACGCAGTAATGCAGGTGGAAAATCCGGAGTTTGAGTCCGGTGTCGTGGTGCAGGAATTCATGAAAGGCTATACCTACCGCGACAGTGTAGTAAGACATAGCATGGTGGCAGTCGCCCAGTGAGTCAAGCGGAAGCCGAATATGCCTGCAGTATGAGGCTTACATTTGACGAACGCTGCCACATGAACGTAGGGCGAAGCCCGTAGTGAATGGGGAATTGTGCGAAGCACAAATGCGACTGAAAAATATATAATTTATTAGATAAAATGGAGGAAAAAAGAATGGGTAAAATTATTGGTATTGACTTAGGTACAACCAACAGCTGTGTAGCTGTTATGGAAGGTGGTAAACCCACCGTTATCGCAAATGCAGAAGGCGCAAGAACAACTCCTTCCGTAGTTGCATTTACAAAGACAGGAGAAAGATTAATCGGTGAGCCTGCAAAGCGTCAGGCAGTAACCAACGCAGACAAGACCATCGCATCTATTAAGAGAGATATGGGTACCGACAACGGACGTACCATCGATGGCAAG
>JAZSII010000186.1:0-4428 GCA_045533725.1 Acetatifactor sp. | reverse complement strand
ATGCTTTCCCATATACTTGGCTTTCGAGTATTTTTGCTGTGAAATATCGGCTGACATTTGAGGTTCTTCCAACCCCACAAAGGCTTGCATTAATGTTACAGGAGGCAATAAACATTTTCCATTGTTATTGTATGAGTGGGTGACCAAAGGGTATGGATCGTACTCTTCAGGAATACACTCAGATGAAAGTGCAATCATTGCTTCTTTAGTCAACGCAGATTTTTTGAAACCAAAGAAAATAACACGTTCTCTGGATTGTGGCACACCATAATCAGCAGCATGCAAAACCCTCGCACTAACTACGAGATATCCATCGCCACCAATAGTACTGAAATCGTGTTCAATAATTGATTTCACATCTCCTAAATTGACAAGACCTTTTACATTTTCAGCAACAAACATTTTAGGCTGTGTAATTGCTATGACTTCACGCATCCACATATATAACTGTCCTCTGTTTTCAATGCTTGGAGTATCATCATTTAGTTTCTTGCCTTTATGACTTTTGTCGGAATCAAAACCCAATCTTTTTCCCGCAATGGAAAAATCTTGACAGGGGAATCCTCCTGTTACAATATCAATGTTTTTAGGAAATATTTTCACCCCGTTTTCCTTATGCAGCTTTACAAGGTCAACAATACTATCAAGACAATACGTTGAACTGCTTATCCCTCTATTACCAAAATAGTTTGTCCAAGCTTTTTTTGCATCTTCTCGTATGTCATTAGCAAAAACGGTGTGAAATCGAGTTTTCGGCAACTTAACCCAATTTGCATCAATTTTTGTAATGTCCCATTGAGGATTAACTTTTTTGTTTACAGATGCTGCAAGAACCTCAAAATTCCCCTCAAATCCTAAATCCATTCCGCCACAGCCTGAAAAAAGTGAAAGAACATTAATATTGGACTTTCTTTTTTCATTTTTTGCTATTTTGGTTTGTTTAGCGGGCTTAGGTGCAGAAGCTGGAATTAGCCAAACCCTGCTTATTTTAACTGCTCCATCAATACGCTCTTCATTACAAAGTATCTGAATGCGTCTTGGGGTTAAATCCCATTTTTGAGCAGCTTCTTGGACTGTTATGTAATTATTCAAGTTAAATCACCTCAAAATCAATGTACACCTATAAATATTATATTCGTTCAAACGAAATAAGTCAATAGGTAATGGGATATTTTGCAAGAAAAGCGACTCTGAACGAGCCGCTTTTCTCTTACTTATGCAGCGTATGCTTTCTCGGCTTCAAAAACTCCTGCAACTGCTTCGTGAGATTAAGCTTTTCAATGAAATTAAGCACCTTCTGATACTTGTTCTTCCACTCGCTGATTTCCTTTTGCAGTGAAGCAATCGTCAGCTTCTCCCTGACGGATTTCAACGAGCTGTTCTCCTGCTTCAGAGCAGCGTTTTCCTTTTCAAGCTGTGCGTTTTTATCGGCAAGTTCTTGCTTCTCGGTTTTCAGCGTTGCAATTTTCCCGTTCAGCTCCTTTTCCTTGCTCTCTGCCGCAATCTGCTTTTTCGCAAGGTCGGTAAGCTTTTTGAAATCATCGGGAGCAACGGAAATATTACCACCGAACATTGTTTTCTTCACCTGAATATCGTCAATATCCTTGATTTTGCTTGCTTTCTTTGTTGCTGTTTCAAGGAGCACCGTACTCTCTGCAAGAGTAGCTTCCTTTGCGACAATATCCTTATCAAGCTGACCGACAACCTCTTTCTTCTCCTGATACTCGCTGTCGAGTTTGTCAATCGTGTCCTCAACCTCATTAAGCAACTCCTGACGGTGCTGTAACTGCTTATCCGTACACTCAATTTTATTTTCAAGTCGTGCTACCTCTTTGGTACGCTGTTGTTTCTTAAAATCCAGCACGGATAAATGCTCATTGTGTGTGCCGAGTTGTTCCCATTCGATATTTCGGGAACGCATAAGCTGTGCAAGGAATTCCTTTTCACTGTCAATCCACAGCTTACAGGCGGTATTGAACTTGCCCTCACCTTTGAAGCCCTGCTGTTCCAGAGCTTTTGTCAGCGAAACTCTTGTGGAAAGTCCACGCTTCTGCTCCGTTGCAAAGGGAACGAAGTCGATGTGAATATGCGGCGTTGCTTCGTCAAGATGAATGACCGCATTGAACATACGCAGGTGAGGATTTCGTGACTGAAAACCATCGGCAAACTCCCGAATAAGCTCGGTTGCGACCTTGCCTATATCAGAGCCACAGGACGTATCGTCCTGATTGCCGATTTGGAAAATGACTTCGTGGTACTCCTGTTCCTGACGGCTGTGACGGATATGCTCGTGGTAGTCCTTGATAATCCTGTCCTTGCGTTTTTGCTTGGCGTTGTATTCGGTGAGAGCCTTGTCGAATAACTCGTGATAGATCTGCCCGATGTCATCTTTGACAATGGTGATGTTGTCTTTTGTTCTGGTCGGGTCAACATTTTCACACAGGAACTCACGGTTATTGTGAGGCAGGCTGTGCTTCTTGCTGATACGACCGCTGATTGTTCTTTTTTCGATAGGGATTGCTCCTTTCATATTGAATTTTTGGGGTTGGTGTGGTATAATGTGTTTAATGTTTTAGATATTATGAATTATGATGCCAACTTTAAAAAGAATAAAGTATTCTTATGAAGGAAGAAATGATATGAAAGCAGTAGTTTTTTACGGAAGTCCGAGAAAAGGCAATACATATACTGCCACCAAAATTTTTATGGACGAGATGTCTCAATGTGGCGAAGTAAGTTATTCGGAATTTTTCTTGCCGAAAGATGTTCCTGAGTTTTGTCTCGGGTGTCAGTTGTGCCTTGGCAATCCGCGTGAAAAATGTCCCCACGCTTCATATATCGACCCGATATATAAGGCGATAATGGAGGCTGACGCACTTATTTTTACCACTCCGCATTACGGCGGAAGCAGTATGACAGGAAGTATGAAAAATCTGTTAGACCATCTTGATTTTTTCACACTGACCGTATCTCCCCGAAAAGAAATGTTCGGCAAAAAGGCTTTTATACTTACGACAGGAACAGGCAGTACCTCTGCTGTTAAACAGATAGAGAAATGCTTAAAAGGCTGGGGGATAAACAGAGTATCCTCGGCAGGAATAAAGATGTTTACAAACAAGTGGGATAAAATGCCGATAAAGAAGCAGAAAAGTCTGGAAAAAAGGCTTGTGAAAGCGGCACGAAACTTCTACTCGAT
Organism: Acetatifactor sp.; assembly: GCA_045533725.1. GTDB lineage: Bacteria > Bacillota > Clostridia > Lachnospirales > Lachnospiraceae > Acetatifactor. The sequence goes on along the minus strand of JAZSII010000186.1, from coordinate 1,232 downwards.
GAAGAAAAAAACACCTTATGCGTCGTCTGTTTTTATGTATTATATAAACAAGTTTGTTATCAGAAAATATATGGGCGTGGGAAGTTATCCGTTTGAGTACTGGAAAGAAAACGGGTATTTTGATAAGTGTCCTTTTTAAATTAATCTGCTATTTATAAAAATATATTATTTGACAAATTCCGATTTATCTGTCCGAACCAACCTCGCCTTTGTTACTTTCTGCGAAAGTAACGCAAAGATACTTTTGACAGTAGCACGGGCTTCTATCAAAAGTATCATTGCGCTCTCCGAGGGGCAGACGTTCCCTCTGGACTCCCTTTTAATGAAGGCAATGCTGCCTTAAATGCGTTTAGGCGTGACGATGTGTGTCGATGGTGACGGTCTTTTTGATACCGCACCCACTATCTAAAACATCGTCACGACCGTCACGCATCGACACGGCTACGGTTGCTGTTCCAAAGATAAACGCACCAACCGACCGCTATGCGTCCGCTTATTTTCATAGCGGATACCGTATTCATTAAACAACTTACCTGCATTTACATTCAGTTTCAGCGTAAGTGCATTAGGTTTCATATCAAGGTGAAGCTGTTCAACTAATTCGGTTGGCGAACCTTGCCATTCATCATTGTCCGTCGTGATAAATTCCGCCACCGTTTCCAATATAGGCTCAGGCGGCTCTTTCCATAACTCCGTTTCAACACGCTCCAGCTCCCAAGAAAGCTTCTCCGAGTTACGCACAAGATGCAGCTTCTGGTCTTGCTGGTCACGTCCTGAAATTTCAAGCGTTGCAGAATTTTCTGTGCGCTTTTCTTTTTGCAGAAGAAATGCTCCGTCTGCCGCACCAAGCAGACCGTTCGTTCCCGAAATCATATCAAAGGAATCGTCCGCTTTCTGCTTGCGTGTGTGGTGAACAATCAACATACAGATACCTCGGATGTCGGCAAACTGTTTAAGCCTTGCGATAACCTGATAATCGTTGCCATAACTGCACTCGTTGCTTGTCTCGCGGACTTTCTGCAAGGTGTCAATGATGATAAGTCTTGTGTCAGGATACTGGTGGAGAAATCCCTCCAACTGCTTTTCAAGTGCTCCGTCAACTGTATTTGCCATAACTGCGAAGCGAAGATTATCAATGCTTTCCATTCCGAACATTCGGTAGGAACGCTTCTGAATTCTTTCGTAGTTATCCTCAAGGGCAAGGTACAGAACATCGCTTTTGTGGACGGTGT
>JAZSII010000249.1:0-16619 GCA_045533725.1 Acetatifactor sp. | reverse complement strand
TGATGCCGGAGTATGGTCTGGGATATTGGCAGTGCAAGCTTCGTTATCGTACCCAGGACGAAATCTTGGCAGTGGCTAGAGAACATAAGCGCCGCGGGCTTCCTATGGATGCAATTGTTGTGGATTTCTTCCATTGGACCATGCAGGGTGAATTTAAGTTTGAACCCAGAGATTGGCCCGATCCGGAAGCCATGGTAAAGGAATTGAAGGAGCTTGGCATTGAAACCGTGGTTTCAGTATGGCCAACCATTGATGAGCGCAGTGAAAACTTCGGAGAAATGAGTGATAAGGGTTATTTGGTTACACCTGACAGAGGCAATGCTTATCATATGTCTTGGATGGGCAATACGGTGTTCTACGATGCTACACATCCCGGCGCACAGAAGTTTGTTTGGGAGAAGTGCAAGGAAAATTATTACAAAAAGGGTATCCGTTGTTTCTGGCTGGATGAAGCAGAGCCGGAGTATGGTCCCTATGATTTTGATAATTACCGTTACTATGCAGGTCCTGCTTTGCAGTGTACAAACACTTATCCGGTAGGCTATGCGAAAGGTTTTTATGATGGTCTGAAGGCGGAGGGTGAGACTGATATTTTGAGTCTGGTACGTTGTGCCTGGGCAGGAAGCCAGAAGTATGGTGTGCTGACCTGGTCAGGAGATATTCATTCCTCCTTCCGTGCCATGAGAGAACAGTTACAGGCGGGTCTTAATATGTGTGTGGCGGGTATTCCGTGGTGGACCTCCGATATCGGCGGTTTCCTGGGTGGAAACATCAAAGATGAGCATTTTCAGGAGCTTTTGGTGAGATGGTTTGCGTGGGGAGCATTTTGCCCTGTATTCCGTATGCACGGCGAGCGTTCGCCCTGGTATGAAAGAGAGCAGGAGTTTATCAACAATGTACGCCAGTTGACTTCCGGTCAGGACAATGAGGTGTGGAGCTTCGGTGAGGAGAATTACAAGATTTTGACCAAGTATCTGTTTATCCGCGAAAGACTGCGTCCGTACATCCGCAAGTGTATGAAGCAGGCCAGCGAAACCGGCGCACCGGTAATGCGTCCGTTATTCTTTGATTTTGCGGAGGATAAGCAGTGTTGGAACGTAGAGGATGCGTATATGTTTGGTCCTGATTTGCTGGTGGCACCGGTAATGGAAGAGGGCGCAAGAGAACGCAAGGTATATCTTCCTGCAGGCTGCAAGTGGACTGATGCCAATACTAAGGAAGTATATGCGGGCGGGCAGTTTGTAACAGTACCTGCACCCATTGATATCATTCCGGTATTTGTGCGAGAAGGCAAAGAATACGAGATTTACGAATAGAACAAGAACGGAAAGGGAAGCACAGTGGTGCTTCCTCTTTTTTGCGGTAAATATAGGGATATGGTTTGCACGGGATGTAGGCGGCGGTTTATTTTGGTACTGAACGAAGATGCGGAAACATAAAATATAAGCAAAAACAAGTTGAGGATAACAATGCTTAATTATTTATGGGCACTGATGATATTAATCGGTATTATGTATGGTGTTTTTACGGGGAATGTATCGGCTATTACGGAGGCTGCGATTGACAGTTCGGGGGAGGCGATTTCCTTATGCATTACCATGGCGGGTATCATGGGCTTTTGGATGGGACTGATGGAAATCGCAACTGATGCGGGAATTGTAGAAAAAATGACGAAGGCCATGAGGCCGGTTCTTCGTTTTTTATTTCCGGCGTTACCGTCGGACTGCAAAGCAACGGAGTATATTGCGACTAATATGGTGACCAATATTCTGGGGCTGGGCTGGGCTTGCACACCTGCCGGATTGAAAGCCATGGAGGAACTGAAAAAGATAGAAGAAAAGAAGGGAAATTATCATGTGGCAAGCAGGGAAATGTGCACTTTTTTGATAATTAATATTTCTTCGTTACAATTGATTCCCGTAAATATGATTGCTTACCGGAGCCAGTACGGAAGTGTCAGCGCTACTGCCATTGTGGGACCGGCTATATTGGCGACCTTGGTCAGCACTTTGGCTGGAGTGCTTTTTTGTAAGATTGCGGAAAAAACGGTTCGGTAAATATTATGGGAGGGAAGCAACAGCATCTTGACAAAAAATAGAGGGAGAGGGTATACTGAATGCATAAAATCAGTCGAATTATGCCATTTTTTAGAAACGAGTGGCAAAAAATTTGAGAAAGAAGGTAAAATATGGGTTTATTTGATTCTAAGAATAAGAAAACAACTCCGCCCGAAGTGGCAGAATGTGAAGCAAAATTAAATGCTTTGGCACAGCAGAAGCAGCAGATGATTTTTCAGATAGGTGAGATGTTTGTAAAGGCAAACACTACAGAAGGTGTTGCAGGAACCGAATATGAAGAGATTTTCAAGGCATTGGAAAAGAATGCGGTAGATGTTGACCTGACTGAAAAGCGTAAGCTGGCAGTACAGGGTCTGCGTAAATGTGACAAGTGCGGTTTCATTTTGTCACTGGACAGTGCTTTCTGTAATAAATGTGGGGAGAAGCAGTCTGAGCTGATACTGCAGCAGGAAGAGCCTCAGCAGGAAGCAACAGCAGCAGAAGCACCGCAGGAAGAAGTTCCCAATCCGGTATGTCCTGATTGTGGTGACACTCCTATTCCGGGAGCAACCTTCTGTACCAAGTGTGGGAAAAAATTGAACTAAAATATAAAATAATTGAAGTCGAGGTAACAACAGGATGAAGAGATGTGTATCTTGTGACGCAGAGCTAAATGATTCGGCAAAATTTTGTGGATATTGCGGAGGAAGTGAATTCCGAAGTGTGGAGACTGCTGAGGCGGAAACATCGAAACCGGTAGAGGAAACGGATGTTACGCCGGAACCGGAAGCGGTGATTTCTGTGACAGAACCTGTAACGGAAGAATTCCTGACGCCGGAACCTGCAAAGGAGGAAACACCTGCGACAGCACCGGTGGTGCCGGCACCGATAGTTGTTGAGAAAGCAGCAGAGCCCAAGAAGGTGAAAACCCGCAAGAAAACCTCCGGATTTGCTAAGTTTTGTTCGTGGATATGTAGTCTTTTGTTGACTATTTTCCTAATAGTATTGAGTGTAGTGCTGATGATCAGATTCTCGTTATCCGAGCAGATGTTTGATTCTGTAGGAGAGAAGCTGGAAGGAAATATTGCAGATATAGAAATTGGATTCCTGAGTGAATCAATGGATGAAGATGAAACCTTGGCAGATTTTCTGTTTGATCATACCCGGACGGCCAGAGAACAGTATTATATGTATACGAACAGAGATATCAGCGACGAGGTTCGGGACGGTATAGAAGAAGTTTTAGATGCCCCGTTTTTGATTCGTTTTATCACAGATACCATGGGAGATTTTGTTTCATTTGTACTTTATGATGAAGGAAAGGGTTACATCGAGACAGAAGATATTATTGAGCTTATAGATGATAACCGCAAAAAAATCGACAGCATTTCAGATAGTGAAGTGAGTGCAAGATTTCTCGTAATGATGGAGGATGCGCTCAAATCTGCCGGTATAACGGAAGCATTGGATTTGAGAGTGTTTGAGGATGATTATGAAAGTCTGTTTTCAACGATTCGTTTCATCTTTTCCGGAATTGTTGAAATCATTTTGGCATCAATTGCCTTTTTGTTAATTGTTTTTATTTTCTTATTGAGAAGGGACAGGTACAAAGCCTTTGCCAAGACCGGAAGGGCATTTATTGTGACGGCAATCTTTGATTTGTTGATTGTAGCGGGAACCATTGTCGGTGTCAGCTTCTTAAACAAGGAATATCCGATTGGTACGGAGATTTATGATGCTGTATTGAATCCCATTCGCATGTGGACTGCCGGTGAGGCAGCGGCATTTATGGTAGTTGGTTTTATTTTTGTTATCATAGGCAAGATTGTGAAACGAAAATATTAACATAAATTTTAAGTAGTGATGAGGAGGAGAAAAATGTTTTGTGAACAGTGTGGAAGTAAGATAGTCGACGGTGACAAGTTCTGTCAGGAATGCGGCTGGAAGGTTGTTGAAGAAGTTGCAGAAACTGTAGCGGAAGAGACAGCTGCAACCGTTGAAGCGGTAGCTGAGAATGCAGAAGCAACCGTTGAAGCAGTGACAGAGAATGCAGAAGCAACCGTTGAAGCAGTAACAGAAGCGACAGAGTCTATGGCAGGAACTGTGGCAGAGAATCCTGCGCCCGCAATGGTGGAGAATTCTTTCTGGGCAGGCACCGGTGCTGCAACAGCTGCGTCGGCAGCTATCGTTGCAACAGACGCTGCACCTAAGAAACAATCTCGTAAGAAATGGCCCTTTGTAGTATTGGGTATTGTGGCAGTAGTCGGCATTTTGGTAGCCGCTAATTGGGCAAGACTTTTCAATTTCTACAAGAAGGCGGTTTCATCACCGGAAGAGTATTATCAATATATTGAAGCAAAACAGGTAGAAAGTATGGTAGATACCTATATGAATGGGTATGATACATATTTGGAGATGCTTAATACAGAGGATCGTAGCGGTTCTATTGATTTTACCGTGGAACTGGGCGATGAATTACGCGATATCATTGAGATGGCAGGCGTTGAAATCGAGTGGCTTGAGAGCGTTAATTTTGGCTTAGATGCAACTTTAAAGGATGAAGTATTCCGGATTGGTGCCATTGCAGGATTAAATGATGTTGATATTCTGTCCGGAAATATGATTATGGATTTTGCAGACGAAAACATGTATTTCCAGATTCCGGAATTAAATGAGAAGTATGTCGGTGGCAGCTTTGAGGATTTGGATATCGAATATGACGAGGATATGTTTGCGGTATTCGATATGTTCACCGAGTATCTTCCCGAGACAAAGGACGTAGAGGCATTGCTTTCTAAATACATCACCTTAGTTGTAGAACAGTTTGAAGATGTGGAAGAGGAAACTGTTAAGCTGGAAGTAGGCGATGTTTCCCAGAAATGTACCGCATTGGAGGTAACCATTGATACTGAAACTGCACAGAAGATTGCGGAAGCAGTTTTATCAGAACTTGCAAAGGATAAAGATTTTGAAAAAATGTTTACCAAAGTACTGGGTATGGCAGATGAGGTTGGTTATCCTGTAGATGCAGATGAGCTTTACGATGAGTTCATTAGTGAAGTGGAATATTTGTTGGAAGATATCGATGAACTCGATATGGGCGAAACCGAAATCGTTATGACCGTATATGTAAACGGTAAGGGCGAGGTAATCGGAAGAGAAATCGAAGTTGATGATGTGAAATTCAGATATGCTATGCCCCAGAGTGGTTCCAAGTTCGAGATGGAATGCTATGTGGAAATGCCGGATACTTTAGGTACGGTAGCGAGACCGGCTAGGTTAGATGATGATGAGTATGAAGAAGAGTATGAAGTAGAAAACATTAAGTTCGGTATCGAAGGCGAAGGTAAGAAGAAGGGTGACAAGATTACCGGTGATTTCGTTGTAAAATTTGATTCTACTGCTTGCTTAAATATCCGGGTAGAAGGATATAATGTAGAAAAGGCAAAGAAGGGTGAAATGGTAGGTACCTTTACCTTTACTCTTCCTAAGTCGTTGAAGAATGCGCTTTCAGAGCAGGCCGGATCTGAGATGGCAATGATTGCAAGCTACCTGAACTATGGCTTGGAAATTGACATGGATACCGATTCTGAGGGCGGTACTGTTGCAATTGCCATTGTAGATGACGATGAATTCTTAGTGAAGCTGACCATGGAAATGGAAAGCGGCAAGGGCGAAAAGATTTCTATTCCTTCTTCTAAGGATGTAGTAGATGCTATGGATGAAGACGAACTGGAAGAATGGGCAGAAGATTTTGACTTGAAGGGTCTTATTAAGAAGCTGGAAAAAGCCGGTGTCGATGATGAGTATATCGAAATGCTCGAAGAAGAAATCGAAGATTTGTATTAATAAAATAAAGTAATGTAATGGTAATGGAGGGCATGTTGTGGATCTGATAATCAGCCATGTAAAAAAGGATTTCAAGAACAAACCAGTATTGCAGGATATAGAATTATCCGCAAAGAGAGGAGAGTGCATTGGAATCCTGGGAGGCAATGGTTGCGGAAAAACAACATTGCTCTCCATTTTAGCTGGAGTATTAAAAGCAGATGGCGGAAGCTTCTGTGTGGGCGGCCGGGAAATACTGGGACAAAAAAAGCTTTGTTCACAGGTCATCGGATATGTCCCGCAGGGAACACCGCTTTTTGAGGAGTTGAGTGCGAAGGATAATCTTCGCCTGTGGTATGAAAAAGAGGATTTGGAAAAGGAACTGCAGAGCGGAGTCCTTGCTATGCTGGGAATTCCGGAATTTATTAAGGTTCCTGTAAGTAAAATGTCCGGTGGTATGAAAAAAAGATTAAGCATCGGTTGCGCAGTATGCGGAAAGCGTCCGATTCTTTTGCTGGATGAGCCTACGGCGGCATTAGATTTGGTTTGTAAGCAAAAAATTTGGGATTACCTGGATTCTTTCAAAAGTCAGGGAGGAATTGTACTGCTGGTAACCCATGATATACAAGAGATAGAACGATGTGACAGATGTTATTTGATGAAAGAAGGCAAACTTGTTCCTTATTCCTACGAAGGAGATGTACGCGGATTGGTGGAACAGTTAAAATAGATGAGTTATGAAAAGAGTATTTAAATATTTTCAAATCCAAATGAAGAGGGTACTGCGTTTTTTGCCCGCTGTTTTTCTCGTAACGCTTATACTGGTTGCTTCGCTTGCTTTTATTGCAAAGGGGTTGATTGCCGGTAAATTGGACGATGAAGCAAGGCAGAAGGTGGAACTTGCTATATGCGGCGACATGGAAGGCAGTTATTTAGGAATCGGTGTGATGGCTTTGCAACACATGGATTCTTCTCGTTTTGCGGTAAATTTCCACACGATGGAAGTGGAGCAGGCCAGGGAAGCCATGGCAAATGGCGAAATAATGGCTTATTTAGAACTTCCGGATGATTTTGTGGATTCGGTTGTGTCGGGGGAGAATTTAAAGGTTAAATTTGTCTTTAACAATAGCCAGATGGGCATTGGTACGATGCTGATGAGTGAGTTGGCAGATGTTATTTCCGGCTTTATTATTCAATCTCAAAATGCCATATACGGTATGCAGGAGTTTTGTGACGAATACGAGTATTATGATGTATATTGGGATGCTACGGATGAATTGAATTTAAAATATATTGATATTATTTTGTCGAGACAGGATTTTTTTGAAATTGAAGAATTGGGTCTGTCGAATAGTTTATCCATGCAGGCGTATTATATCTGTGGCTTTATTGTACTGTTTTTCCTGATATTCGGAATGAACGGATGCGCCATGTATATTCGCAGGGATATGTCATTGAGCAGGATGATGTCGGTGGGCGGCGTAGGAGCGGTTCCGCAGGTGATAGTTGAGTTCCTGTCATATATGGTACTTGTCATCATTAATATTGTGGGAATGTTTTGCGTGCTTGGCGGAATTTGTGAGTTTATGGAGTTTACGATACCGGAATGGGAAAGTATTGATTTTGCAAAGGTAATAACCTTTGGTATTTCCTTACTACCTGCAGCTATCATGATTTCTGCAATGGCTTTTATGTGTTATGAACTGTCCGGTAACGTAGTTTCCGGAATGTTGCTGCAATTTTTGGTGGCGCTTAGCTTATCGTACGTTTCGGGTTGTTTTTATCCGTCTTCATTTTTCCCGGAAAGTGTGCAACTGATTGGCAAGATATTGCCCTCCGGAGTGGCTACTGCCTATGCATCCATGCGTGTGAGAGGCGAAACAGATGGATGGATGTTTGTTGGAATGGTAGTGTATACGGTGGTATTTGTAGGTATTGCTGTTTTATTACGTAAAAGGAAATTGGAGCAGAAATAATTCCGAAAGGTGGCAGGTGAAGTGAAGAGTATCAAAAAATTCTTTCTGTGGCTTGCGTTGTTAAATAAACGTTTGCTGAAGAAAATCAGTTTTTTACTTATATTGTGCAGTATTCCCCTGCTTGTGATAGCAGTGAACCTCATGTCACAGCAGGAGGGAGGAATCTTAAATATTGTTGTATATGCGGAAGATTCCGAGGATACTTTGGCACAGAGGATTGCGGAAGATATATTAAGTGAAGAAGATATTATTAACTATATGGAAGCCGACTCCGTAGAGGAGGCTGCCAAGTTGGTTCAGAGCGGGAAGGCGGATGCTGCGTGGATTTTCCCGGAAGGATTTACAGAAAATATAGAACGTTTTTTGGAAAAAGAATATTTGGAGGAAGGCATTATCAGGGTAATCGAGAAGGAAGATAATGTCATGTTACATTTATCCAGAGAGGTGCTCTTTGGGGAATTGTATTCCTCTCTTTCGTACCTGGTATACGAGCATTTTGTGACGGAAGATTTGTTGAAGGACGAGATTGTTTCCGAAGAACAATTGAAGAGCCGGTTTTTGCGAACAAACAGTGATGAGAGTTTGTTTTTATTCAGTTATATAGACGGAACGGTAGCAGATACAGAGCTTTCGTATATGCTGTATCCTATCCGAGGCTTGTTGGCATTAGTGATTGTATTATGCGGTATGGCCATGGGATTGTATTTCCTGCAGGATGAGGAGAGAGGTATTTTTACCTGGATGCCTTTAAACAGAACTACATGGGGCAGCTGGTTGTATTTATTTCCGGGCTTGTTGGATATAGGACTTGCCGTTCTTTTGGGCTTGACGTTTTCCGGCGTATTTATCAGTGTTCCGACGGAATTGGGACTCATGGGACTATACTTGCTCATGGTAACCGGATTTAGTGACGTGGTTCGCAGATTGGCAGGAAAGCCCGCACGTTTGGGAGCTATGATTCCTTTGCTTAGTTTGATTATGCTGGCGGTTTGCCCTATTTTCATGGGAGTACCGAATATGAAAGGTATTCAGCTGTTATTGCCGCCTTTTTATTATTTAAATGCACTGCATAAAGTAAATTATCAATGGGGCATGGTTATTTATATAGTTGTGGTATATGTAATGGATTTTGTTTTACTGAAGATACAGCAGAGCAGAAAGCTGAGGGGATAAGTATGTTTTGTAGATTTTGCGGTAAAGAATTACCGGATAATGCGAAGTTTTGCAGAGAATGCGGACGTGAAGTAGGTGAAAATGCAGCACAAAAGCCGGAAGGACCGCAGGTGCAGCCGAATGTTCAAAAAACAGATAAGTCAGGTTCCGTAGCCAAGGGCATTCTTGTATTTTTGATTATTTTGTTATTGATTTTAGTTCTGGTATTGGCCGGATTGTTAATGTATAAAAAGGGTGTATTCGACGACTTTTTCTCGAAAGACCGTTCAAATACAGAAGAGGAAGATGATGATTCTGACGAGGAGCGGGATGAATATGATGACCGGGATGAAGAAGATGAGCCTGAGGAGGATAGAGACCGGGATGATGAGGAGGATGCTGGCGGAGAAGCAGAAGCCGAACCAACTCCTGAACCGGCAGTGGAAATAACACCGGAACCTACACTGGCACCTACACCGGAACCCACACCCGAGCCCACGCCGGAACCAACTCCTGAACCTACACCCGAGCCCACACCGGAACCGGGATTTGTTTTGCCGGATTCCGCTTACAGATATCTCGAGGAATCTGAGCTGTGGGGACTGAGTGCAGAACAGTGCCGTATTGCCAGAAACGAAATATTTGCAAGGCACGGAAGAAAGTTTGCAGATGAGCAGTTACAGGCCTATTTTGATTCCTGTTATTGGTACGAAGGAACCATTGAACCCGATGATTTTGATTCGGCAGTATTAAATGAATTTGAAGTATATAACAGAGATTTAATTGTGGAATACGAGAAGAAAATGGGCTATCGATAAGTGTGGATGAGTTGATTGTGAGATGCAAGGTGAGTAATATGAAGAGTGTTGAAGGATTTCGCCTGCCACGTTACAAAGAAATTCCGAATGTGGGATTATATTTGGAACAGGTGGTAAAATATATAAACGGATACTTGAAACAATTAGGATATCCAGAAATAACAAATTCAATGGTAAGTAATTATGTGAAACAGGGATTGATTAACAAACCTATGGGAAAACTGTATTATACCGATCAGATTGCACATTTGTTTTTTGTGTCCATAGCAAAGAATATTCTTTCAATGGACAACATTCAAAAACTGTTTACAATGCAGCAAAAGGTGTATTCGGATGAAGTGGCATATGACTATTTTTGTTCTGAATTGGAAAATATGTTGTACTTTATTTTCGGATTGAAGGAATCGGTGGATACGATTGGAACATCTGATTCACCGGAGAAGAAGATGCTCCGAAGCCTGATAATTGCTGTAGCTCATATGATTTACCTAAGGTTCGGATTTGACAAAATTAGCGAGGAGTAGAAAGTGATTTATTTGGATAATGCGGCAACCACGCAGGTGGAACCTGAGGTGCTGGAAACAATGTTGCCATATTTTATGGAGTATTACGGAAATCCTGCCGCTATTTATTCGTTGGCGGGAGAGTCCGGCAAAGCAGTGGCAAAAGCAAGGACGCAGGTGGCGGAATTGATTCATGCCAAGCGGGAGGAAATATACTTTACCGGTGGCGGAAGCGAGTCGGACAATTGGGCCATAAAGGCAGTGGCGGATGCCTATGCAAAGGAAGGCTGTCATATCATTACAACAAAGATAGAACATCATGCAGTATTGCATACTTGTGAATATTTGCAGAAAAAGGGCTGTGAAGTTACCTATGTGGGAGTGGATTCGCAGGGGTATGTTGCCCCGGAAGAGGTACAAAAGGCCATTCGTCCCAATACCAGACTGATTTCCGTCATGGCGGCAAATAATGAAATCGGGAGTATTCAACCTTTACAGGAGATTGGTAAAATCGCCAAGGAGCATCAGATTTTGTTCCACACGGATGCAGTACAGGCATTCGGACATATTCCGTTAGATGTGGAGGAATTACAGGTGGACATGCTCAGTGCAAGCGGACACAAGCTGCATGGACCCAAGGGCGTGGGAATCCTTTATCTTAGAAGAACTGTGAAGCTGGGCTCTTTTATTCATGGGGGCGCCCAAGAACGTCATCGCAGAGCGGGAACTCATAATGTGCCGGCTATTGTGGGCATGGGTAAGGCAGCAGAACTGGCTGGAGAGCGCATGAAAGAGAGCATGCAGACGGAAAGCATGCTTCGGGACTATTTGATAGAAAAGGTGTTGGCTGAGGTGCCGGGAGTGGTGCTGACCGGCGGCAGAGAAAAGCGTTTGCCCAACAATGCAAGCTTTTGTTTTGAAAAAATTGAGGGTGAGAGCCTGTTGATTTTATTGAACCAAAAAGGAATCTGTGCTTCGGGTGGTTCGGCGTGCTCCACCGGTGCGGTAGATCCGTCCCATGTGCTGGAGGCAATCGGAGTGGATAAGGAACTGGCAAAAGGTGCATTGCGATTGACAGTATCATCATATACTACCAAGGATGAGTTGGATGAGACGGTAGAGGTTATACGGCAGAATGTAGAGAGACTGCGCAATATGCGCATATAAAAAGAGGAATAACAGGGAAAGTAATATCATAAAGTATCGTAGAGAGATTGTGATTCGAAAAAGAGGAAACGAATGCAGGCACTTGCGAAATTTTCTGATATTATTATCCCTGTTATTATTTTTTATGTGGTAGGGTATGGGTTTGTATCAAAGGTAAAAGTATATGAGTCTTTTCTGAAAGGTGCGGGAGAGGGTATTGAAACGGCTGTAAGGATGATGCCCACATTGATTGGTTTGCTGGTGGGGGTGGGAGTGCTCAGAGCATCAGGTTTTTTGGATATGCTGGGAGGATTGTTGGCGAATTTGGTGGGAGCGTTTGGCGTGCCTTCAGAGATTGTACCTCTGTTTTTGGTAAAGATGTTTTCGGGCTCTGCGGCAACGGGATTGGTATTGGATATTTTTCGTACTTACGGGCCGGATTCCTACGTGGGAATTATGGCGTCACTGTTAATGAGTTGTACGGAGACCTGCTTTTATACCATGAGTGTATATTATCTGGCGGCAAAAATAACAAAGACCCGGTATACCTTGCCGGGAGCCTTGTTTGCCATATGCGCAGGCTTTGTGGCAAGTGTGGTTTTGACCGGGATGCTGTTCGGGTAGTGATGAGCTTTGCGCAGATGAGTCGGATTGGTTGCTTTTATATTTTTATATCAACCCCAACGACTTCAATATAAACAGTGCCAGCGTCAGCGTGATACTGCTAAAGAAGGTGGTAGCCACCACGGTGCCGGAGGTCAGTACGCCTTCGTGACCGAGGTTTTTGGCCATAATATAGCAGCTGGGGGTAGTGGGGGCGCCAAGCATTACCAAAAGGGCAATAAGCATTTCGTTGCGGAAACCAAGCATTACTGCTAACGGAAGAAATACCGCGGGCAAGACTACTAATTTCACCAGAGCACATACGCTTGTGGGTTTGACCAGCTGAATAGCCTTGCGTCCTTCGAATCCGGCACCCAGGGCCAGAAGGGCCAAAGGTGTGGCAAGGGAAGCAATGTTGCCGATGGTTTTGTCAATCATGACGGGAAAATCTATCCGGCAGGCTGAACATAACATACCTGCAAAAATACTTAAGATAATCGGGTTCGTAGCGATACCCCAAAGGGACTTTTTCAGTGCCTGCTTATGGGCTCCCTGTGCATCCGGTCCGGTGAAGGAGAGGACAAGCACGGCGGCCACATTGTAAAGAGGAACGGTTCCGATGATCATCAAAGGAGCCATGCCGGAGTTGCCGTAAATATTCTGGATGAAGGCCACTCCCATGACTGCAGCGCTGCTGCGGTAGGAAGCTTGTACAAATTCTCCCAGCAGCTCTTTTTTCCGAAACAAAAGTCCTGCAAGTATCCAAATGGCGCATATGGTAAACAATGTTACCAGAAAGCAAAAGAGTACATACTTAGTGTCCCATGCTGATGAAAAATCGGACTGTGAGATGTCGCGGAATAAAAGCGCCGGCAGTGTCACGGTATAATTCAGTTTGTTTAATGTTTTAATGGTGGGCTCATCCATCATTTTCACACGGCGCAGGATATAACCGATGACCATGACGAAAAAGATGGGGGCTGTTGCATTTATGCTGAAAAGTAATTGTTCCATAAAAGGACCTCTCTGTTTGTAAATGAATCAAGTACAGTGTAGCATATTGGGGGTGAATTTGCACTAATATTGTGAAGTAAGCTTGCCGCTTCCGTATTAAGAGGGAAGCGGCAAAGACCATCAGGCAGGGTATCAGTTGGCAGGAAGAGATAGCGTTTGTAACTGTTCCCGCAAGGTGGAAAACTCTGCGGGACCATAATCCAGCAAAAATGTGTGGAAGTCCATGGCGGAGTAGTCATCGCCCCATAAGGTGCGTGCTTCTTCCTGAAGGGCAAGGATTTCCAGATAGCCCAAGTAATATTTCAAATAATTGGTAGGTTCTTCTACGATATATTCGTAGATGGCCGAGGTAGACTCGGGAGAGGTAATGCCGAAGTTGCACAGCATTTTGTGTACCTGATTGTAAGGCATGTTTTCATAGTGAATCATAATATCCAATAAGGAATAGAGGCACAGCTGCATATCGCGGCTGTGTTTTTCAATTTGTATGTACTCTGCGTGGGGGGAGTAGCCGGAGTTTTCCATAAGCTCGGAGGCATAGTCGTAGGACATAAACTCCACATATAAGGCCCAACCCTCCAAATAGCCGCCGTACCACAGAAGCTGGCGAATGGGTCCGCAATCACTGTCTGCCAATTGATTGTTGCTGTAAACGGATTGGTACATATGACCGGGATAGCCCTCATGGGCAAGGGTGGTAAACAGCTCCAACCCCTCCGGGGAATTCTTTTGGTTGATATAAATGACATTGTTGTCAGTATCGTCCAATGGCGGCGTCAAATAAAAGGCCGGTGCGCAGTATTCTTCCAGACTTTCAGAAACGGTTTTGATAGCCAGACTGGGTTTGGTACCATCCGGTTGCTGCAGGGAAGGAAAATCTTCACTCATTCGTTCCATAAGAGCCTGCAGCATTTGGTCTGCCCGGTTAACCGGAAAGGTCTGTGTCAGAGAGGTCTGTACTACGCTTAAGTAGTCTGAATCATACTGAGTCAGAAGAGAAAGCAGAATGTCAAACTCCGCATCCAATTGTGTTACCAGCATGCTTTTGATTTCTTCAACGGGGCGGTTGCTGCCGGTCTGGGAGTAAAGCAAAGCTTCATAATATTCCTTGCCCAAAGGATAAGCGGCAAGTCCCTTCAGGGTAATACTTTCATCCTGCAGAACTAACAGTCCGTCGCCTAAAGCTTCATAAGCAGGCAGCAGTACTGTGGATAAAAGCCTGTTGTTTTGGCTGATATAGTAGTCTGCTTCTTCGCGGGTGATGAGTTCCTGTGTCAGAAGTGTCTCCAATCGTTCCTCAAAGGTGGTTTGCAGAAAATGTGTACCTGCATTGAGTTCCTTTTTGGTGAGAATGGTATCGCATTGATTGATTACATTATCCAAGGAGGAAGCAGCCATGAGTAGTCCGGCAGCTGCCTTTTCCTGTTCGTAGGTTAACAGGGAGGCGAAGTATTCATCGGTCTGGTCCAAGAGTTTTAAGTAATCGATCACATCCTGTTTGTTGCGGAAAGTATACTCTGCCAAAAGGATGGGCAGTTGGGATTGCATGCCGGAAGAAGGAGACAGAGGTTCTTCGTAGTAGGAGAAGCTGTTTAAGGTCAGCGAGGTCTCCAGATAGGAGATAATCATATCCAGAGTATAAGCATTTTCGGGAGTAAGTTCGCCGGCATCGAGGCTACGGAAGATTTCCAGATAGTCGGATAATGCGGCTTCATTTGCCGGCTGGTTGGCGGCACTGTAACAGGGAAGAATTGCTTCATAGTTTGTGATGCCGAAGTCGGCCGGATTGGCGATGGTGTAATGCATATTTAGTGTATTACCAAGCATTTCTTCCTGAAAAAGCCGCTCACAGGTGCTTTGGAACTGGTGATTGGTGCTGTCTGTCAGATAAATGCCAAGGAGCATAACGAGAACTCCGGCAAAGCAAAGAGTGGCCAGCAATATTTTATGAGGTGTAAGGGTAAATTTATGTTTCATAGGTCAAACACCGGTTAGTTTTATTAGCATAATATATGCGCGGAATGAGGGAAATATGTGGCAACAGTATGGGAGAAAGCGCCTTTACAGAGGTGGGGCGGGGAGTTTATAATGAAAGAAACAAAATCAATGTTTGAAATGAGGAAGAACGGATGGCTGAGTTGATTGACATTACCGGCTTGGATATGCCGGAATTACATATGTATGCGGGGGCTTCCGAAGTGCAGCTGCTTCGTTATTTTGAGCCGCAACCGGGAGTGTTTGTGGCAGAAAGTCCCAATGTGATTACACGTGCGCTGGATGCCGGATATGAACCGATATCTTTCCTGGTGGAGAAAAAGCAGGCGGATGGTGCGGCGAAGGAATTGCTTGCACGCCTAGTGCAGGTGCCTGCGTATGTGGCCGACGCGGAGGTGCTCAAAGAGCTGACCGGCTTCGAAATGACCAGGGGTATGCTTTGTGCCATGCGGAGAAAACAGTTGCCTGATCCGGAAGCAATCTGTGCCGGATCCGGACGCATTGTGGTATTGGAAAATGTGATGAATCCGACCAATGTGGGGGCTATTTTCCGCTCGGCAGCAGCATTGGGAATGGATGGCGTCCTACTGACGGATGGTTGTGCAGATCCCTTGTATCGAAGGGCAGCCAGAGTGAGCATGGGCACGGTATTTCAGATTCCCTGGACTTATATCAATAAGCGTACTTGCGCGGGGACTGAGTTGATTGGAGAGAAAGGTGCTTTGCAGCGGGAAGCGGATGTGAAGAGGCAGGAGGAGATATGGCCGGCTCTTGGTATGGAGAAGCTGCAAAAAATGGGCTTTAAGACGGTGGCCATGGCTTTGACAGATGATTCGGTAGGCATTGACCATCCGGCTTTGCAGGCGGAAGAGAAACTGGCAATTGTGCTGGGAACGGAAGGCGACGGACTGGCTGCTTCAACTATAGCAGGTTGTGATTACACAGTGAAAATACCCATGGCTCACGGAGTAGATTCTTTGAATGTGGCCGCGGCAAGTGCGGTAGCCTTTTGGGAACTGAGGAAAGATAGGAAGTAATCCCGGCGAGACCATGAAATTTAGCAACACTTGAATGATGAAAAAGCAATACTTGAATTGACAGAGAATATATTTTTAACTATGCTGAGTATAATAGAAAAATATGTCGTAAAATTGACAGAAAGAGGGATGGAATGAACGCAAAAGAACTTATTGTAAACGGGAAAGCTGCACTTGGTATCGAGTTTGGATCTACCAGAATCAAGGCAGTATTAATCGGGGAGAAGCACGAGACATTGGCATTGGGTACCCATGACTGGGAGAACCGTCTGGTAGATGGTATCTGGACGTATACTTTAGAGGATATCTGGGGTGGTTTGCAGGGTTGTTATGCAAGCTTAGCAGCTGATGTAAAAGCAAAATATGATGTGGAGATTACCAAGCTTTCTGCAATCGGTTTCTCCGCTATGATGCACGGTTATCTGGCATTTGATAAGGATGACAATTTACTGGTACCTTTCCGTACCTGGAGAAATACCATTACCGCACA
>JAZSII010000151.1:0-3011 GCA_045533725.1 Acetatifactor sp. | reverse complement strand
CCGAGAAACATACATCTTGAGGAGAATGTTTTTTCACCGGTGTGTGAGTGATACGTATGGTGGAGAATTCGTAAATATGGAGTAATCTGTATGGAGAAACAAACAATCAGTTCCTACGACGAGGCAGTGGAGTATATCTTTAACGTGCCCCGCTTTACAAAAAAGAATACCATGGCCGATACTAAGGCCTTTTTAGAAAAATTAGGGAATCCGGACCGGGAACTGCGAATTATTCACGTAGCAGGTACCAATGGGAAGGGTTCTGTTTGTGCGTTTATGCGCAGTATTTTGGAAGCTGCCGGAATGCGTGTGGCAGTGTTTACATCCCCCCATCTGGTGGATGTGAGAGAACGCTTTGTAATAGATGGAGAAATGATTAGCAAGGATGCCTTTTATGAGGCATTTCAAATCATTTATAATCAATTGAATTGGGAAAAACTTAAGGCAGGAGAGGGCTACCATCCTACCTTCTTTGAATATATGTTTTTTATTGCGATGCTGGTATTTAAGCAAGCGGCACCGGATTATTGTATTTTGGAAACCGGGCTGGGCGGCAGACTGGATGCTACCAATGCGGTATCTTGCAAGGAATTAAGTGTGATTACCCATTTGAGTCTGGAACATACGGAGTATTTGGGGAATACTCTGGCACAGATTGCAGGCGAAAAAGCAGGAATTATTGCAGAACATACACCTGTGGTTTTTTGGGATACAACAAACGAAACTTCAGATGTTATTGTGGAAAAAGCAAGGGAAATGTCGGCACAGTATTATCCTGTGTCGAAAAACGACTACACATTCTTGAATTTTAAGAATAAAATGATTGATTTTTCTTATATTTCTAGCTACAATTATAATGTTAGGATAGATTTAAACACAATTGCCCGGTATCAGGTGGAGAACAGTACGCTTGCACTTAGGGCGATAGAGGTATTGGATCAAAAACGACAGATAGATGTACAGTCCAAAAAGCAGGGAGTTGAAAATTGTTTTTGGGCAGGCAGAATGGAAGAAGTATTGCCCGAGGTGTTTGTGGATGGTGCTCACAATGAAGATGGTGTAAGAGCGTTTTTGGAAACGGTACAGAAGGACGGTTGTATTCACGGACGAAGGTTACTGTTCAGTGTAGTATCGGACAAGGATTATGTGACCATGCTTCACAAAATAGCACAGTCAGACTTATTTGAAAGCATTACTCTGGCACGGCTGGAGAACTATCGGGGAGCGTCTCTTGCGGAGATGGAGGGAAGCTTAAAAGCAGTTTCGGGTGCCCGGATAAGCAGCTATGAATGTGTGAAGGATGCATTGCGTGCAGTGCTTACAGAGAAGAAGGAACAGGAACGAGTGTATATTGTAGGCTCCCTCTATTTGGTGGGAGAAATAAAGGAGTACTTAGAATATGATAAATTGTTAAGAAGAAATAAACAAATATAAACCCAGTCCGGAGATAGAAGATATATCAGAAACCATTTACAATCAGGATATTACTGATGTTGCAGACCTCTTGGTTAAGATGGTTAGGGAAGAGAAAGAAGAAACACAGCAGTAGACGGTGGTACGAAAGTGACAGGAGGAACTTATGTATTGTTATAATTGTGGCTGCCGTTTGTCAGAACATGACTTTTGCACCTCTTGCGGTGTTGATGTGGCAAGATACAAGCAAATTGTTTACGCGTCCAATATGTATTACAATGATGGACTTGCTAAAGCAAAAGTAAGGGATTTGTCCGGTGCGGTGACAAGTTTAAGGCAGAGTTTAAAGTTTAATAAAAATAATGTGGATGCCCGAAATCTTTTGGGATTGGTATATTTCGAAATGGGTGAAGCGGTACCTGCTCTTTGTGAGTGGATTATCAGTAAGAACCTGAAGCCGGAGAAGAATGTTGCAGATGATTATATCAATATGATTCAATCCAGTGCTTCGCAGTTGGAGAATATCAGGCAGGTCACAAAGAAATTTAACCAGGCTCTTGCGTATTGTCAGCAGGAAAGCAAGGATTTGGCGTTGATTCAAATCAGAAAAGTTTTATCCATGAATCAGAAATTTATTCGTGCGCATCAGTTACTGGCTCTGTTGTACATGGACATGGAGCAGTGGGAAAAAGCTAAGCGCGAATTGACCAAATGCCTTAACATGGATAGAAACAATACGATGACACTTACCTATATGCAGGAAGTGGAGCGTATGCTGAATCCGGAAGATGGTGGCAGACCTAAGAAAAAGCAGGAAGATGCTATTCGCTATCAAAGTGATAATGAAGTCATTATTCAGCCCATTGGTGTCAGAGATACCAAACGTGGTGGCGGCGGCACTTTGCTCAATATTATCATCGGTATGTTAATCGGTGCAGCAGCAGTATATTTTCTGGTGGTTCCGGCAGTACGTACCAACGAGCGTCTGTCTGCACAGGAACAGATTACAAATATAGGAAATCAGCTTACTGTGAAAGATACCCGAATTGAAGAACTGTCCAATGAATTAACAGACTTAAAGGCTTCGCAGAAGGAGATGCAGGGTACCTTGGACGGATACGCAGCTACAGATGAGTTGCTTGCAAATACTGAGGAATTGCTGAATACAACAGCCTTTTATCTGGCAGCCGGAGATATTTATCAGGTATCGGATGATTTGGCACGCATTGCAGAGAGCGCAGTATTGGAAGAAAGCCCTAATGCTTTCAAGAATTTGTACAATGCTCTTTTTACGGCTATCACTCCACAGATTACAGGCGATGGATACACGGCAGGCTTTGCGGCTTATGAAGGTGCAAATTATGAGATGGCAATTGCACATTTCACCAGAGTGGTTCGCCATGATGAGACGCATGTAAATGCTTGGTTCTATTTGGCGAGAGCATATCACCGTCTGGAACGCTTTGATGAAGCACTTACCACATATAATAAGGTTTTGGAGATTGCAGAACCGGGTACGGATAAGGCAAGAGATGCACAGACTTACATTGACAGAATAAATGCAAATCAATAATTTTGAATAAGATACAAAAGACAAG
>JAZSII010000032.1:0-3228 GCA_045533725.1 Acetatifactor sp. | reverse complement strand
TCTTCGAAAGAAGCTTCCAAAGCACGCTTACGTCCGCTTGCTGCACCTTCCATCAATTTATCAATATCTGCGCCGCTTACTGCGATAGGAAGTAAACCTACAGCAGTAAGAACGGAGAAACGTCCTCCTACATCATCAGGAACTACGAAGGTTTCATAGCCTTCCTCGTTTGCAAGGTTCTTCAAAGATCCTCTTGCCTTGTCAGTGGTTGCATAGATTCTCTTTGCAGCTTCTTCCTTGCCGTACTTCTTCTCCAAAATAGCCTTGAATACACGGAAAGCGATAGCGGGCTCAGTGGTAGTACCTGACTTGGAAATCATGTTGATAGAGAAATCTCTGTCGCCGATTACATCCATCAAATGCTTCAAATAAGTAGAGCTGATGGAATTACCGCAGAAATAAATTTCAGGGGACTTGCGGATGCTCTTGTCCACAATATTTGCAAAGCTGTGGCCAAGGAACTCAATCGCTGCTCTTGCACCAAGGTAAGAACCGCCGATACCGATTACCAAAAGAACCTCTGAATCGTTCTGAATCTTCTCTGCTGCCTTCTTAATACGAGCGAACTCTTCTTTATCGTAATCTACGGGAAGATTAATCCAACCTAAAAAGTCATTGCCTGCACCGGTCTTTGAAACCAGTAAATCCTTTGCATCTAAGGTAAGCTTCTTCATGTAATCCACTTCTGCTTCTGAAATAAATGCACCGGTCTTTGAATAATCAAATGTTACTTTTGCACTCATAGTAGTACTCCTTTTTCTCATCAAAATACCGTCCTCTTACGGACAACACGTCGAGCATAGTGTAACAAAGATTATACAATTATTCAAGACAAACTCAAAATTTCTTTCAGAAGAACTTCCAATTCTGCAGATTCTTCCGGCTCCAGGGACGGAAAAGTGTATTCCACGCTTGTTTCGCGAGAACAAAACTCTTCCTCTGTCCCGGCATATGCGTAAACATTATCTTCCTGCTCCGCAATTTCCTTCTGCGCACTGCGGCTGGCAATCCAACCGGCAATGGGCAAAATGTCCACTCCCCTGTTCTCCGGCATTTCTGAGCCGTACAACATCTGAATATCATCCCTTGTTACCTGAATACGGTTGGACAAATGATTCTCCAGATAATCAATCAGATTTACCTTTAACTCTTTACGTCTGCCCTTAATATCCACAACCGAACTTACCGCAAAGAATATGTACAGTTCAAGCATACTGCATAAGTAAAAGGGAAGAATCTCTCCAAACATACAGCCTCCGGCAATACTCTTGCACACTCCGAATCCCGAAAAGATAACGGACAGAAGCATGAGCTGTCCTGACAGATGATAAAGCATCCGAAAGGAAAACGGCCCGATTGCAAGCCTGTTCATAAATTTTTCCACAAAAACCGGTATGTTGGCAACTCCGTTGTTTAACTGATAACAATGGGAAAACTTTAATTTGCACTGCTTTAGCAGCTTGTTTTCCGTAATGGCCATATTGTCTGTTTCATGGCTCATTTTGCGATAAAGGGCAGCCAAAAATACCCGCAACAAAATACTTACAAAAAAACAGGTAAGCATGCCTATTGTTACAACTTTTTCTCTCATAAATATTGAAAACATGTTCTTTTCCTTTCTATATTGCTCTTTATTTTCATATCATAGTATAAATACTTTTTAACGGTTTTACAATATATCTTGCACGGTGTTTCGTCGATATATTTCGAACAGTTCTACATTCTTTTGCCAGCTTTTTTCAGCATTCGACAATATCCCCCATGGGGAAGAACAGCTGTATATTGAATAATTTGAATATATTTGGAAATAGAATTGCTGTTATATGAAAGATTTGGTATAATTCAGATGGAGAGCACATAAGATAAAGGTACTCTCTATTCAAAAAAGAAATGAGGTATTTACATGAAATATAAAACAACAGGAACCTGTTCCTCCATGATTGATGTAGAAGTAAAAGACGGTTGCATCGAATCCGTGACCTTTACCGGCGGTTGCAACGGCAACTTGCAGGGCATCAGTGCCTTGGTAAAAGGTATGAAGGTAGAAGACGCTATTTCACGTTTGAAGGGCATCCGTTGCGGCTTTAAAAACACTTCCTGCCCCGACCAGCTGGCTCGCGCTTTGGAGAGCATGCAATAATCTGCCATTACAGCAATTTACGTAAAAATATATCCGGAGGATGATATGAAACGAATCGTATTAACCGGCGGCGGTACCGCGGGACATGTAACTCCCAATATCGCCCTGCTGCCTTCTTTGAAAGAAGCCGGCTTTGAAATCACATATATGGGTTCTTATGACGGTATCGAAAAGAAACTGATAGAAGACCTGGATATCCCTTACGTGGGTATCTCTACAGGCAAGTTCAGAAGATACTTTGACCCCAAGAACTTTACAGACCCCTTCAGAGTAATTAAGGGACTCAGAGAAGCCAAAAAATTTTTAAAAGAATATAAACCGGATGTGGTATTTTCCAAGGGCGGTTTTGTCAGCGTACCGGTGGTACGTGCCGCTGCCAAGTTAAAAATCCCCTGCATCATCCATGAATCGGACATGACACCCGGACTGGCAAACAAGCTTTGTTTCTCAGGTGCCACGAAGATATGCTGTAACTTCCCTGAAACCATCAACAATTTACCTGCCGAAAAGGCTGTTTTGACCGGCAGCCCCATCCGCCGCGAGTTATCACAGGGTAACAAAATCGCCGGACTGGATATGTGCGGCTTTACCGCCAACAAGCCCGTTATCATGGTTATCGGCGGTAGCCTTGGTGCCGCAAATGTAAACAAAGCAGTAAGAGACGCGCTGCCCCAGCTTTTGGAAGAATTTCAGGTGGTGCACTTGTGCGGAAAGGACAAATTGGATAATCTCCTTTTGACCACCCCCGGCTACAAGCAGTTTGAATATATCACTGCGGAGTTGAAGGACATCTTCGCCATGGCGGATATTGTCATCTCCCGTGCGGGAGCTAATGCTATTTGTGAGCTTCTGGCACTCAGAAAGCCCAATATTTTGATTCCCCTTCCGGCAGCAAGCAGCCGCGGAGACCAGCTTTTGAACGCAGATTCCTTTGAAAAGCAAGGTTTTTCCATAGTTTTGCATGAAGACGACTTAACCACCAAGCTTCTGGTTGATAAAGTACATGAACTGTACGAAAACCGTCAGAAATATTTTGATGCCATGGACAACAGCGGACAGATGGATTCCATCGCCACCATTATGGGATT
>JAZSII010000051.1:0-4993 GCA_045533725.1 Acetatifactor sp. | reverse complement strand
GCCCTCTCCTTATCTTACAACCACTTATAAACGCACAGTATGGCGGAGCATTTATGCTCCGCCAACACTGAAAATTAATAAATTACTGAATATCCTTTTCGTCAAAAGCGTCTCCGCATTCCGGACAGAATTTAGGAGGATTTACCGGGTCTTCCGGTTCCCATCCGCACTTATCGCACTTGTACATAGGTGCTCCGGCAGGCTTCTTGCTTCCGCATTCCTGACAGAACTTACCCTGATTTACATGACCGCAGGAACAGGTCCAACCTGCTGCAACAGGCTTGGGAGCACCACATTCCTCACAGAATTTTCCGCGATTATCGGTTTTACCACAAGAGCAGGTCCAACCAAGTACCGGAGCCGCTGCAGGTGCTACAGGCGCTGCGGGAGCCGCATTATATGCCGGTTGCTGCTGTGCATACATATTATTACCCATCATATTGTTGCCCATCATGCCGTTACCGTTTGCCATTCCACCCATCATGTTCATAGCCATCATGCTCATCATACCGCTCATGGGGTCTGTGCTCTTTCCGTCACCACCACTTAAGTTGGTTCTGTCAAGCATACCTGCAAATGCTTCTGCATTTCTGGCATCTCTCATGGTAGGATCCTTTAACATAACAGTGTTGTTCCATTTATTCAGTTCATCTCTTGCCTCATCGGGAACTGTTGCCACGATGGTCATAGACTCTACTTCGATACCACGACCTTGTGTCCACTTCTCGCTCAGGGCTGTCTTTAATGCTTCACAGATAACATCAGTGTAATTCTGTAACTGATAAGGAAGTACACCCTGTGCTGCAATGGGTGATAATGCCATAGGCAATTTAGCCAGCAACTCACTCTTCATCTGGGACATCATTTTTTCGCCTTCACCGGAAGACTTGGTATATGATGTAGTTACGTTACCGCATACATTCTTGTAGAACAGGAGCGGATCAACAATCTTAAAAGAGTATTCACCGCGACATTTTACAACTGTATCCAATTCAAAACCTGTTTTGGGAGAAACTAAATGGAAATCAATGGGTGTCGCTGTTCCGTAAAGGTTGCCCACAATTTCTTTTGTATTAAAGAAATATACTCTCTGGTCCTTTGCAGCATTTCCGCCAAAAGTGAAACGCTTCCACATAGTAGTAAATGTATTCTTAACATTTTCTCCCAACTTGCCATAAAAAATACTGGGCTCTGTTGAAGAATCATACACAAACTCGCCGGCCTCAGCACACAAATCCACTACGCCTCCCTGGTCAACGATAATCATACACTGACCCTCATTAACGGCAATAACGGAACCATTGCTGATTACATTATCAACACCTTTTGTATTACTGTTTCTTCCGTCTGTAACTTTCTTCTGGCCTTTAACCACTAAAGTATCTGAAGACAGTGCATCACAATAAAAATACTCGCGCCACTGATCAGCCAATAATGTACTAATCGAATCTTTAGCTGCTTTAATTAAACCCATATTTTCATCCTCCATTTCCATATTGGGAAAAATCCCATTACTCACATTTTACCAAATTATCAGCCGATACTCAATATATTTGTAAATTTTCTTTACAAAATCTATTTAGTACGTTAAACTGATAACTGATTATACTATACCATAAGAGAAAGGAATTTGCCATGAGTAAAAAAGCTACAAAAGCAGCCGATAACATGTATTATATTGCACGTTGCGAGGCCGCAGAGTGCAACGATGACTTCAGCAGTCGTGAGAAAGCAGCAGAAATCATTGGAATTGACCGAACCCGTTTGGCTCGTATTGAACTGGATACCATAGCTCCTTATCCCGAAGAAGTAAAAGCCATGGCCGAAGCATACAATACACCGGAGCTGTGCAATTCTTATTGTGCAAGAGAATGTCCCATCGGAAAAAACAGCGTTTCTGAAGTAACCATTGATGATTTTGACAGACTGGCCCTGAAGGTATTGGGCTCTCTCAAGGATATCGATTCTCTCCGTTCTTCTCTGATAGCCATTTCCGAAGACGGATATATCGACGAAAGCGAAAAAGCAGCCTTCCAGGACATCTTGGACTCTCTGGAAAAAATCAGTACCAATGCAAAGGCCTTGCAATTATGGGCCATAAAAAACATTCGACTGAAACAACAATAAATGTAAGAACCTTTTTACCCAACCTGCAATATAATAAAGCATCACATAATGTGGAGGATGATTATGAAAATTTTATTCAAAAAACGCCTCATTCTCACGATGATGCTCTTATTGTCGGTTGGGCTTTTTAGTGGATGCGGCAAGAAAAATGCTTCTGACGAAGAACTTACACAGGTCACTCTCAATGAAGTGGCACACTCAATTTTTTATGCACCCATGTATGTAGCAATTGAGGAAGGATACTTTGCCGAAGAAGGTATTGAGCTTACACTGGTCACCGGTTTCGGCGCAGACAAAACCATGACCGCCGTTCTTACAGGCGAAGCGGATATCGGCTTTATGGGTAGCGAAAGCACAATTTATACTTATGCGGGCGGCACGCAGGACTATGTTGTCAACTTTGCACAGTTAACCCAACGCGCAGGTAACTTTTTGGTATCCAGAGAACCTATCGAGAATTTCGAGTGGAATATGTTAATCGGAAAGAATGTTCTGGGTGGCCGTGCCGGGGGTATGCCACAGATGGTCTTCGAATATATTCTGAAAAAGAACAACATTGATCCGCAAACCGATGTAAACATTGATCAAAGTATTGATTTTGGCTCTACCGCTGCTGCTTTCTCAGGCGGCAATGCTGACTTTACTGTAGAATTCGAGCCCCATGCTACCGCTTTGGAGGAAAAGGGGGACGGTTATGTTGTTGCCTCCTTAGGAGAAGATTCCGGTTATGTTCCCTACACAGCCTTCTGCGCAAAAAAAAGTTATATTGAGGCCAATCCCGAAGTAATTCAGGCATTCACCAACGCACTGCAAAAAGGCATGGATTATGTGCAGACCCACTCTCCTGAAGAAATCGCCAAGGTCATTGCACCGCAGTTTGAGGAAACCTCTTTGGAAACCCTGACCACTATTGTAACAAGATATTATGAACAGGATACCTGGAAGGATAATTTGATTTTTGAGCAGGAAGCTTTCGATTTATTACAAAACATCCTGAAGGAGGCTCAAGAATTGGAAGAATCCGTACCTTACGAAGATTTAGTCACAACAGAATTTGCCCAAAAAGCTTTTGAAAAGAAATAATAGCAAAAAGGATTGGAGCTCATACTCCAATCCTTTTATTCATATCCCCTTATTTCACGCGCTGTTTCTTACGCTTGGTCTTTTCCATGTACATAAGTACATCCGTCTTTTCGATAATACCTTCGAAGCTCAAATCATCCTCTGCTTCGGTATGATATACGCCCATGCTCGCAAGCACGTCATAGCGCTTGTCTGAGTTAGCATTAAACTCATCAAAATAACCGTAAAAAGCATCCTTCAATTTCTTAATATCGTATTTGCCTTTGCATACAGCCAACATTTCATCTCCGCCGAATCGTGTAATAATGGAGCCCTCCGGGCATACCTTTTTCATAGCCCTTGCAACAGTATATATGGCAAAGTCACCTTCCTTATGGCCGAAATTATCATTAATATATTTCAAACCATCCAAATCAACAAGCATTATGGTCAGACTTTCATCATCCGCCTTGCTCTGAAGCATTTCCTGATATTCCATATCAAATCCGCGTCTGTTACGCAATCCGGTCAGGGTATCAATCCTATACATTTCATCAATCCGGTTCATCAGATATTGCTTGTGACGAGCCACACGATATCCGCCAATGGCATTATTCAACGCATTCATGCTTTGAGGAATCTTTATATAATTTCCTTCATCAAGATGTTCGTAATAAAAACAAACATATCCCAACGAAACGTCCAAGTGATGTAATGTACAAAAAATCAAAACACGATGAATATTTAAGAGTTCTTCTACTCGGGGCAATATCTTCTTTGCCGGGAACAAATATGGTCCCTTATGTTCGTCCCGATGACATTCATACAGAACATACAACTCTCTGTCCCCGTCATTGATATGCTTGATTTGCTGATTGGGATTTACCCTCTCATCCAGGCACTCCCTCTCCACCATACAGGAAAACTCATAGAAGATGCCGTTCTTCATAGGCTTCATAATCTGTCCTACATTTTCACTACGCTGTATCTGTGCAATAATCTGAGACAAATCTATATCTTCGTCCTGATATCTGTAAAAACGGTCATTCATATCAATCAAATATTCCGAAGCGTTTACGGGACGCATACCGTCGCAGCCACAGGACTGTCCGATAAAGACACGAAGCGGTACCAGCAGGGTTTCTGTCTTTCCCTTCCACAGCTCCCAATTTAGCAGTACATCCGCAGTTTTGTCCGCCAAATCCTTATGATCCGTAATAACCGTAGTCAAACGTGGGGTGGTAAACATAGCCTCCATTACACCGTCGAATCCGGTCACAGCCACATCCTCCGGTACACGAATTCCTCTGTTTTTCAATGTATTGCTGACTGCAATAGCCATTTTGTCATTGGCACAGATAAAAGCTTTGGGAACACGGTTCTCTTCAATCAGCTTGATAACCGCAGCCTCTGTAGGATCCGTCCAGAAGTCCCCGTAACTAATCAAACTTTCATCAAAGGGCAACCCGTTTTCTGCCAAGACATCCTTAAACGCCTGAATACGCTGTTCCGAAAAACTATTTCCTTTTGTTCCTGCCATAAAGTGCAAATCCGTAATTTTGTGTTCGCAAACAATATGACGGACTACCTGTGAAAAACCATTTTCATGGTCAAATTTAATATTGATACAACCTTCATGTGCTTCGCCGATTACTATGGTAGGGACACCATGTTCCAATGATTGACGTACCAAATCATCCGCCAGTGCCTGATTCTGCATAACCTCCTCAAACACTACCATAATATCCACAATATCATAATCAATTAAATCAAATACTGCGGTTTGTACATTCTTTCTGTAATC
>JAZSII010000213.1:0-4310 GCA_045533725.1 Acetatifactor sp. | reverse complement strand
TATATTGCAAAAAATCCATTCAGAAGAATCACAACAGATAGAAGTGATAGTAAGAAGATGGAAGCACTCTCTGTAGAAGATATGAGTAGATTTCTTGATTTCTGTTCAAAGGACGCACACAGTTTACATTGTTACGATATGTTATATATATTGTTTTGGACTGGTTTAAGAGCATCTGAATTATGCGGTCTTACTCTTGATAATATTGATATGAAGAATCGGACAATCAAAGTCGATAAGCAATTACAATGTATCAATCATACCCATATTGTTTTGCCTACGAAAACAATGAATGGGGAACGCAGTATTCCTATGACAGATGGTGTATACAAATGTTTTGAGAGTGTGCTTAAGAATCGTTATCTTAAAGGCGATATTGAACCGGTATGTTATGATGAACAAGGTAACAAATACGAAGGGTTTGTATTCCTTGCAACAAGAAGTAGGAAAACAATAGTGAGAAGTCACGTTGAAGAATATCTGCGTAATTGCATTGTAAGATTTAATAATAACAATTCAGAGAACCCTATTCGCAAATTTGAGCCACATATCTGTAGACATACCTTTGCTACAAACATGCAGTATTTACCACCGAAAACATTACAATACATATTAGGACACGGCAACATATCTACAACAATGGATAATTATGTTGATGCTAAACCGAGTGACGAGCAGTTAACTCAAATCAATGCGATAGCCAATGAACTAATGGCTATTTAGTATGAATTTTAGCATACTAAAATTTTACTAATTATAATATGTAACGAAATATAACGTAATAAATAAAAAAAATAATGAAATAACAGTAGGAACTATTAAAAATACAAGAGAGCATCTAAAAAATGCTTGATTTGAAAGGATTTGATAGAATGATAGCAATTATAGATTATGATGCAGGTAATATCAAGAGTGTAGAAAAAGCATTTATCGCACTTGGTCAGGATGTGATTGTGACAAGAAATCAAGAGGAAATCTTAAATGCAGACGGAGTCATTCTTCCGGGAGTCGGAGCCTTTGGGGACGCCATGAAGAAGTTAGAAGACTATAATTTGGTGGAGACGATTCGAAAAGTTGCAGAAAAGGGAACACCTTTTCTGGGAATATGTCTTGGTTTACAATTAATGTTTGAATCGTCAGAGGAAAGTCCGGGAGTAAAGGGACTTAACTTGTTAAAGGGAAAAATCGTTAGGATTCCGGATGGAGAGGGTCTTAAAATTCCGCATATAGGCTGGAATAATTTATCTTATCCAAACAAGGGAAGATTGTATAAGGATATTCCGGAAGATTCTTTTGTTTATTTTGTTCATTCCTTTTATTTGCAGGCACAGGAGCCGGAAATTGTAAGAGCAACGACAGATTATGGTGTAACGATTCATGCATCTGTAGAGAAGGGCAATATTTTTGCTTGTCAGTTCCATCCGGAGAAAAGTTCTGCGGTAGGCATGAAAATTTTGGAGAATTTTGTGGCAGTAGTAAAGGGGGAAGCGTAAAATGCATACGAAAAGAATTATTCCCTGTTTGGATATCAAAGACGGACGTGTTGTAAAAGGTATCAATTTTGTGAATTTAAGAGATGCCGGAGATGCTGCAGAGGTGGCGGCGGCTTATGATAAAGCAGGGGCAGATGAGGTTGTTTTTTTGGATATTAATGCTTCGGCTGATTCGCGTTCCACCCAATTAGAGTGGGTTCGCCAGGTTGCGAGTAAGGTGTTCATTCCGTTTACTGTAGGCGGGGGAATCCGTACAGTAGAGGATTTTAAGGTACTTCTTCGTGAAGGTGCAGATAAAATTTCCATTAATTCAGCAGCAATTATGAATCCTCAACTTATTTCTGATGCAGCAGATAAGTTTGGAAGTCAGTGCGTGGTAGTTGCAATTGATGCTAAGAAGAGAGCTGACGGCAGTGGCTGGAATATTTATAAAAACGGCGGACGTGTAGATATGGGCATGGATGCTGTGGAATGGGCCATTAAGGCAGAAAGGCTGGGTGCCGGAGAAATCTTACTTACAAGTATGGATGGAGACGGAACAAAGGCAGGGTACGATATTGAATTGACGAAAGCAATATCAAGTGCTGTGAATATACCGGTAATTGCATCAGGCGGCGCAGGAACAGTGGAGCACTTTTATGAGGCACTTACGGAAGGCGGTGCTGAGGCGGCTTTGGCAGCTTCCTTATTCCACTATAAGGAATTAGAGATAAAGCAGGTGAAACAGTATTTGAGAGAGAAAGGTGTTTCGGTACGCCTGTAGTATAAGGAATAGAAATATGGCAATGATTAGCAATGATTGGTTGGCAGAATTGGGAGCTGAGTTTAAGAAACCATATTATGCCAAGCTATATGAATTTGTAAAAAATGAATATAATACAAAGCAGGTATTTCCGCCATCAGATGAAATATTTACAGCATTTCATCTGACACCTTTGAAGGATGTAAAGGTGGTGATTATTGGTCAGGATCCGTACCATAATGACGGACAGGCACATGGCTTGTGCTTTTCCGTAAAGCCGGAAGTAGATATTCCGCCATCTTTGGAAAATATTTACAAAGAATTGCAGGCTGATTTGGGTTGTAGTATTCCAAACAATGGTTATCTGATTAAGTGGGCGAAGCAGGGAGTGCTTATGTTAAATACGGTGCTGACGGTGCAGGCACATATGGCGAATTCTCACAGGGGAAAAGGTTGGGAAGAGTTTACGGATGCTGCCATAAAGGCACTGAATAAGCAGAATAGGCCGATTGTATTCTTATTATGGGGACGTCCGGCACAAATGAAGAAGGCTATGTTAAATAATCCAAACCATTTGATTTTGGAGGCACCTCATCCCAGTCCCTTGTCGGCATACAGAGGATTCTTTGGTTGTAAGCATTTCAGTAAGGCGAATGAATTTTTGATGAAAAATAAGTTGTTGCCCATTGACTGGCAAATAGATAATGTTTAGAGATTATGAGAAGGTATAATATTATACCTTCTTTTTTGGCAAATTGGTTGACAAACATAACGGAATGCGATATAGTAGTTCTAAACAGGAACACTAAAAAGGCGGGATTATGGATAATATAACACTGATTGATAAGTTAATATTGTTTGGGCTTAGCCGACAGGAAGCAGATATCTATGTGTGTCTCTTAAAGAATGGCGAGCTTACCGGTTATGAAGTGGCAAAGTTGACAGGAATATCAAGGTCCAATGTGTATAACGGACTTGCAGCATTAGCGGAAAATGGAGCAGCATATGTAAAAGAAGGTGCTTCAACAAAATATGTGGCAGTTTCTTTAAACGAGTTTTGTAATAATTATATTCGTTATATTCAGGAAGCACGGGAATACTTGTTGTTAAATGAGCCAAAGCAAACCGTAAATACGGATGGATACATCACTATTGAAGGAAAAAGAAATATTTGTGATAAAATATATAACATGCTTTTAAGTACGCAGAAACGTTTTTATTTTTCTGCAAACAGTGATTTTTTGGAACAATGGAAAAAAGAGATATTGACATTGGCAGAACAGAAGATTAAGGTGGTATTGATATCCGAACGGTTACCGGAATGCTTTGTGAATGCAAATAGCGAGGGGATGATAACATTTTATCGTATGCTTTTTGAAGACGTAGAAAAACGGTTTTGTGACAGAAAGAAACAAATCAGACTGATTATTGATTCGGAGTATGTTCTTACGGGAGAGTTTTCTGAAAGCGATAATGATACCTGCCTCTATAGTGCACAAAAGAATTTTGTTGCTGTCATAAAGGATGCAATGAGAAATGAAATAGAACTTATCAAAATAAAAGGAAGGAAAGAGGAGTGAGATTATGAAGATTAGAATTGGAATTATGGGTTACGGAAATCTCGGAAAAGGCATTGAATGTGCAGTTCGTCAGAATGATGATATGGAGTTAGTAGGAGTGTTTACCAGGAGAGCACCTGAAACTGTAAAGGTTTTGACGGGTGTACCGGATTAGCGTGTTGACAAGTTATTAGAGATGGAGGATACTATTGATGTGCTTATGATGTGTGGAGGTTCTGCAACGGATTTGCCTAAGCAGACTGCGGAATATGCTAAATATTTTAATGTGGTTGATAGTTTTGATACTCATGCAAAGATTCCTGAGCATTTTGCAAATGTGGATGCGTCTGCAAAGGAAAGTGGTAAAATTGCTATGATTTCTGTAGGTTGGGATCCGGGAATGTTCTCTTTAAACAGACTGTATGGTAGTGCTATTTTACGTGATGGCAATGATTATACTTTCTGGGGTAAAGGCGTAAGCCAAGGACATTCTGATGCTATCAGACGTATTGCAGG
>JAZSII010000243.1:0-5057 GCA_045533725.1 Acetatifactor sp. | reverse complement strand
ACCTTCATCATTAACCGCGAACTCAATTACCACCAAATCAGGCTTTACCTGACCGTCTTTTAATACATCACGTTCAAAACGGATCATACCCAGTTCGGAAGGAGTTCCACCTACACCGGCTTTCACAAAATGGATATTCTCACCGTTTCCGAAAGCCTCTTTCATCTTTTCCCAGGTTCTGTACGCATAGCACTTGGTATTGATGGGAATCGCACCTGCCCCCTGGGTAATGGAACCGCCGATAAAAGCCACAGTTACGTCCTCACCCTTTGCAGCCTTGTCCATAGCTCTCTTCAGACGGAAGTTGTTGCCCATCTGCATAATTGCTTTATCAAGCATACCCTCATAATAAGGAGATGCAAAATCTACCGGGAATTCTTCTTCCGGTTCCGGTACATCGAAACCGTCATGCAAATAAAATTTTACAGCCACGGTTCCTAAAGTCCCTGCTTTTTCAAACACAAAACGAATCTGTCCCGGTACATTATCATCATCAGACCACTCGCACTGTGTCAAATCCAATATGGTCTCCATGCCATCCGCCTTTACCGGCAGGCGCAAAGTAGTTCCTGAGCCATACGGATCACGTTTGCCATACATTTGAAAAGCAAATTCCACCACTTCATCCTTATTGTCGGTCTCCACTGTCACACCGATGCTATGTACCAAAGTTCTGAAGGAAGCAGTATCCTTCAGCAAATCCAAAATCTTGGTATCCGTAATATTACCTACCAGCTGGGCGCTGTTAATCATTCTTCCGCCGTCCTGATAAATAAACTGAATACCTCTTCCGTCCGGCTGCGGCGAACCAGCAACCGATTTATTTCTCATGATGTAAAAACCCTTACGCTTCTTGGTAGGGTCCTTTGGCGCCTTAGGACCGCCCTGTTCCATCATACTCATGTCTCGTCTCTCCTTTAGAATATTTAGGCGTTTACCAGCTCAAAAATTCTCCGCATTTTTTCGCTGGATTGGCATCCTGCCAATAGAAATATTACACAACACCCCTCGTTAAGCAAGCTTACTCGGTCCGTTATGTAATATTTCTGCACGCCCGATTTATTACCACATACGATAATTGCCGCTCAGTGCTAAAAATGCAAAGAAATACAAACAGTTATCATAGTATCTTCTGTCGCCGGTTCTCATAGGCAGATTCCAGAATCTCTCAATCCATTCCTTGCTGTATTCAGTCTCGCCTGCAAGCACGGACTGTGCCACGGTTACAGTGATTGCTACAGGGTGAAGTGCCTCTTCTCCCGCAATACGACCGTCGATTTCGTAAATATAATAATGACCTTTTCTGGCATCCTCGATTAAGAACTTCTGAATATTCTTTGCTGCCGCAAAATGTCCGGCATTCATACCATACCATTCTGCATCCAAACCAATATTTGCCGCAGTACGATAAGCGTCGCTGTAGAACCAGTCATGTCTGTCCTTTGTCCAGGGAATAGGTCTGCTCATAGGCGAGCCATCAAACTCTGCATACTCTGCATTAAAACCTGTTACCGGATGACAAGCCTTTGCCAAATATTCGCGGCTGGCAGTTGCTGCCTTCTTCCAGAACTCTCTGTCTTCCTCATTTGCCCAAAGTGCAAACAACTCATAGAAATGTGGCAAATGATAAGAAGGATCTGTATAATCAATGCCCGGCACAAACAAAATCTGATGGTTGTCCCAGTTCCACATGGGCGCACCCTTTCTGCCGTCGCGTCCTTTATGTAAGCATGCCTTCAAAATTTCCTTTGCTTCTCTGGAGTATTCGAAAATACCCTCTCCGTCACCCCAACGATGAGATGCGAAGAACAGTGCCATAGCAAAGAATTCTTCTCCGTCCGGCGCGGGTCCGTAAGCATTCTTAGTTCCGTCTAAAGCACAAGACCACGCAAAGTAACCTTCATTGTCGCCTTCACTCATCCACATATAAGTCTTTGCCCATTTCCAAAGTCGGTCAAATTCTTCCTTCATGTCAAGCTGCACACAAATCATCATGCCGTATGACATACCCTCTGTTCTGGCATCATTATTTCCGGTGTCTACAATATAACCCATATCATCGCCTACCGGGAAATAAACCTTGTGCTCTTCATTGTAGAAATAAAACTGCTTTACTTCTTCCAAGCGTTTCTCTACTTCCTCTTTGGTATATCCCATTTCTGTAAAAACATTGCGGTATTCCTTTTTCATTTAGTTAATTCCTCCCCATGGTTAACCTATTTTACACATATTATATAGTTTCTTAGTACTTTTTTCTCACTAAGTTTTGTCATTCTTTGTTCAGTTCTTGCTATTTTGTTCTTTTTCATTCCATGATATGCTTGCTTCGCATCCTCCCCAAACATATCTCTCAATTCCCGGCGGTGTATTTCTTCAAAACAATCTATTGCGTCCGCTGCAAAAAACATGTCTCGCAAATCCCAGCGGTTCATTCTCCCGAAATAGACCATTGTGTCCGCCGCTCTTCACCATTCTCTCAATTCCCAGCGGTGTATTTCTTCAAAACAATCTATTGTGTCCGCTGCAAAAAACATGTCTCGCAAATCTCAGCGGTGCACTCTCCCGAAATAGACCATTGTGTCCGCCGCTCTTCACCATTCTCTCAATTCCCGGCGGTGTATTTCTTCAAAACAATCTATTGCGTCCGCTGCAAAAAACAAGTCTCACAAATCCCAGCGGTTCATTCTCTCAAAATAGCCTATTGTGTCCGCTACAAAAAACATGTCTCGCAAATCCCAGCGGTTCACTCCTTCAAAACAATCTATTGCGTCCGCTACACCAAAAGCAAATGACACAATTCCCCGCAAAAGAGTCCCCAAACTCTTCCGCTCTATGCGAAATATCCCGGGGTGGACATATATCTATCCCCCGAATCCGGCAAAAATGTCACAATGGTTTTTCCTGCATTTTCCGGGCGTTTCGCCACCTGCAATGCTGCAAAAAGTGCCGCACCCGAAGTAATTCCTACCAGTACCCCTTCCGCCTTGGCCAGTTTACGTCCCGTATCATACGCCTGTTCCGTAGTTACCGTAAGCACCTCATCATACACGGTAGTATCCAGCACTTCCGGCACAAAACCTGCGCCGATTCCTTGAAGCTTGTGTGGTCCTGCCACGCCCCCTGAAAGCACGGGTGAATCTGCCGGTTCCACTGCCACCACCTGAATACCCGGATTCCTACTCTTCAAGAAACGACCCGTGCCGGTAATACTTCCGCCGGTACCCACACAACATACAAAAATATCAATTTTTCCGTCCGTATCTTCCCAAATTTCCGGACCTGTAGTACTTTCATGGGCCATTGCATTGGCAGGATTATCAAACTGTCCTAAGATAATAGCCCCTTCAATTTCCTGTTCCAGCTCCTTGGCTCTGGCAATGGCACCGGCCATCCCCTTAGCACCATCGGTCAGTACCAGCTCCGCTCCGTAGGCCTTTAATAAATTTCTGCGCTCCACGCTCATGGTCTCAGGCAATGTCAAAATGGTTCGATACCCTTTCACTGCAGCTACTACCGCAAGGCCGATACCTGTATTACCGGAAGTAGGCTCAATAATAGTTGCTCCCGGCTTTAAAAGCCCCTTCTTTTCCGCATCCTCAATCATGGAAAGTGCCACTCTGTCTTTTGCGCTGCCTGCCGGATTTAAATATTCCAATTTCACCAACACATTCGCCTGCAGACCTTCCTCGTCCTTGCAGATATTATTAATTTTCATGAGTGGTGTATGTCCGATTATTTGTGTTGCATTTTCATAAATTCTGCTCATATATTTGATTACTCCTTTTTCAAAATCCATCAACTTTTTGCGCTACTTTTCGCACCTGCCGAACTCTTCTTTCTCCATAACCGTTAGGTACGTCTCATCTTCTTCATATTTTCCGGAGATTACTTTGACATTCTGCAATTTTTTAAGTATATTATTCTATGTCACAGCATTTAATTGTTTCCCGAATATGCTGTGCCCATAGTGGTTTTATTATACACTAACCCAATGAAAAGGAAAAGAAATTGTTATCATAAATCACCAAGAATCGAGGCGTTTATTACATGAATACATACGAAGTTCCAAACCTTTATCCTACTATGAGACGTTCCGAACAGACGCAAGTGCTTACCGTGTCGGTGCCGGGCTCCAAAAGTCTGACCAATCGGGCACTTTTACTTGCCACTTTGGCAAAAGGAACCTCCATTTTGCGTGGGGTTTTGTTCAGTGACGATTCCAGACATTTTATTCAGTGTGTACAGGATTTGGGCTTTGAAGCAAAAGTAGATGAAGAAAACAGAATCGTAGAAGTAACCGGTTTGGGTGGTCCCGTGCCGAAAAAAGAAGCTTCCCAATATGTGGGAAGCGCCGGTACTGCAGCCCGTTTTCTGGCCGCTTATTTAGGCGTAAGCAATGGTACCTATCACATGGATGCCTCCGAGCAAATGCGCAAGCGTCCCATGGCACCCTTACTTGCTTCTTTGAAAGAGTTGGGATGTGAAATCACTTTTGAAGAAAAAGAAGGCTACTTCCCTTTTACCTTACAAGGTCATGGATTTGGCAAGGATACCATTTCCGTGGACATTGAACACAGTAGCCAGTTTTTGAGCGCCCTTTTAATCGCCTCCTGTCTCTCTCCCAAGGATATGCATATTCAGGTGGAAGGCAGTCACGGCATGGCCTATATTGAAATCACCCGCAAAATGATGGAACAATTCGGCGTGAAAGTGGACGTTTCCGAAGAAGGACGCACCTACACCATTCCTGCCGGTCAGAAGTATCAGGCTTTAGATTACCAAATCGAACCTGACGCCTCAGGCGCAGCATACTTTTACGCTTTGGCCATGGTATTGGGTGTACCCGTACAGGTCAAGCATGTAACCTTCGACTCCATGCAAGGCGATGTGCAATTCCTTAGAATTTTAGAGAAAATGGGGGCGCACTTGGAAGAACATACAGAAGGCATGATTCTCTACCCACCTGCTGACGGTCATTTCCATGGTGTGGATGTGGATATGTCAGCCTGCTCCGACCAGGCCATAACTTTGGCGGCCATCGCACCTTTTGCCGATGC
>JAZSII010000252.1:0-2532 GCA_045533725.1 Acetatifactor sp. | reverse complement strand
CTCATGGTACTGGATGAGCCGGTAAACGGCTTGGACCCTGAGGGTATCGTGGAAATCCGTGAACTGCTTTTGAAGTTAAACCGGGAAGAACACATTACCATACTCATATCCTCCCATATTTTGAGCGAGCTTTCCCTGCTGTGTACGGACTATTTGTTTATTAATAAGGGCAAGCTTTTGGAATACGTATCTGCAAGGGATCTGAAGCGTATCTGTAAAGAGTATTATCACATCGGCACGGATAACAACCCTTTGGCGCTGACTATTTTGCAGGAGAAGCTGGGCGTGAAGGAATTTGAAGTGGAGCGTGACGGCAGTATCAGACTGTTTGAGCAATTGGAGGATGTACGCACCATTTCCAAAGCTCTCTACGAGGGTGGTGTGGTACCTACGTTGCTACATATGAATGAGGCAAATCTGGAGCAGTACTATATGAATATGGTAGGTGGTGAGGAAAATGTGGAACCTGATAAAGGCGCAAAAGTATCAAATAAAAAGAGATAACGGAATTTATTATATTCTCCTTATAGGAGCGTTGTTCTTGGTGGCTTTCTGGGGAGATTTTCTGGCCGGCAGTAAATTCAGTGAGATAACCGGGGGTGCGGCGGCTCGCAAGAATGGCGAGATGTGTACCATTGTAACAGGCATATTGGTAGCGCTTCTCACATGCCGTATTGTAGGCTGGGACTTTAATGATAAGACCTTAAATTATGAATTGATGGCTGGACATAGTCGGGCAAAGGTATATTGGAGCCGCGTAATTGTGAGTATGAAGTGGTGTCTGATAACAGTACTGGTATTACTTTTTGTGCCCCTGTTGTTTTTTGGAATCGTAAACGGCTGGGGTATTGATACGGACATGGGTGGCGTGGTATTACGTCATGTATTGGTACTGTTTCCGCTGTTTCGCTTTGCTTGCGAGTGCGTTTTGCTTTCCGTGATTATGCGTAACTGTTATATGGCCATGATTATTGGTTTTATGATGTATTATTTTACCTTGGTAATTGAGACGATGCAGGCCCTGATGACAAAGGTAAGACTGGGGGTGCATTTTGCTTTCACCAATGTTACCAGACTTTTGGTTTTGGATAAAAGTAGTTTTGGTTACATTGATAATCAGGATGTGATTGTGTATGATACGGCACTGGAAACAGGGTTCATCTGGGGAACCGTAGGAATTTCCCTGTTTATCGGTGTGGCGTGTCTGCTCATCGGTTATCGTTATTTTAAGAAATGTGATATGAATTAGTTTTGAATATGATGGCGTAGGCGCGTGTGCGTTACGCATGGAGGGTAGTATGAAAAATATTGTTAAAGCACAATTTTTTCAGATTAGAAAAGATAAGGTAATAAAGTACATTATAGCAGTTACTCTGCTGATGCAGGTGTTGGTTGCTATGTTGCCGATTTGGCTTGGAACGGTGGAACCTACTCCGGCGGGAGAGTTCTTTGCTACGAACGGAAGCGCGACATCTACATTTACCATGTTTTTCCTGATTCTTGTGACTGCGGAAATCTGCGGAGCGGATTTTATGGACAAAACCCATAATTACGAGTTGATGATAGGGCACAGAAGGTATGAGGTTTATCTGGGACGTGTCATTGCGGCAGCTGTGGTCGGAGGTGTGGGAGCTCTTTTCTTCACCATTCTGCCCGTGGGAATATATGCTGTATTGTATGGTTGGGGGCCAAAGGTGGCGTTTTCTCAGGTATTGTTTCGCTGGTTGCTTATGCTTCTTGTGTATCTTCGAATGGTGTGTGAATTTGCATTTTTAACCTTTTTAACAAGGAATCCCTATGTGGTTATGGGGCTTGGATATGTGGTGTTTATGTTTAGTATGATGCTGGCAAGCGGTACAACCATTTCCGTTAACTCTGTATTTTTAGGGATCACCAATCTGACCTTGCTTGGCATGGTAAGCAAATGGGCTACGTACGGACTTGGGGGAGATTTGAACTACATATTTGATGCGTCCCTTAGTGCAGGCACTATATGGGGAACCGTGGTTGCATCCGTGGGAGTCGGAGTAGCAGCACTGTATCTGGGATATGTGTTCTTTAAGAATGATGATATGAACTAACACTTCAGAGCCGTGCAGCTTCCTATAAAACAGGCTGTTTAAGCTTGCTTGAAACAACCTGTTTTTAGGAAGCTATATGGCGAGAAGCCATACATTCGCAAAAGGAAAGCCTCGAAGAGGCGGTTTTACGAATGAGGCTCTGAAGTACAATATGAAGGAGACCAACCATGATTTTATACGATAAAATATTTATAGCAGTAATGATTATAGGTGCCATTCTGCTGTACATTCTGGCAGGAATAGCGCAAAAATACATAAGCAATAAGTGGAGAGCATTGTATTGCGCACCGGCAGTTATCGGTTTGATTTTGCTGGGCGTGAAAGAATTCGAGATATCCATGCTGGGTGCTTATGCAGGTGCCGTTCTTTTGCTGGCGGGATTTATAAAGGATGATGTAAGGCTGCGTCGGTGGACCTGCCTGGGGGCCATGGTGCTGACCATAATTACAAT
>JAZSII010000167.1:0-4927 GCA_045533725.1 Acetatifactor sp. | reverse complement strand
GAGCATAAGGATGTACATTTACCTATTATGATTTGTCAGGATGGCTTCATCACCAGTCATGGTGTGGAGAATATCCTTTTGGTAGAAGATGATTTGGTAAAGGATTTCGTGGGTGAATACGAGCCCGAGCATTATTTACTTAACGCCGAGGAAAAGATGTCCGTAGGTCCTTACGCAGTATCCAATTACTACATGGAGACCAAGCGTGCCCAGAGACAGGCTATGATGAATGCAAAGCAGGTTATCTTGGACATGGCAGAGAAGTTTGAAAAGATGACCGGCAGAAAGTACGGTTTCTTTGAAGAATATCGCATGGAAGATGCAGAATACGCTATTGTTATCATCGGTTCCGCTGCAGGTACCTGTAAGGCGGCTATCGAGCAGATTCGTGCAACTACAGGCAAGAAGGTTGGTTTAATCAAGATTCGTGTGTTCCGTCCCTTCCCGGAGGAGGAATTGGCAAAGGCACTTTCCAAAGTAAAAGCAGTGGCAATTATGGACCGCTGTGAAATGTTCTCAGCAACCAGCGGACCTTTGGGTGCCGAAGTGCGCGCAGCATTGTATCAGGCAAAGTCTGATGTGGAAGCAGTAAACTATTTCTATGGCTTGGGTGGTCGTGATATTACCGTGCAGGATTTCGAAGACATTTACAATCGTCTGGAGAAAATCGCAGAAACTCATGAAATTACGGATAACTACGATTACATCGGTTTAAGATCTAAATAAACAGTGAATGACCGGCAATTGAAGTTCGGTTAGGATGGAAAGGAAATATCACATGGAATCTACATATAATTTTAAAGAAGTCATGAATAAGCCGGAGCGTCTGGCGCCCGGTCACAGAATGTGCGCAGGCTGCGGCGGTACGGTTGCAGTTCGTACAGTACTTCGTGCTTTACGCGAAGGAGATAAAGCGGTTATCGGTAATGCAACCGGATGTTTGGAGGTTTCTACCTTCATGTATCCTTATACTGCTTATGAAGATAGCTATATCCACAATGCGTTTGAAAATGCCGGAGCTACTCTTTCCGGTGTAGAAACTGCTTACAGAGTACTTAAGAAAAAAGGCAAAATAGATGATACATATAAGTTCATTACCTTCGGTGGTGACGGTGGTACCTATGATATCGGCTTCCAGTCCTTGTCAGGTGCTATGGAGCGTGGACATGATATGGTTTATGTATGCTACGACAATGGTGCGTATATGAATACCGGTACCCAGCGTTCTTCTGCTACACCCCAGTATGCAGATACTACCACTACACCTGCGGGTAAGGTATCTAACGGTAAGGTGCAGATTCGTAAGGATTTGGCGGCTATTATGGCAGAGCATCACATTCCTTATGTGGGTCAGAGTACCTATACAAGCAATTTTAAGGATTTATATACCAAGGCAGAGAAGGCCATTTACACTCCCGGTGCAGCTTTCTTAAATGTATTATCACCCTGTCCTCGTGGCTGGGGCTATGAGCCTTCGGAGATG
Source organism: Acetatifactor sp. (assembly GCA_045533725.1). Lineage (GTDB taxonomy): Bacteria > Bacillota > Clostridia > Lachnospirales > Lachnospiraceae > Acetatifactor. The sequence continues at coordinate 3,444 of JAZSII010000167.1, read as the reverse complement.
ATGAATATGTGTAAGCTGGCTGTGGAAACCTGCTACTGGCCTTTGTTTGAGGTAATAGACGGTAAGTGGATTTTGAGCTATGCACCCAAGAAGAAGCTTCCGTTGGAAGATTTCCTTCGTCCCCAGAGACGTTTTAAGCATTTATTTAAGCCCGGCAATGAAGAATTGTTGGTTGCTTTCCAGGCAGAAGTGGACAGAAGATGGGAAGAATTGCGCAATAAATGTGAGTAATACAGCAATAAAATAAATAAACAAAAAGGAGATGCCGGGGGCGGTCCACCAGGCATCTCTTTTTGTTAAAATTATGTCTGAATGAATGATAAAAAATACTGTTCAAAACAAGGCAAAGAATGTATACTAAAGATAATGTATAAATGGACTTGATTGGGAAAGGTTGAGGCGGATTATGGAGAAATTATATGGTATTGCGGATAAAATCAAAGAGGCAGTAAACAGCGTATTTGTGGGCAAAGAGGATGTGGTAGAAAAGGTACTCATTTGCCTTCTTGCAGGTGGACATGTTTTATTGGAGGATGTGCCCGGTGTAGGTAAAACAACCCTTGCCAGAGCGTTGGCAAAGGCTATAGATTGCAGCATGGGAAGAGTTCAGTTTACGCCTGATACGCTACCGGGAGATATCGTGGGAATGTCTGTTTACAATATGAAGAGCGGTGAGTTTGAGTATCGTCCCGGAGTGGTTATGAATCAGATTTTATTAGCGGATGAGATTAACCGTACTTCACCCAAGACACAGGCAAGCTTGTTAGAGGCTATGGCGGAAAATCAAGTGACTGTGGACGGAACAACCTATGAGTTACCGAAGCCATTTATGGTAATCGCTACTCAGAACCCGGTAGAATTCATGGGAACCTATCCTTTACCGGAAGCGCAGATGGACCGATTTATGATGCGTATTTCCGTGGGATATCCCGGGAAAGAGCAGGAAGTATTGATGGCCACCAAATTCCTGGCAGGAGAGACTTACCAGAACCTTGAGAAGGTATGTACAACCTCTGAAGTTTTGGAATTAATCAAGGCAGTAGAAAAAGTAGAGGTTAAGGAAAGTGTCATTGGTTATGCGGGAGATATGGTGGAACTGACCAGAAATGAAAAAAGTTTCCTGTACGGCATCAGCCCCAGAGGGATGCTTGCAATGATACGTGCCGCACAGGCTTATGCTTTTTTGCAAAAGAGAGATTATGTGAAACCGGATGATGTGAAGTATGTGGCGCCGGAGATTATGGCGCACAGATTATCGCTGACATCAGAGGCAAAAATGATGAAGAGTGACGTGAAAGCATTGGTGCGCGGTTTGATTGTAAAAGCAAAGGTACCCGTATAGGAGAAGCATAATATGAAGTGGAGAAGAGGAATTGTTTTCCTTTTGTGGATTTTATCCCTGGTGGGAATTTCCTTTTTTGGTGGTACAATCAGCTATGGTTTCTTTTGGGCTATTACGTTCATACCGGTGATTTCTATTGTTTATCTGCTTTTTGTGTATATGCAATTTCGAATTTATCAGGAGATAGAGAGTCGTATCATTGTGAGTAAGCAACCCATGCCGTATTTCTTTGTTTTACAGAATGAAACTTATTTTGCATTTGCCGGGTTGAGTGTAAGTCTGTTTTCGGATTTTTCTCATGTAACGGATATGCCGGATGGTGAGGAATATGAACTTTTGCCGGGAGATAAGTACACCTATCAATCTTCCATGATTTGTAAATATCGTGGGGAATATGAGGTGGGAGTAAAGGAAATTACCATAACGGATTTTTTGCGACTGTTTCGTTTTAGATACAAAAATCCGGGAACCATTAAGGCTGTGGTTTATCCCAGAATTATTTACAAGAGTGAATTGGAGAGTATTAAGGATATTTTTAATCCGAGTATTAACGAGGTGTTTTTTAACCGGACCGTGGCAGATGTGGTTACCAGGGATTATGTCCCGGGGGACCCTCTGAAAAGGATTCATTGGAAAGCATCCGCCAGAGAACAGAAGTTGAAAACACGTAATATGTTGGGTGAACGTAAACAAGACCTTATGATTGTTTATGATACCAAAAGGTACAGTGACAGGGAAAATGAGTATTTGCCCCTGGAAAATCAGATTCTGGAGCTTGTATTGGCGCTGGGTGTATTTTTTGCAGGAAAAAATATAGGTTATTCTGTTCTCTGCGGGCAGAACGGAGTAAATCTGAGTCAGGTGCAGGGATTAAGTCAGTTTGATGAATGGTATCACCAGACTGCCAATATTGCTTTTGATGCAAAGGAAGACGTAGAAATAATATTAAGACAATTTAAGCAGAACCGGGAATTTGCAAATTGCAAAACGGTTCTGATTGTGCTACATGAAGTTAGGAAAGAGCTCATGGGCTTACTACAATCTATGACGGAAGAAGGATTTTACGTCATATTGTATTTGGTAACGGACGAAAATATAGAGGAATATGCGAAACAGGCAAATGAACGATTGAGAATTATCGGGATACCTGTGGAGGGCAATTTGGAGGAAATACTATGAAAAATAAGTTTTGGGTTGCCCTGTCCCCTATATTCTACCGCATGTTTTTTGTGCTATTGTTGACGGGAGTAGTAATTAAAGGATTTGGCAATCACTTGGGTATCCGGAATCTGAGCAGTTGGCACTGGTTTTTGGTAATAGTGGCAATTATGCTTTTGACGTGGATAAATTACGGCACTGTAAAAGGGAAAGTGATGGGACTGGTACTGTTGGGACTATGCGGGACGGTTCTGGTACCTTTTCTGGGTGCGGGTAGGATAGAAGGTTTTTTCTCAAATTATTTCCAATGGATTATTTTTCGGAAAGATTATGCAGAAGAATGGATTTTAGGATATGAGCTGATACAGGTTTTATGGGTGGTACTCAGCTGCTATCTGTTTCAGGTTATTTCTCACAAGAGCAGAGTAATTAAAGAATTTGCTGCAGTTGTTTTACTGGGACTCTTATTTTTCTGCATGGTAAAGAAAATACATATAGAGCAGATGGGTGTTGCACTTATCTTTTGCTATATTCTGATTTGTGTAATTGAGAGAATCAGGTACGGCTGGAACAAGACAAAATCCCGGGACGGACAAGGGTATATTATGTGGCTTGTACCGTTTTTGGGTTTATATGTATTGGTTTTGTGCTTTGCACCCTATAGGGAAGAACCCTACGATTGGGCATTTGCAAAGAAGATTTACAACAATCTCTATGAAAAATTTACGGTTTGGTTTGAAAATAATAACAGACAGGGTAAGGAGGACTTTGGGTCCTTTTTGACCGGTTTTTCGGAGAACGCAGGAATTGGGGACTCGGTTTCCAAGGAACGTCGTGAAATTATGCATGTTTCCGGCAATCGGAGTTTGATGACAAATATGTACCTGCCCGGAAAATACTATGATTCCTTTGAAGGAAGGGCTTGGAAACAGACAGTGACGGAA
>JAZSII010000011.1:0-2759 GCA_045533725.1 Acetatifactor sp. | reverse complement strand
TTATCTATGTGGAAGGCGGAACGGCACCTATGCTACAGAATGAGGTGGCAATAGCGTATTATACTGCCAAGCAGGCGGGAATTGAATTAGGAGATATTATTACCATCGAATACGACAAGTATACTGACGACCATATATCCTATGAAAAGGTGCAGGAAGAGTTTGTGGTAACCGCATTTTTTGACGGACAGAGCTGGGGTGTTGCTCCCATTATTATGAGCGAAGCATTTGAGGGTGCTGTATCTACAGGGAATGCGCTGTATCAATATAAACTAGATTGTCCGGAATCAGAATATCAGGAATACTATGACAGAATGGATGCATTGTTTACGGATGACGAAATAAAGTTTAAGGGCTCTAAAGACGCTTATGATGAATTCTTTGCAGGTTTTAGTTCCATGTTTAATCTGTTGATTCTGGTAGTATCCGTAGTAGTGGCTGTGGTGCTCAGTCTCATTACCATATTGTATGAGAATATTTTTATGGAAGAAGAAACAGGAGATGTGGCAGTACTGAAAAGCATAGGCTTTCAAAATGGAGTAATAAAATGTTGGCATCTGTTCAGAATGCTTTTGTTGGTGGCGGCATCTTATGTTGTGGCAATTATTTTTAGTAAAACAATCGGAAATTATGTGATAGGTAATATTGTAAATCATATTATCCACGTATGTGAATTTGAGATGATTACCCTGTTTTGGGCTAATTATGTGATTGTGCCGGTTAGTGTCATTCTGCTGATTGCACTTTGTATGCTGACCGTATTACAGGCAGTGAACAGAATACAAATCTGGAGGATTCGTGATGAATAAATGGATAAAAAAAGCTCGTAGTCTTAGTGTGCTTTTAATAATGCTTATAACTTTGACGTCCTGTAACACACAGGGCGAGGTAATCGTAAATCAAGATAACGATAATGAAAATTATGGGTTACAACCTGTAGGGAATTATCTCACGGAAGAAGAGTATGCGTATACCAATGAAGGTGTAAAGCAGAATGTGGAAGAGACTTTTGTGTCAGAGGATGGCTTGTGCACTATTCTGGTTTATCCGGATTATTATGACGTGACGTTGGATTATGAGAGTGGAACTCCGGAAGAAGTAGGCGAGGCATATGCTGATACGGTGCTGAAAGCTTTTCCAGCGTATGAGGAGAGTATGGAGCCGTATATTTATGAGAATATAAGGTTGGCGTTTTCTGGACAGAGTATTGATTATGCAGTTTTGGAAGAAAGAATGAATGTGTTACTGTCATCCATACCGGAGGATTACAGGACAGAAATTATGGCTTTTGCAACCACCATTTCAAATGGGGAAAACGGCTTTGTGGAGAATGGTAAAATCAGTTATGAAGAAGCCGTGATTGTCCAGATGATACCGGATGCCCTGCGTCCTACTTCTTGTAGTGCACTGTCCCTTTGGGGAAGTAAAACCGAAACCGGTGAGGGTATTACGTTAAGAAGTCTGGAATGGAATCTGGGCAGTGAAAATCAAATGGGTAAGGTCAATGCAGTGACTCATATGGTAAAGGGAGAAAGAAGCGTTATAACCATTGGAATGCTGGGAATTTACACTACGATTTCTGCAATAAATGATGATGGTGTTTTCGTGGCAATTCTGGATGTTGGAGCATCGGATTATCCCTTTGTATCTGAAGGGAAAAAGTGTTACACTTATGATATCCGGTATGCATTGGAGGAATATGACAATGCAACGGATTTAGGGAATTATATGGTAGCAAACAGCGGTGATTATACATGGTGCCATAACCTGATTATTACAGATGCCGAGCATTCCTATTGTGCAGAAAATTGTGTTCGGGAAGTTACGGAAGCGGGAGATGGATTTTCTGTTCTGCGAGATGCAGATACTCCCATTATGGAAGGTCTTAACTGGGAGAGTGAGGACAGTCTCTGCGTACTGAATTCTTATATGACAGCTGGCAATAAAGATGATTTTACGGGTTCTGTGGCGAATCTGGTGCGCTTTGCCAAGTACAATGATTGGGTGGCTGCCGAGGAGAACTTTACGGTAGCTGAAGTGAAAGAGATGATAACGCAGGAGCAAACCGACCAGTATGAGGTGGAGAATGTGCACAGACAGGGTGTGGTACATATCGTGTTGATTGACTATGCTACGGGCAATATTCAGGTGGCATTCACGGGGGACGAAGGCGTAGTGGACAAGCCGGAGTTTCTGGATGTGGGGAATTATTATGACTGACATTTTAGTAATTGAAGATAATAAGGAATTGGGAACTTTAATCTGTGACTTTCTGAAGAAAGACGGTTTTAGCGTGGATTGGAAAGAAAGTGCCAAAGAGGGGTTGGAGTGCGTTGAGAAGGCAGCATATAAAATGCTGCTTCTTGATGTTATGCTTCCGGGAATGGACGGTTATGAAATTCTCCAGATTATTCGGCAGAAACATAGTATTCCGGTGCTTATGATGAGTGCCAGAACAGATGATCAAAGTAAAATACTGGGCCTTGATGTAGGGGCGGATGATTATTTGGATAAGCCCTTTTCTTTCCCTGTTTTATCTTCCAAGGTAAAGGCAATTCTCCGCAGAACCTATGGGATGGCGGAAGATAAGGAACTGCTTGTGTATAAGGATATTACCGTGGATGTTGCATCAAGAACGGTAACGAAAGCCGGTAAAGAGATTTCCATAACCGGCAAGGAATATGATATTTTATATTATTTTATGAAACATCCTGAACAGGTAATTCATAAAGAAACACTTTTTAATGCGGTTTGGGGGA
>JAZSII010000172.1:0-4379 GCA_045533725.1 Acetatifactor sp. | reverse complement strand
AGGTGAAAAGATGAAACAGTGTGTATTGCGAATAGCAACATATAATATTTGGAATGATGATGCAGGTCAGGATAAAAGAGCAGAGAAAATATTAAACGAAATACATAAAGCCAGGCCGGATATCATCGGGCTTCAAGAAGTGACAAGAAATTTTTATGAACAGGTTTTAAGGAAGGATAAGGTATATCCATATAGTTGTTTTTATGCCTATTCCGGAGAAGAGGAAGGGCTTGCTATACTTAGTCGTATTCCTTTAAAGGAAGAAACTTTTTTGCATTATTCTGAAGAGTATGCTTGTAGTAATGCACTTAATGTGGTGGTTCAGAAAAATGGACTATTAATCTCTATCACAAATGTGCATCTGCCATGGGATTCCGTGAAAAATCAGGAAAAACAAATAGTAGCAGTTGACAGATTTATTCATGTCCAAGAGGAGGCAGATTTCTATGTGCTACTGGGAGATTTTAACGGGAATATGAATTCCAGCGTAAATAGATATCTTTTAGGAGACCAGACTATTGATGGCGAAGAGTCTAATTTATATTGGAACGATTTACAAACCGGCTATTGCGTGAGAAAGGGTATTGATCTAGTGCCAACATTGGATTTTATTAAAAATCCCAGGTGGCGTGGACAGGAAACGATTTCTGTTCCCATGGTTGCGGATCGAATTTATGTGATGGAAAGTTGGGATGATATTGATATGAACGAGCTTTCCATTTTTGGAACGGAAAGTTATGAAGATACACAGATGTGTGCCAGTGATCATTATGGAATTGTGGTAGAACTGGAATTTGGAAAGTAGATAAGTTTCAACATTGGGAGTGAAGAATAATGAATTTAAAACATAATAAAATATTTGTCAGGGAGGCTACATCTGCAGATGCAGAGCTGCTTTGCGCATGGTGGAATGATGGTTTGGTAATGGCACATGCGGGATTCCCTAATGGTTTGGGGACCACTCGCGAGGCGGTAGTTGAGAAGTTGAAGGCACAGGATATTCAAAATACTTGCAGGCATATCATCGAGTATGAGGATAGGCCTATCGGAGAAATGAATTACATACGTATGAACGAAAAGGCTTGCGAAATGGGGATTAAGATTTGTGAGGCGGACATGCAGAACAGAGGAATCGGTAAAGTAGTGTTGAGTCTCTTTATCAAGGGTTTGTTTGAGGAATTGGGATATGATAAAATATGTCTGGATACCAACCTGAACAATAAGCGGGCCCAGCATGTTTATGAGCAGCTGGGATTCCAAAAGGTGCGTGTAAATATGGATTCTTGGAAGAATCAGCTGGGCGAGTTGCAGTCATCTGTAGATTATGAATTGACAAGGGATGGATTTAAGAGTTATTTGTAGTTTTTTAAAAGAAATCTATTTTGATAATGTAGTGAGGTAGAAAATGATTGGTTTAGGCACGATAATCAATGTTGCGGCGATTATAACAGGTGGTCTGCTGGGAAAGGTTTGCGGAGGATTTCTTTCCAAACGGTATCAGGAGACGCTGAATATGGCGTGCGGTGTCAGTGTGCTGTTTTTAGGGATTGCAGGGGCGTTGGAAGGAATGCTGACTGTGAAGGGCACATCTGTTGTCAGCGGGCAGTCTATGTTAATTGTCCTGTCGCTGGTGCTGGGGGCGTTGATTGGAGAGTTTATTAATCTGGAAGATAAGTTTGAGCGCTTTGGCGAATGGCTTAAGAGAAAGACCGGCAATGAGAAAGAAGCGAATTTCGTAGATGCTTTTGTGACCGCTTCACTGACGGTTTGCATCGGCGCCATGGCTATCGTGGGTGCTATTCAGGATGGTATCTTCGGAGATTATTCCATCCTGGCCACCAAGGCGGTGTTGGACTTAATTATTATTCTGGTGATGACCGGTGCCATGGGTAAGGGTTGTGCCTTTTCTGCTATCCCCGTGGCGATTTTGCAGGGGACGGTGACATTGTTGGCAGGTTTTATCAAGCCGATTATGACAGAGCCGGCACTGGCGAATCTATCCATGGTAGGCTCCATACTGATCTTCTGTGTGGGCGTAAATCTGGTCTGGGGCAAAAAGGTGCGAGTGGCAAACCTCTTGCCGGCCATCGTAATTGCAGTGATTATGGCGTATGTGTAATAAGCAGTAAGAGAAGGGGTGCAAGAGATGAGTAAGGTTAGAATCCGAGTGGCGACTCCTAAGGATGGGGCAGCCATTTTAGAGATTTACAAATGGTACATAGAGAATACGGCCGTTACCTTTGAGACAGAGGTGCCGTATGTAGAGGAATTTGAACGAAGAATAGAGAATACATTGGTTCGCTTTCCCTGGCTGGTTTGTGAGATAGACGGTGCTGTGGCAGGTTATGCTTATGCATCAAAACACCGAGAAAGGGCGGCGTATCAATGGTCAGCAGATTTGTCCATATACGTGGATGCGAAGTTTCATAGAAAACATATAGCTACGGCGTTGTATCAGGTGTCAGTGGAAACCTTGAGACTACAGGGATATTATACCGCTTTTGCCGGTGTGACTACACCAAATCCTAAGAGCGAAGCGTTTCATGCGGCATACGGCTTTGATACAGTGGGCGTTTTTGAGAATGTGGGCTATAAATTAGGGGAATGGAGAAGTGTGAAGTGGTTTAAGCTTACACTTACCGATTACGGGAAGGAGCCTATAGTACCGAAAGCATTTCCGGAAGTGAAGGATGCAGGAGTTCTTGAGAAGATATTACGAGACGCAGAGGAGATAATTAATAGATGAAAATAGCACAAATAGAACATCCCGAAGAGAAAAAGCGGGTGGTTTGTTATATATTGGAGAGTCTTCCGACTTGGTTTGAGCAGGAAGAGGGCAGAGAGCAGTATATCAGAGAGAGTGCAGAGCAGATTTGCCTTTGTGCCTATGATGAGGAAAAGCCCATAGGCTTCTTGTGTCTGAAGGAAACCGGCAAAGCCACGGTGGAGCTGGCAGTTATGGGTGTGTTGGAGGAGTATCACAGAAGCGGTATCGGCCGGAAGTTGGTTTTGCAGGCAAAGCAGATTGCCTATGAAAAGGGCTATTCATTCCTGCAGGTGAAGACGGTGCAGATGGGAGTTTACGAGGATTACGATAGGACCAATCACTTTTATCTGTCGCTGGGCTTTCAGGAGTTTGAGGTCTTCCCTACTCTATGGGACGAGGCCAATCCCTGCCAGATTTATGTGATGGCATTGGAGAAAAATTATGGATAAAATACAAGGATTATTAGATTATTTTGTGGCAGAAAGCCTCCATATCTTAGGCCCCAACTTGAACGGTATCTACCTTCACGGTTCGGCTGTGATGGGGTGCTTCAATCCGGAGAAAAGTGATATTGACCTGATACTGGTAGTGAAGGATGAGGTAAATGACACTGCCAAGAGGCAGTTTATGGATATGGTGGTGGAGCTGAATAAACAGGCGTCGGAGAAGGGACTGGAGCTGAGCATCGTGAGGGAAGCGGTCTGCAGGCCCTTTGTGTATCCTACGCCCTTTGAGCTGCATTTTTCCGTGGCACATTTGAATTGGTATCAGACCGATCCGGAGGATTATGTAGCCAAGATGAAGGGCACGGACAAGGATTTGGCGGCTCATTTCACCATTCTCTATCACAGGGGCCAGGCACTTTACGGCAAGGCAATCCGGGAAGTGTTTGCAGAGGTAAGCAGGGACGCTTACATGGATAGTATTTGGTGCGACATCGAGGGCGCAGCGGAAGATATTTTAGATAGTCCCATGTATATCATCCTGAATCTGTGCCGGGTGCTGGGCTATAAGGAGGAAGGACTGATTCTCTCCAAGAAAGAAGGGGGAGAGTGGATGCGCAGGCAACTGCCTGAGAAAGACCATGAAACTTTGACAGACGGCTTTTCAGAGCTGATAGCAGCTGCCCTCAAGGAATATGCCACCGGACAGACGATGGAGTTACAGGAGGCCCTGGCGAAGCGGTTTGCGGAGGAGATGCTGAAGAAGATTTCAAGCAAGTAATTTTCCGGAGAGGAAGCAGTGTGAATAAGTCAAAATTATTATTTTATGATGCGTACCAAGAATTTTATAAGATGGTAGCGGGTTCTCTTGTCTTTCAGGCATTCTGTAAGGATGCTTTTGGTGAGGATTTTTCCCAGGACGGATTTAGCGATATTACCCAGATAAATAGGATTTTGGAGTACATTCCTTCCGAGGAGAATGTACATGTTCTGGATATCGGTTGTGGAAATGGTAAGATGCTTAGGTTTCTGCAAAAGAAAACAGGAGCCTATATTCATGGCTTTGACTTTTCTGGGGAAGCGATTACAACAGCTATGAAGCTGATTACACACAGAGCGGATTTCCGGGAAGGTGTGATTGGGGGATTGGACTACCAAGAGAATTCCTT